>CALUZP010000054.1 GCA_944325325.1 uncultured Desulfovibrionaceae bacterium
ATAAGATCGCACATGAACGGATTGATTTTGCCGGGCATGATGGACGAGCCGGGCGAGACGGCAGGCAGGCGTATTTCTTCAAAGCCGGCGCGCGGTCCAGATGAAAGTATCCTGAGATCGTTGGCGATTTTTCCAGCTGAGCAGGCCAGGAGCTTGAGCGCGGAGGAAAGTTCGATCAATCCGTCTGCGTTTTGCATGGCGTCGAACAGTCCGGCTTCGGCGATGGGGCTTTCCGCAGGCGTTTCGGGCAGGCGCACTTCGAATCCGGCAATGGCGCTCAGATGGGGATAGACGGCTTCAACATACCCAGGCAGCGCGCCAATGCCGGTGCCGATGACCGTACCGCCCAGCACGCCGGTGCGGAAATCGTCGCGCAGGGCTTCAAGGCGGAGTCTCCCGCGCCGGATGACCCCGTGGAAACCGGCAAAGACCTGGCCCAGCGTCATGGGAACGCCGTCCTGAAGGCATGTCCGGCCGAGTCTTACGACATCCTTAAACTCCTCGGACTTTGCGCAGAGGCAGTTTTCCAGTCTGGCCACACCCTCCAGCGTACGGCCGATTTCCCGGTAGAGAACGATATTTTCTGCCGTAGGGTACACGTCGTTGGAAGACTGGCACATGTTGACGTGCGTGTTGGGGTGGATCTGATCGTACCCCTTGTGCCCGGTAAGCAGCTCGTTGGCCCGGTTCGCGATAACCTCATTGAGGTTCATGTTGATGGAAGTGCCGCCTCCGCGCCAGATATTGACGGGGAACTGCCCTTTCATGCGGCCTGCAAGGATGTCGTCGCAGGCCTGTACGATGGCGTCGGCCTTGTGTCTTTCAAGCGCGCCGATATCACGGTTGGCCAGTGCGCAGGCCTTCTTGATTTCTGCCAGGGCCTGGACCACGGCCGGATAATCGTTGAAGGTCTTGTTTGTCGCGTCAAAGTTGGACAAGGAACGGAGCGCCTGGATGCCATAATAGGCGTCATCAGGCAGTTGCATTTCGCCAAGGGCGTCTTTTTCTGTGCGCATAGTGCGATCCTGTGCGTTAGGCAGACGGGGCGGCATCCCCGTCGGACATTTGTATGGAGCCGGTCAATCCTTGGAAACGCCAAAGCGCGGTAAGGCAGCGTGCGGCCGTGCAGGTTCTGGGTGAGCAGGGGTGAGCTGTTGCCGTGTGACAAGGCTCACCAGGTTAACGCAACGCATTCCAGTGGCAGGCTGTCTCTGGAAGTGTTGCCCTTCAAGGGACGCACTGCCTGCATGCCGGAAAAACAACAGTGCGCCTGTGCGGCTGCCCGCTTTCGCGTGTACCGGGAGCGGCGTGCCTTGACAAGCGGAACCGCTCCCGGAGGTTTCAATACAAAAGTTCAATTAAAGGACGAAAGGTTCATCCCACATTTTGACAGTTGTTCCAAGCCCCTTCTTCCGTGCGTTGGCCAGGATGAGCGAGCCGAGCGCAACGTCCTGCACGCCGAGGCCCACGGTGTTCACGTAGATGATTTCGTTGTCGGATTCACGGCCGGGCCTGTCGCCTGTGACCACAGCCCCCAGCTCGGCGGTGATGTCCTTGTCGGTGAGCTGGCCGGCAAAGAACATGTGTGCGAGGCTGGACACGTCGCGGTGCTTGATCTGTTCCCAGTCGTCGACATAGCGCTTGTCAGCGCTGGAAATGACTTCGTATTCACATTCGTTGCCGCCGACGTGGATGTACAGCATGCCCGGCTCAAGATGGCGTTTCAGCAGAAGCGGCTCGGTGCTGCCGGTGGCGGTGACCACGATGTCAGCGCCCTTGACGGCTTCATCGACGGTAGAGCAGACGGTGATGTCCCTGCCTGTACGCTTTTTCATGTTTTCTGCGAAGTTGGCCGCCTGTGCCGGATTGACGTCATACACGCGGATGGTCTGCGCCTGCGGGCGGGCGACAAGCAGAGCCATAAGCTGTGTCCGTCCCTGGAAGCCGGCGCCGATGATGGCGATGGTGCGGGTGTCTTTTTTCGCCAGGTGCAGGGCCGCAGCGCCCATGTTGGCGCCGGTGCGGATGGCGCTCAGCAGCACGCCATCCATGACGGCCACCGGATAGAGGGTGACGGGGTCGTTGATGATGACGAGTGCGGCTACTTTGGGCATGCCGGGCGCGCGTACGCCTTCAGGGGAGACGGCGATCCACTTGATGCCTGCTGTACGGATGTCCCCGCCGATCCAGCCGGGCAGGGCGTTGATGCGTCCCTTTTCCCATTCTGTTTCCACTCCGCCCCAGCGGATGACGCCTTTGCTGGGCACCACGGTTTCACCGCGCCAGTGCAGGCCGTAGACCTTTTCCATGAGAGGCACGACCTGCTCCATGTTCAGGACGCCTGCTTCGATGACTTCACGCTGGGAAAGGAACAGCAGGGAATGTGAGGTGTCAGCCATTATTCAATTCTCCGTTTTTTCAGGTTGCAAAGAAAAGGGGTGCACGGGTGTCAGGCCTGCTGGCGCAGGCTGAGCCATTGCCAGATCAGGGCCAGCAGCACAAGACCTACACCGATGAGGTCGGTCAGCAGCCCCGGTTGAATGAGTGACAGTGAGCCCAGCAGGAACAGGCCGCGCTGTCCCATGTTGAGCGGGCGGTCCCGGAAGACGCCCTGCAGGGAGGAGCCGAGGAAAAACACGCCGCACAGCGAGGTGACGAGCGTGCCCAGGATTTCAGGCAGGCTGCCCTGCCAGAGCAGCGACGGGGCGTACACGAACATGAACGGAACGATGAAGGCCACGATACCGAGCCGCACAGCAGTGATGGCGACGCCCATTGGCCGTGTCTTGCCAAGCGAAGCCGCAGTGAATGCAGCCAGCGCCACAGGCGGGGTAATTGCAGACAGGCAGGCAAAATAGAAAATGAACAGGTGTCCGGTCAGTGCGGGTACGCCAAGGCCTGTCAGCGCCGGCACGATGACCGCCGCGCAGATGAGGTAGGCCGCTGCTGTGGGCAGGCCCATGCCAAGCACAAGGGCTGAGGTCATGGTCAGCACGAGGGCAACGGGCAGGATGCCGCCGGAAAGAGCGATAATGCCGCTGGCAAACTTGAGGCCGGTACCGGTGAGGTTCAGCACACCGATAATGATGCCGGCCGTGGCGCAGGCGGCAATGAGTCCGACAGCCTGCTTGGCCCCGTCGGCAAAGCCGGCAACGAACTGTTCGGGGGTCAGGCGGGTGCTCTTACGCAAAAAGGTGCACAGGATTGTTGAATAGATGGCCCAGATTGCCGCTTTGATGACAGAGGCGTTCAGAACGACAAGGACAAAGATGAGCACAAAAATGGGGATAACCAGATGGCCTTTTTCCATCAGGACCTTGCGGGCGTCGGGCAGTTCGTTTTTGGCGTAGCCGTGCAGTCCTTCCTTGTAGGCCTCGAGGTCGATCATGTAGAAAATGGAAACGAAATACAGAATTGCCGGAATGACGGTGGCAAGGGCGACGTCGAGGTAGGGCGTTCCCGTCAGTTCCGCGATGATGAACGCTGCGGCGCCAAGGATGGGAGGAGTCATCTGGCCGCCGGTGGAGGCGACGGCTTCTACAGCAGAGGCAAAGCGTGGCGAATAGCCTACCTTGATCATCATGGGGATGGTGAAGGTGCCGGAAGCAACCACGTTGGCGGCGGAGTTGCCGGAGATGGTGCCAAACAGCGCGCTGCCGATAACAGCCACCTTGGCCGGGCCGCCACGTCTGCCGCCGGCCACAGCCATGGCGATGTCGATGAAGAACTGGCCTGCGCCGGTGCTGGCGAGGAATGCGCTGAACAGGAAGAACAGGAACACAAAGGAGGCCGAAGTGGCCAGCGGCGTGGACAGGATGCCGTCCATCCCCGTGACGTAGCTGAGCACACGGGCGAAGCTGTAGCCGCGGTGACCGCCAAAGCTGTAGGGCAGATATTTGCCGAGCAGCGCGTAGGCAATGAAGAAAAGGGCAATGGCAGGAAGGATCCAGCCGTTGGTGCGCCGGGTCATTTCGAGAACGAGCACGACGAGCACAGTGGAGAAAAACAGGTCAAGGTTTGTGGGAGCCACACCTACCCGATAAATGATTGTATCCAGCTCAGTGATGAAGTAGATGCAGGCCGAGGCAGCCAGCAGCATGCAAACCCAGTCAGAGAGCGTGGGCATATTCTTGTTTGAGTGCCGTGAGAAGGGGTAGAGAAAATAGGCCAGCACGACCCCAAAGCAGAGATGCGAGTAATAAAGCGCCCATGGTTCCATGGAGCTGTAGCCCAGAAACCAGATATGGAACAGGGCCATGCTGAGGCCGATGGCATAATAGAGGTACTTGAGGACGCCGGAGGGTTTTCGGGAACAGTACCCTTCCTCACTGAGGGTTTCCAAGGTTTGTTCGTCGGGCAAGGTGCTCATGGCTGTCTCCAGATAGTTGTTAAGGCTGCACCGGGGCGCTGTGGCCCCGGTGTGAAAAGGAATTTACTTTGCTTCGGCAGGGATCAGCTTGTCGGGAATAGTCAGGCCGATTTCGCGGTAGTACTTGATGGCGCCCTTATGCAGCGGCACACTGCTGTACAGGATGTCTTCAGGCTTGGTCAGGGCCATGTCCTTTATGGCATTGGCCAGCTGGGGCAGGACTTCGAAGGTCGTCTTGGTGATCTGATAGACGAGATCTTCGGAGAGGTCCTTATGGGCGACGGCGAAGTTCCACAGGGAAATGACGTTGATGTCTTCTTTGGCAGCCTTATAGGAGCCTTTGCGGATCACGCCTTTTGTCCAGGAAGGATAGGCCTTGATGAGCTTGTCGAAGTCGGCGTCGGTCATGGTCAGCAGCGTGATGTCGTGAGTGGCTTCCATTTCCATGATAGCCGGGGCCGGGACACCAAAGACCGAGAAGGCCACCTGGGTCTGGCCGTCACGCAGGGTGTTGAGCTGCTGGCTGGCGGGCATGCCGCTGATTTTGGCAGGCTTGAGATCCAGCGTGTCGATGACGGCCCGGGCGGCAAGGAAGCTGCTTGCCCCGGCAGGGCCGGAGGAGACGGTCTTGCCGTTGATGTCATGAACGGTCTTCAGACCGGATTGCGACAGGGAGTAGATTTGCAGATAGCTGGGATACAGCGGAATAAAGGCGCGCATTGCCTGGAATTTTTTGGGGATTTTACCATGACCGGTGTACATGTCGCCAGCCTGCCAGGCCGTTACCATGCCGAGATCCATTTCCTTGTTTTCGATCAGCATGATGTTGGTATCAGGTCCGCCGGTGACTTCAATGGAAAGATCCAGGATATCGCCAAGCTTGTTGTTCAGTTCGTTGCTCCAGGTGCCGCCAAGGACATAGTACGAACCGCCACCGGTGGAAGTGCCCATGAGCAGGCGCTGCTTGGCATGGGCCAGAGGCACAGAAATGGCGACAGCCAGGACAGTGACGCATGCAACCCTCAGGATCGTTTTGAACATACTGTTACTCCTTGGTTAGACTGTTCCATGCGGATAACGCCGGCCGGTTGAGGCGGTCAGCGCATGCTTATGACAATGAGCCACGCCTTGGGGGATGGCTCTATAGATACGGTTTCCGGGCCCGAAATGCGGACGTGATCGCCAGCCTGAAGCGTTTGCTGGTTCATGCTGACCCTGCCGCTCACAACATAGATAAACGTCTTTGCGCCGCTGGGGGTGACCTGAGTGAGGGGCGCTCGCTCCAGTGCGGTGATGAACACGTCGGCATCGACGTCAAAGGCAAGAGGGAGATTCTGTGAAGGGGCAGTGTTGCCGGATACAGCCTTGAGCATACGGTCCTTCATGAGTGATGGCGAAAACGTCCGTATTTCATGCAGGGGCTTGGCATGCGGGCAGCGCGGCTGAAAGCGGATGCTCATGAAGTGCAGCACTGAGTTGGAATAATTGGACGTTTCACGAGCGTATCCCGATCCGGCAGTGATGTGTTGCACGGTTACAGGCTTGAGCACAACCGAGTTCCCCAGCGTGTCGACGCATTTTTGCATTCCCTCGACAATGAAGAACAGCTGTTCGCAGTTGGGGTGAGGGTGCATCTTGAATCCGGCGGCTGGCGGGACCTTATAGTCGTTGAAGACGAGCAGGGAGCCAAAGGCGGCATTGCGCGGATCAAAATAGTTATTGAAAGACAGCAGGCTTGTTACGCTGATGGTTCCGTACTGCTCGGTGTGGCATGAGGAGAAAGGGATGACGTCAATCATTGTCAGCCTCCCGGATGCGGTTCAGCATGTCGCTGTCCAGATAATTCCGCCAGATGGAAACAACCTTGCCGATCAACGGGACAAAAAGGATTCGCGTCATGTCCAGGATGATCGGGGCGTATTTCCCGTTATTGGAATAAAAGATAAGCAGGTTGTTCTGGACGCTGCACCGTTTCAGTGAGGTGCCTACGGCATCCTGCGCATTAAGACGTACACCAAAAAGATCTCGCCCGGGGTTCTGCTCCATAAACGGGTAGTAAATAAAGCGTGGCTGGACGTAGGCGATGTCTCCAGGCATGATTTCCGGAGCCATACTGTCATCGCTGACAATGAGGGCGTAAGGCTGTCTGAACTCTCCAGCCTGGATAAACGCGCTGGTTTCCCGCAGCCAGCCGGAAGGCTCGGGAGTGGTTTCCTGCGAGTCGGATCGGGAGAGATACAGGGGAATCCATACGGTATTGCCGTCTGCGGCGGGTTTTTCCTTTCCTATGGCAAAATCAGAGAAGATCCTGCTCCCCTGAAAATCAGAATCCTGCATGACGTTGCGGCCAAGCAGATAGTCGATGCTGACCTGCAGCGCTTCAGCGATACTGCAGAGCGTGGCATAGTCGGGTTCACTTCTGCCGTTGATGTAGTTGCAAAGCCGCGAACGAGTGATGCCCAAATGTGTAGCGAAGTCCATTTGGGATTGCTGTTTTTTGGCTAGAAGCGATTTGAGGCGTGTTCCAAATGACATGAGTTACCTCATTTGTGTATAGGATATGTAAAATAGCATGTTTTCTGTCAACGCGTTCTGAAGAAGGAGGTATAGCTCTTTTTTAAATAAAAAGAATATATAATACAAATAATTATGTTCTCATTTGGGCTTGAGGCAAGCGTTCTGGAGATGATAAGGAATTTTTTCACACTCAAATATTACACAAAAAAATGATATATTGTGCAATATTGTGTACAAAAGCGGCTTTCCCTGAGCAGGAACATGCTGTTCAGCACCTGCGCTATCTGTATGGGACATATCATATTGCGCCAGAATCCGTGATGATATGCGAATCGAAAATGATTGCCTGTTCTGAAGTATCAAGGTAAAATGTGCGATTTTGGCAATTGGTCACAGGAAAACGGGGCAGAATGACACAAAAGGCGACAGGGCATCCTGTGCTGTGCCAGAAACGTTCCAGCCAGCAGGGGGATGCAGCCGCCATGTCCGCAGGGAAGCTGTCTGTTACGTCCGTCCGTGGAGGGATGCTGCCGGTCCTGTGTCATGTGTCAGCGGTGTGGCATGCGCCTGCTGTTGCAGAGGGCAGCAGCCTTTCCTGGCAGTGGGAAATATGGCGCGCCAGGACTGCCGCGCCAGTGTGCCAGAGAAGTCAGAGGGGACGGGTACGCTGCAGGGCCCGTGCCGGAAAAAGGAACCACCAGGCAGCGTCCTGTGCTATTTTGCCAGCTGTCTTTTATCGTAATGCGGAGTCGCCAGAGATAAAAGGCCTCACAGGATGCGTACTGTCAGCATCGCCTGGTGTTTTTTCTGCCCACGGCATGTGAGCGACGATCTGCCGGCTCATGCCTGTTTTGAATCACAGCAAACAGCGCCGGCCTGCATGGTTGCGTTGTGCATGCCCGCAGCGGGGGGCAGCTGTACATCGGTCCATAGGCGCGGGCGCGTGCAGTGCTGTCTGACGTGCGGGCCGGCCTGCCTCCGGCTCCCTGTTTCTGCAGCGTCGCGGTAAAAAACGTCCGGATGTTGGTTGACAGGGACCGCGACGTATGCTTTCGAATGAGGAGTGTCCGTGCGGCTGTAAGACTGGCAGCAAAGAAAGGTTTGCTGCTGCAGCCGGCAGCCTGAAGCATGCCGGCGCTGTTCTGGCACGGGGCATGAACGGCACTGTCCTGATGCGGGGCCTGAAGAGTCACACCATGGAGGTATTTATGCAATCCGAAGAGCCAGTTACGCAGGCAGGCTCGCCAAAGCAGGAACGCTCGCTGTGGATGAGCTACATCATGTTGCTGATCTTTTCCTTTTCGGTATATTGGCCGCTGCTGCTCATTCTGGGCATCATTACACTGCCTTTTGGCTACATGGCGCGCAGTGGATACCACCGTCAGGGCCGTGAGGTCGAGGCGGCCCATGCGTCATGGCAGGTCAATACCATTCTGATCGCTTTTCTGCTCATTGTGGTGGCCTTCCTGGCCTTGCTGGGCGTTTCTGCCTGGATGGAGGGCGATCCGCAAGTTCAGGCACAGCTTGACGCCATTAATGCAAGTGGGATGCCCGCACTTGAAAAGCTGCGTGCGGTCTGGCAGCTCCCGAGCGCCAGGATCATTATGGTGATTTTTATTGCCTTTGTGGTGTGCTGTCTTGTCTGGCCGCTCAAGCGGACGCTGCATGGCGCCCTGGCCCTGTGGGAAGAGGTCAGCCCGGCTGCTCTTGATACCGGTAAAAAGCTGCTGACCTTTGGACTGGCCGTAGTGATACAGGCAGGGGTCATGCTGATCCCAAGTCTGCTGCTGTAAGAGGAAGGAATGTCATCTGTGCGACTGCCGGCATGGCTGCCCCTGGGGATCCGGCATCCGGGTACAGCTTGCGGACAGCCTTTGTGCTAAGCGCTCTGCGTGCACATCCGGCCTGGAAGACTGAGGGAGGAAGAAAGCCCTAACGGCTTTTTCCTCCCTTTGTTCATCGTCGGGCAGTCAGGTGTCCGGGTGTTTGTGTGCTGTCAGCGGGGGATGCCGCTGGAACGCAGGGCCAGTGCCGTCTGCCTGGCCGCTTCCGCCAGGTCTGTGCGCGTGTGATCGCTGCGCAGTGTGGCCCGCAGCCGGGCCTGGCCGCGGGCTACCGAAGGATACCGGATAGCGGAGAGCAGATAGCCGCGCGCAAAAAGCTCGTCCGCCACGCGCGTGGCGTTTTTTTCATCGCCGACAATCAGAGGGACAATGGCGCTTGAGGAATGGGCGTTCAGCCCTTCCGCCTGCAGGCAGTGGCAGAAAAACGCCGTATGCTCCTGCAGGCGGCGCACGCGCCAGGGTTCCTGACACAGGATGTCCAGAGCGGCCAGAGCGGCCGCTACGGATGCGGCTGGCAGTGCCGTGGAGAAGATGAAGCTGCGGGCCCGGTTTTTCAGATACTCGATGAGCCGGGCCTGTCCGCAGACAAAGCCGCCCTCGCTGCCCAGCGCCTTGCTCAGCGTCCCGATGGTTATATCCGGCATGCTGGAAAGCCCGAAGTGCTCCACCGCGCCGCGCCCTGTAGCCCCCAGCACACCGGTGGCGTGCGCTTCGTCAATCATGGAAAGAAAGCTGTAACGGTCGGCAATGCGCAGCAGATCCGGCAGGGGTGCGATGTCACCGTCCATGCTGAATACCGCGTCGCTGACGATGAGTCCCCGGCGGCCTGCCCGGAGGCGGGCCTTTGCCTCCAGATCGCTCATGTCGTTGTGGCGGTAGACCACGATTTCCGCCCGGCTCTGCCGGCAGCCGTCGATGATGCTGGCGTGGTTCAATTCGTCACTGAAAATCACGTCACCCTGCCCGCACAGGGCCGTGATGACGCCGGTGTTGGCCATGTAGCCTGTGTTGAACAGCAGCGCCGCCTCCGCATGCTTGAAAGCTGCCAGGCGCTGTTCCAGTTCACTGTGCAGGGCAAGGCTGCCCGTGGTCAGACGTGAGCCGCCCGTTCCAGTCCCCCAGAGAGCCAGCGCCTGTGCCGCACGCGCTTTGACCCTTTCGTCGTTGGCCAGCCCCAGATAGTCGTTGGAGCACAGCAGCAGACGCTCCCTGCCTTCGCACTCCACATGCGGGCCGGGCGCTGAAGCCATGTCCCGGATGTGCCGGCGCAGGCCTTCTGAGGTCAGCCGCTGCAGACCGTCTTCCAGAAACGCCCATTTGTCGGCCTGTCTGGCTGGCTCTGCCGCAACGTTCGGGCTGACAGGGCAGGAAGCGTCCTGCGTGCCTGGGTGAGAGTCGGGCGATTCCGGAAGGTCCTCTACCAGGACAGGCTGCCGCTCAATGAATTCCAGTGTGCCGGCAAGCTCCTCTCGAGGACCCTGGTAAAGGAAAATACGCCCGCCTTCCGGCGAGCCGGGCTCCTTCATGTGGAGGATGCGCACATATCCCAGAGTTCGCGAGGCCACATAGCCTGTCACATAATCCGGATCGTCGGAAATGCAGATCTCGGCAAGGATGTTGGGGGCGCTGGCTACCTTCGTCGCCAGTACGAGCGCTTCCTGATAGTGATTTTTCCCTGTTGCGCCACTGGTGGCGGCCGTTGTGCCAGCCCTGTCCATGCAGGTGGCGCGCACGCCGCGTTCCTTGTCCGGCTCCAGCCGTTCCAGTGTGTGGGCGTCCAGCAGCATGGCTCCGCGCAGGCCGCTTGCTTCTGGCAGCCGGGCCAGCACGGCTTCCGGTGCGGTCAGTCCCAGCTCGCGCAGAAGTCCGGAGGCCAGACGCAACCCCTCGGCAGCGTTGGCACAGGCCAGAGTGCGTACGGGCAGGGCCGGAAGATGCAGACAGTCGGACTCCGGCACAGCCGTTACCTTGATGTTGATAAAATCGGGATTCCCCTTGCTGTGGCGCTGGGCACGGGTCACAAGTTCTCCGGCCAGCGCTGGCACACACTGTGCGTCAACAATGCGTTCAGCACCGGAAATATGTTCGTTCACGCCGTGTGCTGTCCGGCTGGCGCGCATTTTTACACTGAATAAGGGCATGCTATATGTCCTGTTAGCGGGGGGCAGCGTGTGAGAGGAACAGCGCCGGAGGACGCATGCCTGAACAGAAAGAAACCGTCCGTCTTTTCTGCCCGAGGATGCACGCTGGTTTCTGAAATACCGCATGTCCCTGAACCGGCAGAGAACTGGCTGCTGTGGTACGCGCTGTCGGAGCGCGCGCTCACACAGCCCCGCCCGCGTGTGCTGCGGTTACAGCGTAATGGTTTGTCCCTGCCTGGCGGCCGCGGCACATCCTTGGAAACGTGCTGCCCTGTCGGCCGCAGAGCATAAGCCGTATACACAAACGAGCGCGTTGGCACCGGCAGCAATGAGTTCCGGCGTCTTGCCGACGTCCACGCCGCCATCCACCTCAATGTGGGGCGTTACCCCGCGCTGCCGGAGCATGGCACGCAGCTCGCGCAGCTTGCGGTAGGTGGACGGCAGGAACGACTGCCCACCAAAGCCAGGGTTGACACTCATCAGCAGCACCATGTCCACGTCGTCAAGGACATATTCCAGCACGTTGAGAGGAGTGGCAGGGTTGAGTGCCACCCCAGCCTGCATGCCGAGCTGCCGGATGCGGGCCAGCACCCGCTGCAGGTGCAGGGTGGCTTCGGCGTGTACAACCAGCATGTTGGCGCCGGCTTCGCAGAAGTCATCAAGATACCGTTCGGGCTCGCGGATCATCAGGTGGACGTCGAAAAAAAGGCTGCTGGCCGGGCGCAGGCGCTTGATGACATGCTGTCCGAACGTGATGTTGGGGCCAAACTGCTCGTCCATAACGTCCCAGTGTGCCCAGGTTGTCCCTGTGCGCTCGAGGGACTGGAGTTCGTCAGCCAGCCGGCCGCAGTCGGCAGAAAGCAGAGAAGGGGACAAAATAAACGGGGCCGGCGCTGTTGCCGTACTGCAGGTCATGCCTTTTTCTCCTGAGAATCCTGGGAGGGTTGGGAAGATTGGGAAAGCGGGGAGGGGGAAGCTGGTTGGAACGGCTGAGACGGCGGGGAAGGGCGGGGCAGGCCGCCTGAAGGCGCGGCGGGGCCGTTCAGTGCGCGCAGGCTGTCGCGCAGTTCGGCCAGTTCGGCGCGCACTTCGCA
>CALUZP010000055.1 GCA_944325325.1 uncultured Desulfovibrionaceae bacterium
GTTGCAGCCGGCAATGATATTCAGATCCACACCCTGGGCATGGGTGATGGCAACCGGCGCTGCACCGCAGCTGGCAAAATCCAACGAACCGGAAGCCATTTCCTGCATGACATAGGAGCCAGCCAGAAATTCGTTCCATTTGACGTCAATACCGGCCTGCTCCAGCATATTGCGCTGTTTCATAACCATGATGGCCGGATGGTGCAGCTGATCGGCAACCAAATAGCCTACCCGGATTTCCTTGGCTGTAGCCACTCCGGACAAAGCAAACACAAACAGGGAAACGACCCCGGCGAAGAAAAACGCCTTCCGGTTGAATGAGAACATGTGATACCTCCTACACTAGGCATTACAGGTTGCACGCAGGTTCAATCGAAAAAGGATCATTCAGGCTTCAAATACACGCGGGCCACATGCAGATGAGCTCTCACCACGCCACTTCAGGCCCGGGATCGGCCTGATGGAAGGTGCCGGAACGCAGGGCCGCCACAAGATCTTCTTCAGCCTCAGCCAGCCTGTCCGCATCCTCTCCTCTGGCAGCGGCCAGCATCATGGCGCGTTCCAGGAGAGCCTCTGGCTCGCTCACCGCGGCCATCGGAATGGCAAAAGCCAGATTATGCCGGGCCATGACATTGTCTGCATCACACAGCAACAGATCAGGGCGCATGGGGAATAAGTCGGCAATCAGAGACAGTGAAGGCGCTTCAGCCACACTGCGGGCGCCGGAACCGGCGACAATCGCATCCCCGCCGTTCACGCGCAGACGGGCGCCAGGAAAAAACGTATTGCCTGCCAGCGCTACCAGTTCCCTATCCATCGCCGCGTCATAGATGGTCATTCGGGCAAACTGCATTTGCGAAAGGCGCGTGACAGCCCGATGTTCCGTATTTTCCATAGAACGGCAGAAAACGCTCAGCTCGTGATCAAGGAGTGCCTCCGTAAACAGATGAAGTCCTGTATATTCAGGGGTGCCCTTTGCAGACATATCTGACGTAAACAACACGTCGATCACGCCCAACCGCTCATTGGGAGCCGGCCCGACAAAGCCATAAACACCGTTCAGCGACAACTCCGCCGCACGAGTAAACACGCCGCGTCCGGCAACAGGGACCAGAAACATGCAGCCGGCATCAAAGGCAGGGGCTGATGCTGAGAACACCAGAATATCTGGAATGGCACCACCGAAGTCCGTGAGGGCGTGTGCGGCAGAGACCTCAAAAACGCCTTCCCGCATCTTTGCGTTCAGCTCTGCCATCGCTTCCGTGAGGCTCTTCTGTTTGGTCATAGATATTTTCTCCTGTGAATATCCAGCTCGTTCAGGCCCGGAAGCTGATAGCCTCCGCCAGATGGATCACACGACCGGGAATGCCGTGCTGCGCCATGAGATCCATAATCTGTATCAGGCAGCCCGGGCAGGAGGTGACCACATAGTCCGCTCCGGCTTCACGGATATTGTCGGCCTTGTGCAGGCCGATCTTCTGTGACATCCCATAATGGTACAGATTGAACGAACCGCCAAAACCGCAACACCCTGCTTCCCGCAGTTCATGGAAGGCGCTGCCAAAGGTACGTCGCAGAATCGTCAGCGGTTCACGGCTGACATGCTGATGGCGTCCCAGGTGACAAGGTTCATGCCAGGTGATCGTAGCGCCCCGGGGCAGATTGGAATAACAGGAGAACACTCCCGGAGTGGCTGCAGAAAGAATCAGCTCAGAGACGTCGTGCGTCTTGCCGGCCAGAGTGACAAAGCGCCGCCTTTCGTCGTCTGTCAGCGCCAGACGGGGCCAGATGTCGCGCAGAGCAGTGCCGCAGGTGGCACAGCTGGTGACAATCAGATCGGCGTTGGTGTGTTCCAGCACATCTAAATTATGTCTGGCCATGGCCGCCGCAGTTTCCACATCGCCATTGGCATGCGCTGCAAGCCCACAGCACCCCTGTGCATGGGGAAAAACCACGTCCATGCCCGCCTCAGTCAGCACCCGCACGACAGCTTCACCCGTACGCGGAAGAACAAACTCCGTGGCGCAACCTGCAAAGTAGGCCACACGGAGCTTTTTACCGGTAACTCCGCTAGCAGGGTTCTCTTCAGGCAGACGCTCTGATAAAAAATCAGACGCTACAGCAGGCAAGCGACGCCCTCTGCCCAGTGCTGAAAAAAACAGCGGCAAATGACGTACGGTGGGACGCGGTGGATCACAGAGGTTGCCAATCCCCACACCGTCCTCGGAAGGCATGAGGCGCTGGGCTGCCGCAGCAAAACGCAAAGCTCTGCCCATAAGCTTTCGATCGCTGAGCAGCCTGCGAAAAGCCACGCTCTTGGCAAAGGGCAGGCCATCACGCTGTACCATCAGCCCGCGCAGCCCGGCCACAATAAGATCATTGCGGATCCCGCGCGGACAGACCATGGTGCAGCGGCCACAAAGCAAGCACTTGCCGACGACCTCAGCCGCATCGCCGTATCCTTCCAACAACGCAAGGATATGCCGGTTGCGCCCGCGCGCAGTCAGCTCTTCGCGTGCTTCCTGAGCATAGACCGGGCAGCTTGTCAGGCAGGTTCCACAACCTATGCATTGCGCACTTTCGCGCAGACACTCCTGCACGAACGAATTTTCAGAGAACTGAGACATGGCTTACCTCTAACGTTCAATTACCAACACGGACGCTGTCTTCCCCAGACAAACGGCTCTGTTATCCTACAGGCCGCGTCCGGCTTGGATTCAATACAGGTTTTGCCGCAGCCGCCGGATCGGCCCCATGCCTTGTTGGATATGGTCCTGATGTCATCCGGACCAGGAACACGGAAAACTGTTGTCCTTCAATCTGGACGCGGACATCCTGTTCCCGCGTCATCCTGATCGGTCCAGCCAGAGCTGCACTAATTCCACAGCATACAGCGGCTGTCCGTATCCACCAGATAAAACGAACGTTCAACGAGGCGCTCCTTGAGTACCCGAGCCAACCGCTCAGCACGCAACCTGTTGGACTGACGGAAGATTATCGGGATATCCTGATCAAAGATATGAATGTCGCCAAGCCCTCGTCTGGGTTTCCAGCCCTTGCCCATGAACGCGCCTCCCTGGCAGTTGCCGGTACAGGCCCCACAGGCTACACAAAGTGTCTGATCGATGGTTTTGTCCTTCCAGGAAATGGCGTTCATCGGACAGTAGTATTCAGCCTCGCACTGATACGAGCAGCAGATGCAGCGATCCGGATCAAACTGCACCTCCAGCGGCGCCTCATGCCAGATGTCCGAATAGGGAATACCCACCAGCTTGAGACGATCCGCGAGGTCACCGATATAGTGCGTCAGCTTCTCATCCCGGCAGGCCGTAAGGTTGTCGAGAATTTCCTGGCTAGTGATGGGGAACGGCACAGCAAGGCTGTTGGTCACCTCCACGCCATAGCTGGTACGGAATCCACCCATATACTGGGGATCCATTCCCTTGATGTCGGCAACCGTGGCCAGACAAATCTGCTCTGCAGCCGCGCGTGTGCCATACCCGGCAACGAGCCCCACCGAGCCGTTGATCAACACACGAATGCCAGGACGAATCACAAGACGGCTGTGATCGTTCTCGCCGGGATTCATTTCTCCACTGCCGCCAACAGCCAGCCCCTTCAGTGGAGGAATAGGCCGGCAGGCAAAAATAGACGTGGGGTTGCTGCGGTAGGAAGCCGCGTTCTTCACATTGGTAAACCCCATATAGTTTTGATAAGAATTGCGAGAGGTGTACAGACGCGCAAAAGGCATTTCATCAAGCGTTACAACGGTACAGATGGACCGTCCTCCGGCTGTCCACTCAATATCGACCGACTCGCGCTCCACCAGCGCGCGCAGCACATGCCCCCCGCCGTAACGTCCGTGATTGTCCCGGCTTTCTTCCGTACCGTTGAGCAATACGGGAGTGAAGCCCCGCTGTGTCCTGAACTGCGACAGACAGGGAACCCCGTTGATATATACGGCTTCTGGCTTGGTGCCCTCAATCCCGATCGGCAGGGAGAGCATGGCCGCGGTTCCGGACATGACGGCCCGTGTAGCCGTAGTGACCACATCCACCTCGGAGACGGAAAGCCGTTCCCCGCCGCGCGCCCTGGCTTTCAGCTCCATAGCCGTCATGACAACGGCTTCTCCCGCCGCCAGCTTGGCGTTGATGTCCGCGATAGTCTTCGTTTGACCGTTCATGTTCTTCCACCTTCGTTGTTGCTGCCACAAAGGTCAGTCCACAATTTCCAGGGCTCCCCTGGCTCCCCAAAAGTCTTCCATAATGACTACGACACCTTCTGCCGGCGTCGTGCGGGAATACTCCAGCACATCCCGCACATCTTCCCTCCGCCGAACCAGATTGCACAACCGTGTGGCCAACGCATCAGCTATCGCGGTTCGCTCCGAAAGCACCGTCACGCTGTCCGCATTGCCAAGGCTCAAAGACGGTCCCAGCTTTCCTGACGAGGTACACACACCGAACGTGCGCAGCCTCGGAACTGCAGGCCGAATATGGATACAGCCGGTTCCAGACGATTCGGCCACCACACACAGCGTAGGGGGCGTTGCCGTGCAGAGGAATACATCTCCTCCATTTTCCACAATAACTTCATCCGAAAAAGGCAGCAGCGCTTCACCCACATACTGGGCTATGGCTCCGGCTACCGAAGCCATGGGGCCGACATGTCCGACAATCCCTGCCTGAAGCATGTCACGAACGATCTCCGGCGCTTCGTCATCCATCGCCAGAGGCTGTAGAGATGTATAGAAATCCTTCCGTCCGGCAGCGTAGCCGATGATCTGAGCACGGGCCTGATGCAAGGCCGTGTAAGCTTCTTCCGTCAGCACACTCCTGGCGCTGATCAACAGATCACTCTGCTTCTCGCGGATCCGAAACCGCTTCAGGCGTCCACCCGTGACCAGTTGCCGATAAGTCCCCGCATGAATTTCAGAATCTGCTGACTTCATGACGACACTCCCAGTCGGCTGCAGTCTACTCTCTGAACTCTGCTTCACCCATATCGCGCAAGCGCTTTTCCTCCAGTGCGAACCGGATATCCGCCGCTCGCCCTACATGCAGGCATTTCATGACACAACGCGTGGCACAAGCCGGAACCAACCCCCTGCCTACACGTTCAGCGCAGTGATCACACAGCGGCCCTCGATACACGGCGACTCTGTCGGACGGGCAAAAAGTCCAGTAGCTGACGTCGCGATATTCGCACGGTTCAGCACACGTTTCACAGGAAGTAGGCAACGCCAGCAGCCTCGTAGGACGACACCCGACATGTGCCAGACCGATCCGCCGCACCGGAGTTTCAGCATCATCGCCATGCTCAGCCTGACAAGCCAGGCGACAGGCTCCACAACCTACACAGCGATCCATATCCACCAGCATGACAATTTCGTCAGGATGAACGTCCTGCAAGGCAACGCCCTTCTCGTTATATTGGCTTCCCACATAGATAACCCGCATTGGCGCCTCCGCGTCTGTGCCCGGCAGAGCACATCTCGTCGTGTTCAATGCCAGAAAAGCTTGATGCCGACTTCCGTTGCCACAGTGTCACAGCATGACAAGGCTGTCCTCCCCCAGGAGGAAACAAAACTGTTCTCTTCCTGTGCGTGATCCACTGACCCGTCCGCCAGAATGGCTCCGAGGCCCGAACCACCGTGTCAGCTTTCCGCCTTGTCAACCTGAACCACCACAGTAGCCGTCATCCCGACTGGTAGCAGCTGCCGTGCAAACTCAGGCTCCATGCACACAGTATCCGGACGCGCACTCCAGGCAACGCGCGCCACAGCTTTGATTGTCCCGCTCTCCGTGCGCAGAACCAGCCTGTCCCCCGCTTGCAAATGTAGCCGTAACGCCGTTTCAGGATGTATTGATGCCAACGGCAGATCTTCGCGCAAGACGACCGCGGGATGATCAACCGCATGCATTGCCTGTCCTGACAAAACCAGCCATACCGTGCGCTCGTTGAGCGATGCTGAAGGAGAATGCGGCACATGCACGGCATCAAGTCGGATCCGTCCTTTTGCCGTCGGAAACCGAAATCCGCTGTCCAGCCACTGACTGTGTGCCTTAAATAAAATATTACAGCCCCTGATGTTGGCACGGATGAAGCGGTCGCGCTCAAGCACCGCTTCATCCGTTTGTGTACAGGGCCACTGTACGCCGCCGGAAGACTGCATACCGTCAGCAGACAACGCATCAAGAACGATGCCTTTTGTCAGGGGATTGGAAGCCAGCAGGTAGCCAGCCAGGCGTTCCTGCTCGGTTGCCGCGGGAACATTGCTCCACGGAGGCCTTGCCGAGGGCGCCACTCTAGCCGCAAGCGCTGTCCAAATAGCAAGCGGGGTCCAGCTTTCCCCGGCGGGCTCACGCAGCGAGCGGCTCCATTGCAGGGCTCGTGAATCGCTGACGTCACGGAGCGAGGCATACTCGCTCCAATGTGCAGCAGGCAGGGAAATGTGCGCTAGAGCACGGGTGGCATCATCAAAACAACCTACATGAACAACAAGCGCACAAGCTTTCAGCGCCTTGTGCACTCCCTTACCGCCTGAAAGCCGCGCCCCCCAGTCGCCGTATCCAATAACGGCCTGGCACTGTCCAGCATCCAGAAGCTGTTCCAGATTCTCCGGCGCAAGGGCTCCACTGCCACGGAACGGGGAGACTGCCGGCATGTTGAGCCCGCCACCCGGAACGCCCACACATCCGAGAATGGCAACCATGGCGCCACACAGCGAAAGCGCTGCATCGTCCAGTGAAGTGGCAGGCCTGACCTGTAACGGACTTCTACAGGTCAGGAGCCTGGCAAAGGCTTCAATCTGTTCTTCCGCAACGCCACAAGCCGACGCGGCCACAGCCGGTGTCAGGTTGTACACGGCGGCGCGTAACGCTGCCATGCCTTCAGTGTTTTCAATAAGAAACGCACTGTGTTCCTTGCCTTCACGCAGCATGACATGCAGCAGCGCCCCCAGAGCCACGCCTTCCGTACCAGGGCGAACCTGTAATGCCCGGGTAGAACGTAGCGCAGTCATGCCACCGCACGCTCCCAGATACAGCAATGTGCTGCCACGATCTCTGGCGTCTTCAAGTGGCCCGAAGCTGACCGGAGACTCTGCCGCCGGATCTCCACCAACAATAAGAATGACCCGACTGTTGGCCCAGTCCCTCTGGGTATTCATACACAGAGCGCTTGCCGGAACACCAAACATGGCCGCAAGAGCACCGCGCTCGCCAAGCTGAGCCGGTACAAACGCAGCAGGGGGATATGTCCCAGGATGTATGGATGCAAACCATTCTGCTCCAGCAATGTGATCCAGCGGCGCGTACATGGAGCCAGGCAGCGACAGCGCAGCCTCATCCCCAAGAGTTGCAAGCCGCCCGGCTATGGCATCGAGGGCTTCATCCCACGAAACACGCTTCCACGGCGCGCGAAGGCTATCCCTCATCTCAGGAACCAGCAGACGATCCCGGTGCCTGTGCGTGTGATACACCATCATCCCCTTCGGACACAGAGATCCCTTGTTGAGAGGATGATCTTCGTCCCCGAAGAAATCCACGGGTGCCGCACCATTCATGAATGCCTTGACGCCGCATCCCGCCGGGCAACCTGCGCAGACGCCACAAGTCACAGCGTCGTAGGTCCTGACGGATTGCTGTTTTTTGGCAAGAACACTGCCTGAACGCATGTCGTATCTCCGTGATGTCAAAGGATGGGATGGCCGTCAGAATCATTCTGCATAACTTTCTCAGGCTGTCCCTGTTACCTCAACAGGAGCAAGACATATGCCAAGCAGCGTCATATCAATTTATAATTATAAATAAGTATGTTATGTAATCATGCCAAAAACTGACCAGTACATACATTGCAACCATTAGCTTACAGTTTTTAGGATGACCTGTTTACATACGGTTATAACATATTATAATTAATATTTATTTTTAGAAATATTGTACTCATTTTTGTTCCGTTTGCGAACATGCCCAGCATGCTGCATGCCTCCCTGTGTGCAAACGCTATGCATACGGTCCGCCGTGCCCGCTAGCTCCCCTCCCAAGGCTCAGAGCAACGCTCATCGGAAGCAGCAGTTTACGGCATTCTGCATCGGTGCACATCAGGTTTAACAACAGATCCAAAATCCCTCCGGGCGCCTCAGCTTATTCACGCGTGCGGCCTGTCCCATACAGTGGCGTGCTCGACGGCTTCTGGCGTTCAACACATAACCGGCTTTCCGAAAGCGTCCAGCAACAAATTACTCATGGATCATTTTAAAAACCAAAACACATGTATTTCATTCATCTTCAAAATATAAATACGCATCTCTGCCTTTCATCCAGTATCGCAACAGCCAAAAGTCATGTCCTGATCACTATGTTATATTGTGCACAAAAAATAACAGCTGCATATAAGATATATTGACCTTCATAGATCAATGATATAGCGTGATTATTCTAACGGTACAGAAGCATGACTTTGGGGGAAGGAGAGGTGGTGGCCGCAAGTAACTATATAAAAATTACATATTTTTATATTCTACGGACGGTCACCTGATTCAGGAACAACACAGCCGTAAAGGAGTTCCAATGAAAGGTAAATCAATTGCAGCGTGCGTTGCAGGAATGGTGCTGGCTGTTGCCCTTGCCGTCACACCGGCCACAGCTGAAGTCAAACGCGGCGATTATTTCATCACGGTTCTTACCGGTCCTTCCAGTGGAATCTACTTCCCCATCGGGGGAGCCTTCTCCACCTTTATTGGCTCACTGGGCTACAAGACCTCCGCTACTGCCACCGGCGCTACGGTAGAAAACATCAATGCGCTGCTTACCGGTCAGGGGGAACTGGCCATTGCCATGGCAGACTCCGTCATCCAGGCTGTGGAATCCTTTGGCGCCTATGAGGGAAAAAACCCGCCAAAAATCTGCGCGCGATGATGGGCCTTTGGCCAAACTTCTGCCAGATTGTGACCACTGCCGACTCCGGTATCAAGACGTTTGCCGATTTGAAGGGCAAGCGTGTGGGCGTCGGAGCGCCGAACTCCGGTGTGGAACTCAATGCCCGCATGATGTTTGAAGCGCACGGCATGACCTACAAAGATGCCAAAGTCGACTACCTGAACTATGGCGAAGCGATCGATCAGATGAAAAACGGCCTGTGCGATGCGGCCTTTGTGACCTCAGGGCTTGGCAACGCCACCATCCGCGAACTGGGGATCACCAAAAAAATCGCCTTCGTGCC
>CALUZP010000056.1 GCA_944325325.1 uncultured Desulfovibrionaceae bacterium
AGGCGATCGGCCAGCTGAGCAAAATCCTCGGCAGCCGTTGCATACAGATTCGCGATAACTGGCGTTTCCTGCCAGGGCAGCTGAGGCAATTTTTCCCTGACAAAAGCCTCGACGCCTTCATTCTGGAGCCCCACAGCGTTCAGCATGCCGCAGGCCGTTTCGGAAATGCGCGGCAGAGCGTTGCCCCGCCTGGGCTTCAACGACAGCCCCTTGACCACAATGCCGCCCAGGCTCGACAGATTCACATACGGTGCGAACTCAATACCGTAGCCAAAGGTTCCGGAGGCCGTCAGCACGGGGTTTTTGAAGCGCAGGCTCTGGCCGGATGACGCAAGCGGCAGCTCCACAGACAGATCCATGGTATTTGTATGCTGATTTGTATGCTGATGATGTTCAGTCATGGCTCAGTCTCCCAGCACAATCTGATCTGCCCAGAACACCGGGCCGTGATTGCATACCTGAACGGGCTGGCCGGCTTTTGAGGCAACCGGCCACTTGTCCGTAGTCGAGCACACACAGCCAAGGCAGGCGCCCACACCACATCCCATGCGATGCTCAAGCGAAAGTTGCGCCCTGGCACCACATTCCAGCGCATAACTCTGTATGGCCTTCAAAAAGGGCTGTGGGCCACACGCAAGCACGAGCCCTTTGCTCGCCGCATAGGCTGTGATGCGCGAACGAATATGCCTGAGGAACCATTCCAGATCTTCTGGCGACGCCTCGTGATAGGCCTCAAGCTCAATCCGTTCTCCCAGCGTTTCCACCGGGTAGCAATCTTCCGGCATCCGATGCCCGAAAATCATGGTCAGCTCAGCAGGACGGGGATGCTTCTCCACATACCCGACAAACGGCACAACCCCCATGCCTCCGGCCAGAAGCAGCGTGGGCACCTTGGGATCCATGGCAAATCCGTTTCCAAGGGGCCCCCAGACACGGACAAGATCCCCCCTGCGCAAATCACGGATACGCTCAGTCCCACGTCCGACAGCCTGAATGAACAACACCAGTTCGCGGGAACTTACACGACTTATGGAAAACGGGCGTCCCCACGGCATGTCGAGGCCCCAACTGCTGGGGCGCAGCATCACAAACTGCCCCGGCCGCCAGTTTTCCCAACCGGGAGTGTCAGGCTTTTCAAGACGCAGGGCGAAAAATTGAGGAGCGCCGGCCGTTCGTCCGAACGGAACATTGTCGACAACAGAAACTTCACTCACTCCAGACTGACTCATCGCATCTACCACCTTCAGCACAACGCTTGCCGCGTTGCGCGAATTACCTTGTTTTTTCCTGTGTATGATTTGCTCTGTCCAATGTCAACCGAGAGAAACAGGATGTTTCATGCCGCTGTCTGCCAGAGTTCTCCTGAGCGCTTCAGACCCGCTTAAAGCCGAGCCCTGTTCAGTGTAACAAGAGCTTGCTGGAACTGACAGCACCAGGCCGGCTGCCCCACAGACAGAGCCGTCACCGCCCTCAGCTTGTCTATTGGAGCAAGTCGTGCTAGTTATGCCTTTTCGTTGCCGTTTTTACGACGTTCGTCAACCTTCTGTGCAGGATGTCATTCCTATGCGTACACCAAAAGGCTTTTCCTTTGGCGTTGCGGGGGCCGGCTTCAGGGCCGCAAACCGCAACGATCTGGGCCTGGTCGTCAGCGATCGCCCCGCTGCTGCCGCGGCGACATTCACCCAGAATCTGTATCCCGCCGCTCCCGTGCTTGTAGGCAAGGAGCACATCCAGGCCCGCAAGACCGCCCGGGCCATTGTCGTCAATTCCGGGCAGGCCAACGCCTGCACCGGCGAAGAAGGCCTCCGCAACTGCCGGGCCACGCTCGATATGGTAGCCCGCGCCACCGGCCTTGACGCTGCGGATATTCTGCCTGCGTCTACTGGCGTCATCGGACCACAGCTGCGTATGGATCTGTGGGAAAAGGCCGTTCCTGCCCTGGCAGCCAATCTCGGTAAAGCCGACGCCGAAACCTTTACGCGGGCCATCATGACAACCGACGCCTTCCCCAAAATGGCGGAAAAGACGATCGCACTGCGCGGCGGAGAGGTGCATATTCTGGCCGTCGCCAAGGGTGCCGGCATGATCTGCCCCAATATGGCCACGATGATCTGCATCACGTTATGCGATGCAGACGTGGCTGTTGAGGACTGGCGCACACTGTGCCGCGAAGCCGTGTCGCTGACCTTCAACCGCGTGACTGTCGATGGCGACACCTCCACCAACGACACACTGTATGGCCTGGCCAACGGAGCTTCAGGCGTCCGTGCACTGCCTGAAGATTTGCCCGTGCTCAAGTCCGCGCTGGTAGAAGTCCTTGGCAAGCTGGCCTACATGCTCGTACAGGACGGCGAAGGCAGCAGCAAAGTCGCCAGAATCGCCGTCACCGGTGCGGCCAGTGATGCCGACGCCGAACAGATTGCCCGTACAGTAGGGCATTCGCAGCTGGTCAAGACGGCCTTATACGGCCGTGACGCCAACTGGGGCCGCATTGTTGCCGCTGTAGGCCGCAGTGGCGTGGCGCTCGATCCCAACCGGGTTCGTGTCAGCCTGTGCGGCGTTGAGCTGTTCCGCAACGGCCGGCCCTCCGACGAAGACTTTGACGCGCTTCTGGAAGAGCCGCTCAAACAGCGTGATCTGCCCATCGACATTGAAGTGGGCGACGGCCCGGGCACATATACGCTGCTTGCCGCAGATCTCGGTCATGAATATGTGAACTGCAACGCCAGCTATCGCAGCTGAACCAGTCTGCCGGATCTGTAACGGCTACCACGCCGAAAAAAACACTATCAGCCGGAGTATGGGGAGTTCCCAGCTCCGGCCGCACCCGCTGGCGCTGCAAGGCACACACCTCTTGCCGGCTTACGCGATACATAACTGCCCCAGCCGGCGTCAGTCCGTCAGTCAGCCGTTTTTTCGCTGCTGCGCGAAGCCAGAAATTCGCGCAACAAGGTCTGCCCTGTCAGAAGAGCCCGCCGGGCAACAGCGCAACAGCGCCGCAAGTCGGATCTGGAAAAAAGACACAGCGCGACAACAAGGCACAGACAGGCCACAGCTACAGCCTGAATGGCCAGTGTACCCCCCAGAAGGGCGCACACGGCAAGCACCAGTTTTCTGCCCACAGTTTGAATCATTGTATTTTCTCCATGCCAGGCAACGGCCCGCCTCCTGCACACTGCACCATCGCTGCTGTGTTTCGTGCCGCCACCAAAACGGCCAGCTTTCAAAAAGCTGGCAAAAGCCATCTGACCTACAACGCGCTTCTCTGGCGCTCATCCCCAACGCGTCCCCTCTCCACCACTGAAACAGCCTATTGCGGCGCCCCGCGGCAATCTGTCCGGCTTGCTCTGCGGCAGCGTGATCATGGCAAGCCCTTGTCAGGACGTCAAGCGCTCTGTTCGGCTCTGCACCAATTTGAGCAGGATTGTTTGCTTTTTCCTTATACGGCATTCTGTCCGTAAAGACAGCCTGTGGACCAGCCTCCACGCAAACAGGGTTAGTGCACAGAGCCATCCCTTGCATGACGCATACAGGCACAACATGGCCCTGCCCCACAAGTGCATTTTCAGTTTGAAACGCTTCGTGCTTCAAATCATACGGTCTGTCGTTTAGCAGGAAAAAACGCAGTGTTCCCATTTGGTTTTGACCGGACGACGCTGTGCTGCCGCCTCACATTTTGCCTTTTTCACTGGCAAAACGCTCTAGCCCGCTTCAAAACACAAAAGGCAGGGGAGATCTCTCCCCTGCCTGCATGACTTCAGTTCCCCAGGACAGGCACCGCAGGTAAAACGTCCCAATCTCCAGATTCAAGCCCAGAGCAAACAGTGCCAGCATGTTGTCACAAGCGCTGCCTGTCCACCGAACGTCTGCAGATAAGCGCGCACCCGGATCGGCGTAAGGCTCCCCGCCCCAAGGAGGTTGGGCCTCGTTTTCGCTGCCTATGCTGCAACGGACAGACTCAGTCTGCAGCAGACAGACCCGCAGTACCTACAAACTTCTCCTGTAGCGCCAGGCATGCATGCCGGCCAGAACCAGGAATACCGCTCCGGCTGCAACGTGAACCCGCTTGCCTCCCAGAACCAGAGAGCCAGCCGTCACGGCGAGGCTGGCCAGCATTCCCCTGTTGACCATCTTACGCCAACAGACCTTGCCGTGCACCGGGAATGCTGCTTTACACTCCCCCGATGGACTACCCGCCGGTGGCAGAACCGGCTGCCCCTCGAGACATCCATCGAGGTAACTGGCCCAGGGAAGCGCCTGCCGGATCAGATCGTCCCGGGACAGGATCTCCGGATCATAGCAAAGCAGCAGTGAGCCTGCACGCTCGTTGAATTCGGCTGAGCGGATCCCCGCGATGTCCAGGATACGGGGCTGAATTTCGGCCACCACCTGATGACGGCGCAGTGCGGGGTGACGCAACCGGACACGTCCGTCAATAAAGCTGGTTACATAGCGCAATACATGCAACATGAGTCCTCCAAAATGTCATCATACACCCGAACAAACACTGGCACGAGACCATATAGCAGTCAGCAGATTATTGGCCGTCGTCAGGCCGGGACAACGGGCTTTCCTGCCCTTCTGGAAGCAGCGGGCGCATGGCGCGTACAGCAATGCCCAGCGTCGTTGCGTTGTGCAGCAGAGCAGAGGTACCCGGCGTCAGCGCTCCGGCCAGTCCACCGACAAGAAAGACTGAGTTCAGCAGCATGGTAAGCCAGAAATTGGAATGAATCCTGGTCAGAGAGGCCCTGGCGAGCCGTCGTGCAACAAAAAGTGACGTCAATCCCGAATCGAGAAGCACTACATTGGCGACTTCCTGAGCGAGATCAGCCCCGTCACCCAGAGAGATTCCGACACTGGCCGCCGAAAGCGCCGGCGAATCGTTCAGTCCGTCGCCAATCATCATGACCTTGCGTCCTTCTCTATTCAGCTGCTGGACAACGGCAGCCTTATCGGCAGGGAGCACCTGAGCCCTGAACTCATCTATCCCCAGTTTGTCTGCAACGGTTTTGGCGGTGCGCCTGTCGTCGCCTGTCAACATGATAATCCGGTCAATGCCCTCCTCATGCAGTGCACGGATCACAGCCGCTGACTCTTCACGCAGCGGATCGGCAATGCCCAATACACCTGCCAGCCTGCCGCCCTCAGCAAGATACAACAGTGAAAATCCGTCGCCGATAAGCCTGTCGATCTGCTTCTGCAACGGTGACACGTCCACACCGTTATCCCCTTCCACAAAATGGCGGCTGCCTATCAGCACCTGACGGCCACGCCAAATCGACGCAATGCCATGCGCGACGATATACTGCACTTCAGTGTGCTCTTCCGCATGCATCAGATGCTCCTTTTCTGCCTGACGCACGACAGCACGAGCCACTGGATGGGGAAAATGCTCTTCAAGGCACGCAGCAAGCCGCAGTACCTCATCCCGGCTGCTGCCTTCGGCAGGGATAACCTGCTCAACGCGCGGCAACGCCCGGGTAAGCGTGCCGGTTTTGTCAAAAATGACGGTATCGGCCTCAGCCAGCGCTTCAATATAGCGCCCGCCCTTAATCAGGACATTGTTCTGTACCGCCTCACGCATGGTGGCCAGAACGGCCAGCGGAGTGGCCAGACGCAACGCGCACGAATAATCCACCAGCAGGACTGAAGAGGCCCGCAAAGGACTGCGCGTTATCAGCCATACCACGGCCGAAAGCAGAAACGTAAAGGGCACAGCCATGTCAGCAAGCCGCTCATAGCGGCTCTGCACGCCCGCCTTGAGTGCCTCGGACTCATCAATGAATTTGATGATCTGATGCAGGCGCGTCTCTCCGCCAACGCGGCGCGCCTGCACATGCAGCGTCCCTTCCTCAACAACCGTGCCGGCAAAGACCGACGCTCCCGGCGTGCGGCGGACGGCCAGAGGCTCACCCGTCATGGAAGCCTGGTTGACCATCGCTTCACCGCCAACGACCACCCCATCTACCGGAATAGCGCCTCCATCACGCACAACGACAATATCGCCTGCCTGTACGGCATCCATGTCTGTAGCAACTTCAATGCCATCGCGCAGCACCCAGACCTGGCCGACTTTGAGTGCAAGGCTTTCTGTCAAACTGGCCAGGGAGCTCTGCCGCGTCCATGCTTCAAGCACCCCGCCAAGCCCCAGCAGGAACATGGTCGTGCGCGCCGTCTTAAAATCACGCCGCAGCAATGAAACCAGAATCGCCGCACCATCCAGGGCCTCAATGCCAAGCCTGCCCCGAAGCAGGGATACAAGCCCTCTGGCAACATACGGGATGGCTCGCCAGACCGTCAGCCCCACACGGACAACCAGTGGCAGCAACGGGCGCAGGACAAAATAATTCAGGAGACTTACCTCGAGCCTCTGCCCAGGCTGCGGCTCGTGAGCAGCAGGTGGCGGCGTGTCAGGCATGGCTGGAACGTCTGCTCCGCACAGCAGCAAACAGACACTTTGCCTGACCGCAGCGTCTGCGTACCAGAACAGCACACTCCCTGTGCGCGGATTGATTCTGATGTCTCCCAACCCGCCAAACGCCTCAAGCTGCTGCCCCAGACGATCGGCCTGCCTTTGACTTAACGGGTGCAGGGTACGCAGGCGGAGCCTCCCCGGTGTTCCCGGAACTTCATGAACAACAACAAACTGCATGGCTGCTCTCTATGCCCGATGACGAATTGAATTGGATGGATACGCCGTGCCGGAACTCTGCCATAGGGCAGATAATCGAAAAAACTGTCACGGTTCTATGCAGTTGTGCGGAGGGCATGTTCCTCCGTACATCGGCAACAAGGGGCTGGCGTCCGTTTCCGGCCCACTTCATGCACAGTCCTGCCAGAGCCACCACATCCTCTGTTTTTCCTGACCCAAAACCCCGGGCAAAAGCCATGCATACAGCCAGTCTGCCAGTGACTCAGCGGCTCTTTTCAAAACCGCCACAAGGACACTGACCTGGCAGCCCGGCATTTACAGAAAACGGCTCTACTCGCAAGCCTGTGGAACCTCAACATGCCCTTTAACACGCACGGAGCACGTTCAAAGACCACCAAACCGGCGCACAAAGGCATACCCGGCGGCTTCCCTGATACGGTTTTCTACGCTGGGCGGCGCCATCAGCGACAGCCTGCGGCTGCATCAAAAGGCCATAACCGACAGATGACGCGCCCCGCATGCACGGAAACCTTTTTTACAGGCAGCGCCTGGTTCAGGCGTCGGAGGCCCCTTTGGCTTCCTTGCGCTGTTCGGAAGCCTGATGCGCCTCTGCCAGCAAATCTTCCATATTTTCCTTGACGGTCTCTACCTTGCTCATCACAGCGTCCTTGACATCAATGCCGCGGCTCAGCAGATCCGCTGCCAAAGGCTTCAGCTGCTCCTTATTTTTGCTGATCGCAGCAGCACCTACAGCCCCCACGGCAACACCACCCAAAAACAACAGTACGGCTTTCCAGGTCTCGTTCATTGTTCAACTCCTGCAGCTAAGGGTTGCAGCGTGACTTCTTCCAGGTCCTTTCCTGGTCGCACGCGCTCTATGCTTCCTCTGCTCCGTCTCATTCCAGAGCAGAGCTGTTTATAATGAAAAAGAATTTAATTGTCAATTTTATTATTATCCGTTTGCCACTTCGGATGAACCCCGATCACAGGATTCCGGCTGAAGCGCTCCACATCAGCCATGCATACCACCTCAAAACGGCCTCCGGCACAGCCAGCAGAGCCCAGGATACCCGGTGTCAATTTCTATTTTGACGATCCGACAGATGTCAGTAGCGCCATCATCCGCCAGACAGCAAGAGCATGATTATGGCAGGCAAGGCGTTGCCAGCCGGCGGCGGGAAAAGGAGACAGCCGCCCGAGCATGGCTGCCGGAATAGCACGTGCATCAGACGCCATACGTCAAAAAAACGGCCTGTCCCTGCACTGACAGGGCAAGCCCTCTGCCGGACGCCCAGCCCGTTCAGTACGCATGGATCGGAAGGGGGATGTAACAACATACTATGGCCTTTCAGCATCCCAAGTGCATGGGAAACCTCAGGCCGGTGTGGAGAACAGCCAATTCTGTAACAAGCCAAAACCAGATGGCAGAACGTTTTCCGCAATCCTCAGCCAAAGGTGCACCAGCCTGCTGCCTGTGTGCTGGCGGGCAGTCTGATGACGCGCCTCCCAGTCTCGTTACGGCAGCGTCCTCACCACGACACGCCGCATCGCAACACGCCCCAGATCGTCCACGGCTCTGAGCTCATACTGCCCGCCGGGAGGATACCACAAGAGTGGCTTTCCAGGCAGGCTTCGGCCAATAAAGGCATCCTGCACAAACCAGAAAACGGCCCTGGCGTCTGCATCCAGACTGGCTTCCAGGGGAATGCCGTTGCGGACGGGATCAGAAAGCCTGCGCTGGTAGACAACGCCTTCCCGTGGCGTGATGATGGAAGGCGTCCGGCCTGGAGGCGTCAGCCGCTTGCAGGACTCCTCAAACGGGGGAGGCGGCGCCTTGATGACGCCGGCCTGTGAAAACAGTTCGGCGAGATCCGACGGCCAGAACTCCCATACCCGTTCCTCTGTCTGTCCGGGAACAGGCATGCAGGCCCGCAGCCCTGTCCGTCTGTTTATCAGGATTGTGCGGAACACGCCTGACGGACGCGTCGGCGAACGACCCGGAATATACCATGTTTCAGTCGTATCGGTGCACAGGGACGTATCAAGATCGCCCGTTGCCGTACAGACCCGTTCGCGGGTAATGTTCAGTCCTTTCTGCTGCAAGGGGATCCAGTCTTCCAGATCCTCCCGGAGCGCCAGCGCCTGGGCGATATCCCTGAAGAGGGGCGCGGCGATCTCTCCACCTGTCAGCAGCGGGTTTGGTGCGCTGTCAAAGTTGCCGGCCCAGACCACAAGGACATAGGGGCCAAACACGCCGGCTGTCCACGCGTCTCTGAAGCCGTTGGATGTGCCGGTCTTGATGCGCAACGGGATGGCTCCCCGCCGGGTGTGCACCGTGCGGGCGTCGTCCTCCAGCATGCGCAGCGTCACGATAGCCGCTTCAGGCGACAACAGCGATCTGCCGGCGGCCCTGGGCTCTCCCTCGTGGAACCTGAGCGGCCGCAACACTCCCTTATTGGCAAGCATGGCATACAGCGCGCCCAGCTCGCGCATGGAGACTTCTGCACCTCCAAGGACAAGGCTCAGTCCGTAATGCTCCCTTTCAAAGGACAGCTGCACCCCTGCCCTGCGCAAAAAGCTGTACAGATCCGGCTGCAGTTGGGAAGCAAGCCGGATGGCCGGAAGATTGCGGCTGGCGCGCAGCGCCACATGCGCCGGTATTGGCCCCCGAAAAACGCGATCAAAATTTTCCGGATGGTATGCCCCATAATGGCCTGGCGAATCCGGCAGCACAGACTGCGGATGGATCAACCCCTGCTCCAGGGCCAGTGCGTATACAAACGGTTTGAGCGTCGATCCGGGCGACCGCCGTGCCCTCGTGCCATCCACCTGCCCGGCAATGTCTGCCTGGAAAAAGCTGGCTGAACCTGCCAGAGCCCGGACTTCCATACTTGGCCAGTGGACGAGCAGCGCCGCGGCGTTGTGCAGCCCGTACCGCCGGCCCCGTGCCGCAAATTTTTCTATTGTCCGCTCCAGCAGCTGCTGCGCGGCCGGATCAAGGTATGTACGGACGGGCAGGCCCTCCTGAGACAACGAAAGCAGTTCACTGGTCAGATGTGGTGCGTCAAACGGCAGATCAGCAGGCCCGTATACACGCAAAGGCGTTAGCAGATCCGGCTTGTCCAGTCCGGATATGGCACCAGACTCCCTGTCTGCCAATGCAGCAAGGCGCTGCATCCGGCTGCGGGCCTCCATAAAATCTCTGCCATTCAGCGGCGAGCGCCTGATTGGATTTTGTGGCACGACGGCAAGTGCCAGGCTCTCCGAACGCGCCAGCCGGCCAGGCGTTGTATGGAAATAGATGCGTGCGGCCGCGCCAATGCCTTCAATATTGCCCCCGTAAGGCGCAAGATTGAAATACGCCTCAAGCAAATCCTCCTTGCTGTAGTGCCGTTCATACAGCAAGGCCAGCCCCATCTGCCTGAGTTTGCCTGCGACGCTGTCGGTGGACAGGCCAAGGCGGAGCCTGGCAACCTGCATGGTGATGGTGGAGCCGCCCATGCGCCTTGCTCCCCCCAGCATGGAAACGACCGCGCGCAGAAGGGCCAGAGGATTGACGCCAGGATGACGGTAAAAGTAGCGATCTTCATATAGCAGGACAGCGCGCACGGCCTCAGCAGAAACCTCATGAAGTCGTACACGCACACGGTACTTGTCGTCCTCTGTCAGGCCAAGGCGCAAAAGATTGCCCTCCCTGTCCAGCACCAGAGGCGAAAACCCGACGCCGTCGAGCAACGGCGGCGCCGGTGCCAGCGCCAGCCATCCTCCGAGCAGCAGGACAGGCGCCAGCACCAGGCTCGCCAGCAATATCCAGTAAACACGACGCATGACGGACAGCAACTCTCCGATTCGTCCTGCCTGCCGCCGGCAGCAGTGCCTGACAGCGTGCTGTCAGCCTGCCTGGAAAGCATTCCGGCTGCCGGCATGGCAGACCTCTTGTTGTATGCACAGGGCACACCTCGCACAACACGCCCGGCTTTGCCGGCATTGCTTGTGCAGCGACAGCCGCTCAACCGGTGCGCCCCTGCCCTGGCGCGCGCCATGCGCCCGGGCCAATCGGGCATGCACGGCTGACGCCAGTATGTCCGGACAGCCTGAACCGTATCCCGGCAGTCGTTTCCCAGCCGGACGCATAAGGAATCCTCAGGAAGCTCGCCACAACAGGAAAACACTCCGTTCCCGCAAGGCCCGTGCAGGCTGACTTGATTCGGATCCGCTGCCCGGCGATCTATTCGATCACAAACGTTCCTGCAGCCGAGCTGGCATGCAGCGTGCGGTTGTACATGGCTTCAGCTTGCACCGGCGGCAGTACGAACGTACCCCGGCTGACAGCACGAACCTTGTAGGACAGGACAATGGGCTCCACTGACAGCGGCCCGTACAACACCATTCTGTCCTCACGGCGATCCCTGCGGACAGGTTCACCTCCACGGCCGCCGGATTCAGACGAGTCCTCCAGAACGTGCTCAAAGCCGCCTGGCAACAGATCGACAAGCACCGCATCCGGCACAGTATTGCCATGAGCACGCGCCGTAATGGACACTGTCAGTACCTCACCCTGACGGGCACGGGTCACAGACCGGCCCTGTGCATCCAGATACCTGCGTGTCACCTCCAGTCCTTGTGCCACCGGCACTTCAGACGGCCTGCGATCATAGCCCTGCGCAGAAACCTCCCAGTACAGACGCGGCGAAGATGCCGGCACATCAATCGCATATCTGCTGCATCCCGGCACGGAGAGGGTGAGCAGATCCCCCAGCGTTTCGGGGACGGCGTCCGCAGGCTCGAACCCCGGCTGCATGGCTTCGCAGTGCAGCCCTATACCGGCAAGGACTGACTGCTGTGCTCTGCCCATATCCAGAAAAGCGCGGGTGGACAGCGCGGCAGAAAGACTCATGTAGCGCCCGTCATTCACTTCGCCAAACATGGCAGCAGTCAGGCTTTCAAGGTGCCCGGGCAGTTTTTCAGAAAACTGACGCGCCATGACCGAAGCGGCAAGCGCCAGCTGGCCCAGGGCGTCAATCCGATCGTCCCCGTCCGTCATCCTGACGCTGTTCTGTACACCGTCAAGCAGCCGTTGCGCAGGCTCACGCAGGCGCATGACGGCGTAACTGCCCGCCAGCAGTGTGGCAGTGACATCGTTTTCCCAGCGGCCGGGAAACAACTCTGCAAGCTGCTTTACCAAAAGCTCCACCTTCTGCGCGGTGATACGCCCCTCACGCGTAAGTACCCACAGGCCATAAGCCTGCGCCCTGGCCTCCTGCATGCTGCGTGGCGTACGATCCAGCATGTTTTCCAGCGCGTTAAACACATCGCCCTTCATGCCGCCAGGCACTGCCAGCCCGGCATCCCGCAGAGTTAAAAGGAAGTCTGCCGCATAGGCCGTGACCAGCGGATCAGGCGCGTCTCCGGGCCAGAGTGCCACACCATTCCACCAGCTCGCGGCCTGGATACCTGCAAGCGCCGCGTCCACACGTTCGCGGGCCGCCCTGCGCACCTCCTCTGGCGAACGCCCCGTCACAGACAGCAGATCAGGACGGCCTGCCAGCAGGACATACGGCATGGCGCGGCTGATCCCCTGCTCGACACAGGTATACGGATAGGCGTCAAGATACCGCACCAAACCTCGCAGCGCGGGCAGTGGCTGCCCCGACACAGATACGGATCCAGCCGCTCCATATGTGTAAAGCTCCCGCCCGGCATCGATGGAAACCGTGCTGTCAGTCACCCCTACGCGCAGGCTTTCCCGCAATGGTGAAGCCGGACGGACTGAAAGCGACGCCGTACGGCGTGTCACGTTGTTTGCCGTATCAGCAACGCTGAACTCCAGCTCGGCGTTGCCAAGGACATCACCGACTGACATACGGAAAGGCAGCACCTTTTCCGTGCCGGGCTCGACCACCAGCCGGCCTGGCGGCATGCCCGTGATCGTCAGACCGGCGCTGGCCCTGGTTGACAGCGCAAGATCCAGCGGCGCTGCAGTCGTGTTGGCAACGGACAGCACAGCGTCAAAGACATCACCAGGCGCTGCCAGTACCGGCAGTTGCGGCGTCAGCGTCACAGGCCCGCGAACTACAGCGCTGGTCTCGGCGCTGCCCGCGGCGTCCGGCGCCGCACCCACTGCCATAATCCGCACCGTACCATTATAATAACCCGGCACAGAAAACGAAAAACGCTGCTGTCCGGCATGAACATCTACAAGACCAAGCCACCGGCTGACTGGCGGCTCGCCTCTGCGCTTGAACGGATTGTGAAACCGACCGCCGATGCGTTCCATATCCCCACCGAAAGCAGGAATGTGCAGCTGTCCGTGATCAGGCATGAGACGTTCAAAAAGCTGCCAGGTTTCCACTTCCAGCGCCCGATCATAAAGCAGGTACCGCAGAGGATCCGGAGTGGGGAACCCTGTAAGCTGCAAAACGCCTTCATCGACGGCAAACAGAGCGGCTTTGCCGGAACGTGCGGCGGAAAGCGCCACTTCAATCGTACCACCAGGCTGCACCTCACCCGGTGAGACCGCAAGCTTCAGCCCCATGTCCCGCCCTCTGCCGTTGACCGTGACAGGGGCCACCGCATAGGCATGCGGGTTCATGAATACGTCGGGTGACGTCAGCGAACGGGCCATGGACACATTCACATAGACGCGCCCTTCAATCTCCCCGGGAATGACAATTTCCTGTACGGCATTGCCGGCTCTGACTTTGAACCAGCGATGTGCAATCACCTTGTCCCGTTCCAGCGTCAGCAGGCCCAGGCCGTCAAACGGTGCTGCAAAGAACGCTCTGACCGTATCGCCCGGCGCATAGTCGGCTTTGTCCAGATGCAGGCGCAGATTTCCGGATGGCAGGGCGTCACCTTGAGCAAGCCGCAGATCATCGCTGCCCGCAACGGTAAACGGGATCAGAGCCATGACGCGGCCGGCAGCATTGCGTACAGTCAGCAGGAACTCTCCGGGGTTGTCCGTCGGCAGAGCCCAGGTCAGCGACGCACCGTCCGCGGACGAGGTAAAGGACGCCGTCGCACGCAGTATTTCGTGATCCGCCGGGATCTCATCATACAGGTAGCGCCCCTGTGCATCGGTGACAAGGCTCGTCACAAAACGCCGCTCAGCAACAGACATCTGCAGCGGCCCGGGATCCATCCGCTTGAGCGAAGGCCCTACTGCCACAAATTCCAGTGCGGCAGCGCTGCCCTTGGGGATGAAGTCCAGGTTCCCTCCCGTACCCGAGGGCCTGTACCCGAGCATCATGTCGAGTGGAGAAACAAGGAACTGCCGAATGGCCGTAGCAGCCCGGCCCTCTCCAGGTTCAAACCCTTCCAGCAGCAGCGTGCAGTTCAGAGTGCCGCCACGCAACTGCGCCAGGGGGAGAGGCAAAGACGCCCTGCCCTGGCCGTCCGTCCGGATTTCAGGAAGTTCCATATGCTG
>CALUZP010000057.1 GCA_944325325.1 uncultured Desulfovibrionaceae bacterium
GTGTGCTCTTCCGATCTGGCGGCGTCAGCAGACTTCTTAGCCGCTCTCAATTCAGCATTTAACGCCTCCAACGCCCCCGCTCTTGCCGATCGGCCCAAGGCTTCGGTCAGGCGGCTGGTGCGCTCTTCAACACGCTTGCGCAACTGAAAATTCCAGAACAGCACGAGTGAAAGGGCCAAGACCAATACTTCAACACCAAAGATAACCAGCCAGAACCCCTGCGTGAAAAAACCCCACTGGAACGGACTGTTCAGCCAACGGCGAACAATAATCTGCCTGTCCAGCTGGGGAATGCGCACCAGTGATTTTTCGACAATGGAAGCCAAAATCGGCAAATCCTCGCGAACGCCAAAACTCAAGGAGCTCTGCACCGCCACCGGAAGCAATGTCAGATGCTGAAAGGCCGCATCGGACTTCATCCTGCGCTCCAGCGTGAACCGGTGACCGATAAGCGCGTCAACCTGGCCCTCAACCATCTGGAACAGACCGTGCTGAAGACTGCTGACTTCTTTTTGCCGGATAGACGGATAGTGCTCGCGCAGATAGTTCCTCCAGCTCTGACGGGATCGAATTGCTACAGTCTTCCCCTGTAAGGCCTCCAGCGAAGTCACTTCACTATTTTCTGGAACAGCCAGCGCACCGGCCAGGGTAGCGTATGGCGACGACAGTCGCAAAAACGGCGTCGAAAATCCTGGATGCTCAACCATAACAAATAGATCAACGATTCGGTTATACAAGTCATCCACCGGCGTAGTCCAGTTGGACTGCGGCACGACCTGAAAATGCAAACCGGAAATCTGGGAGACCAGACGCAGGAAATCAAGGCCAATCCCCGTATAGGCGTCAATGCTCTGCTGATCTTCCATAGAAAGATATGTTGTAGCAAGACTTACTGGAACAACCGGATGCTCGGCCATCCATATCTGCTCCGCAGGAGAAAACAGATCAGGCATGGCGCTGACGGAAGCCGGTGAAACAATCCAGGACCCGCCATTGACAAGCTTTTCACCGCCGAGCTCACGGCTCTGAAAAACCATGTGCCCCGTAACAAGCATGAGCGCAGCAACCAATAGCCAGACAACAACAAAAAAACGCATACACTCCGGGCCTCAATTGCCTGTAAAGATTAGCACCTTTTGCGCGGGAACAGTCAGATGCGTTCTATGTCTTCCCGGCTGAGACAAGGTGGAACCTGTGACGATCCGTAGAATCAACCGAAACGGCACTAAAGTATGGGTGCCCACTCCGGATACGGCCTCCGGATGTCCGGGGAGGCGACCTTCACGCCCACGCGAAAGTGCAATCATTGCCTGCTGTCTTGTGAAAATATACTTAAACAGATGAAAAACGACATCCTGTACCCTGCCAGACTAGCCTTTTTGGGGGTGCCTTTCAAGCCAAAGAAGGCTATCCCTCGGCCTCTGGGAGGATCACAAAAGTTTGTGATCCTCTGTGCAATTCCATTGACAATACGCACAGTAATCCTTATTTTGAAAGCAAACAAAACGCTGGATTGTGTGTATTGTAAAGGATACTATCGTGCTTTACCTGCTCCGCCATAACAGCCTTCAGAAAATCATGGGTCCCCTCCTGGTGCTCATGTTTCTGCTTATGCAGTGTGGGGCGGCACAAACCAGTTGGAATTTTTCACAAACCTCAGAAACCTCTCTTACCTCACTCACCGCTGCCCAACCAGCAGCAACACTGGCTTCGTGGGGAAAGGGTGCCAGAGCGCTGCAGCTGCAGCACACGCCACAGAAACAGGATCCGGGCTATCCTCCCATTGTCCTGGCACTGCTGTTTTCGGCGCTGCTCCTTGGAGCAGAACACTACAGCCGCTCGGCTTTTCGATTTCCTTCACAGGCCATGCCTGTCAGCATGCGTGGCATGATGCCGTTCTCTCTTGCGCCTCCTGCGCGCGCATAGCTTGTCCGGTTTATTCTGTACTCTTTCGACTCGACAACGACAAAAGTGTGTTCGAGTGTCTTGTGCGCCGCATATGGTCTGTTGGTTCGCATAAGGTCTGCAGACGCGTCTTGATGCCGGGGTTCTATTGCCCATCGCGCCGCAGATGTGGAGCCTGTCACCTGTTGCCCCTGACCCGCGCGCAGACGATATTGACTATGCAAGCTGTGTCAGGAGAGCGCCATGATGGTTGCCACTACGGAAATTGTTGTCGTTTTGTGCCTTCTTTCCGTCATGATTGTCATCGGCTTCCTTGGTTGGAAGCTTAACAGCTAGATATTTCCCTCTGAAACAGTCCGGGCAGATTGTTTCCAGAGGCGGCGGCCGGAGCCGCTGTTCCCCCCGACAGCGTTTCCAGCCGCCCCACCACCATGTCGCTATAGGCTGTGGATAAGGCGAACATGATGAAACCCCTCTGCCCGAAAAACAAAAGGAGACAGTTATGGGCGTTACTGTATTGCTGGTCGTTGCTGGCTTTTTTGCCCTTTCCGTCGTTGTGGGCTACATCGGCTGGAAGATGAATGACTAACCTTGTTATGTTAGAGACAATCCGGGCAGATTGTCTCTGAACACAGCCGATGGCAGCGGAACTTTCCCCCAAGGCCCGCCGCCATCGTTTCCCGGCAGCCTCTGTCGCTCCCCCCAACAACAGGGGCTGCCTTTCCCGCAGTGACAATGCTTCCCCTTGTGACTGCGGGATTTTTACATCACTTTCGCATTGCCTGTCAGTGACAGTTGTGGTATCCCTGTTCAATTGCCAATACAAAGGGATAACCGAACCAGCCCATGCAGCAACGACGCCGTTCCAGCCATCTCTGCCCATCAGGCCTCACATGGCTCTGCACGCCACTTCTGCTGCTTGCAGCCCTGCTGGCAATTCCAGCAGGCGAACCTGTCAATTTCCGGATTGGTCAGCAGGTTGCCTCTTCGCGTCTTGGCACACCGCGTTTTGCTCCGTCACAGATTGTCAATATACTGACAATCCAGAAAATCGATATTTCCAGTGGAATAGGCTCGGAGGCGTTTCCAGGCAGTTTTGCTTCTGGCGACAGTCCCTGGGCTGCTTTTAATCGGCCCTTTTCCCGGCAGACTGCTGCACGCTGTTCGCCTGCTCCGGAAGCCATACCACACGTCGAGGCGCTTCCCCCATCACCACATTCCGCGGCACATCCAGCCGTATTCTTTGCTCTTTCACCCCCTATACAGCGGCAAATAGCTGTCTGTTTTCTATAGCACCTCTATTTTCCACCCCAACTTTCGAGGGTTCCATGTATCGTCTTCGTTTTCGTGCCGCAATTGCTGCCATTGTGCTGATTGCGGCTCTGATCTGTCTCCTCCCCGGGCTTCTGGTACCCAATCTTGCGGACGTACCACGTATTCGCCTTGGGCTTGACCTTCGTGGTGGCGTTCAACTGACTCTTGGTGTCGATACCGAAAAAGCCATCCAGGCGGCACTGCTTAGTGAAGGGCAGCGCCTACGGCAGCTGGCTGCTGACGAACATCTGCTTGTCCTTGGTCCCCGCATGGGCACAGGCAATGTTCCGGAACTGCTCCTGCCCAACAGATCCCAGGAAGAGGCACTGCTTGCACTCATCCGCTCCAAGGCGCCCGACCTGGCGGTGTCGTCGCCGGTTGACGGCCCGGATGGAACGCTGCGGCTTCCGCTGGCCTTTACACCTGCATATGCGAAACAAACTGCCGATCTGGCCGTCAACCAGGTACTGAAGACCATCTCGAGCCGCATTGACCAGTTTGGCGTTGCCGAACCGGATATCCGCAAACAATCCGGTGACAGGATCCTCATCCAGCTGCCGGGCCTCAACGATGTGCAGCGCGCCGTGCAGCTCATCGGACAGACAGCCCGGCTGTCATTCCACCTTGTACGTGACGACATCCAGCCCGGCGCAGTGCTGCCGCCAGGCGTCATCCGTCTGCCTATGAAGGATGGAGGTGGCAGCCTTATTCTTGACAAGACCCCCCTGCTCGGTGGTGAGCTCATCACTGACGCACGGCCGGCCTTTGCCCAGCAGGGTGAACCGCTGGTCAGTCTTTCTTTCAATCCCCAGGGGGCAGAAATTTTTGCCACTGTCACAGGGGAAAACAAGCATAAGCGTCTGGCCATCGTCCTCGATGACACTGTGCATAGCGCCCCTGTTATCCAGGACAAGATCACCGGAGGCTCAGCTACCATTACCGGCCGTTTTACGCTTGATGAAGCGCAGGACCTGGCCATCGCCCTCCGATCCGGCTCACTTGCTGCCCCCGTACAGGTGCTGGAAGAACGTACTGTCGGCCCGGCCCTGGGTGAAGCGTCTATCAAAGGTGGACTCATTGCCGCGCTGCTTGGCGCTATCGCCGTTGTTATCCTTATGCCGTTACGCTACGGCTGGTCCGGTGTCCTTGCTGACGGACTGCTCTGCATCACGCTGCTTCTGCTCATGGCAGGCATGGCGGCCATTGGAGCGACCCTGACACTCCCCGGTATTGCCGGTATCGTTCTGACCATCGGCATGGCCGTTGACGCCAACGTGCTTATTTTTGAACGAATACGCGAAGAAATACATCTGGGCCTCGCTCCCAGGCAGTCTATCTCAGCCGGTTTTGCGCGCGCCAATCTGGCTATCACCGACTCGAACCTGACCACTATCCTTGTCGCCGTCATTCTGTACCAGTTTGGCACCGGCTCCGTACGCGGCTTTGCCGTTACGCTGATTCTTGGGATCATTGCATCGATGTACACGGCCATCTCCCTGTGCCGCATTGTGTATGAGATCTGGCTGCGCAAAAGCCATGAACAAAAACCGCTCAGCATTTCTGGCCTGTTCCATGGCCAGGCGATCATCCGGGCTCTGGGAGCGTTCCCCTATCTGAAGCATGCACGCAAAGCTGCCATGGCGGCCCTTGTTCTGGTGGTTGCTGCAGGCATCATGCTTATCTCCACCGGAGGCCCACACTATGGCGTCGATTTTGCTGGTGGCGCTGCCGCACAGGTTTCCTTCAGTCAGCCTGTACAGGATGACGCTATCCATGCCGCGCTGAAGCCTCTTGGTCTTGAAGGCGTCAGTTTACAGACAACTGGGCAAAATAACTGGCAGATTCGTTTTGCCCTGCCCAGCCACATTCCCGCCCAGGATCTGAGCAAACGTGTTGTCAGTGCATTGCAGGCCGCCTTTCCCGATGCCAATGCCCAGCTCGTCAGTATGGAAAGTGTAGGCCCCAAGGTCGGCGACGATCTGCGCAACTCGGCACTGGAAGCCATCTACTACGCCATGCTGCTTATCACGGTGTATATTTCCGGCAGGTTTGAACACCGCTGGGGCACGGCCGTCATGCTGGCTGTCGTACTGTATGCCGGCATGTTTGCCGCAGGCTGGCTCGGCCTGTCTATCCTCTGGCGCATGGTTATTGCACTCGCACTGACCTTTGCGCTCTGCTGGAAGCTGCGTCTTGGCTTTGCCGTCGGCGCAGCGGCAAGCTTGTGCTTCACGGTCACTGTGACCATCTGTCTGCTTGTTCTGCTCGGTGAGGAGTTCGACCTCAACATCGTAGCCGCTCTGCTGACAATCATCGGCTATTCACTCAACGATACCATCGTCATCTACGACCGTATCCGCGAGACATTGAGGTTGGAACCAGAAAGTAAGCCACGTCCGATAGGCGATGTCATTCAAAGCAGTCTTGCCGACACCATGAGCCGTACACTCATGACCGGCGGCACCACACTGGTATCGGCCCTGGCCCTGTTCCTCTTTGGCGGACAAATCATTCATGGTTTTGCCTTGACCATGCTTATCGGCGTTAGTGTGGGCACGTTGTCCTCACTGTTCATCGCTTCGCCGCTGCTGCCCCTGTTTGGCGATGCGGCAGCACTTCGGCAGGCTGTCACCCCGGCAGTCTATGTCCGTCCTGACGAAGGCGGTGTTGTATAGAACCCTTCCACAGCGCAGGGGCCTTCGCCTTGGGACTCCTGCGCCCAAACATCCCAGCCGATGGACTGCGCTGCACCAGATGCAACGCAGTCCAGGCGAATTCCAACGCACTCCCCGTGCATAATCTGACTTTTTCTTTGTCATTCTGACTACGGCACTGAGCACGGGGGACAACGAAAACAAGGTGGTCTGCTCATGTTAGCATGGGAAAAACTCAAAGAATCCTTCATCTCAGTCATCCCGGTCATCATCCTTGTCAGCCTGCTGCAGTTTGCCCTTCCTCAGTTGCGCCACGATTATCCGGCGTTTGTCCTCGGGGGAATACTGCTCATCCTCGGCCTGGGGATTTTTCTGGTTGGGACCGAACTCTCCATTGTCCCCGTCGGACAAAAAACCGGGGCAGCTCTCACGGCCAGACGAAGCCTCGCTCTCATGCTGGGAGTGGCGTTCGTCGTAGGCTTTCTGGCCACCGTGGCAGAGCCTGACGTACAGGTCCTTGCCGATCAGGTTGCCAGCGTCGACACTTCTGTCAGTTCCTCAAATCTCATCCTCATTATCGGACTTGGTGTCGGCTTTTTTGTTGCTGTAGCCACGTTGCGCAGCGTCCTGCGCATTTCACTCGTCAAGCTGCTGACGGCATTTTACCTGTTAGTCTTCATTTGTGCCTACCTGACACATCCTGCCTTTCTTGGTGTGGCCTTTGACGCCGGAGGCGCTACAACCGGCCCGCTGACGGTCCCCTTTATCATGACGCTTGGCATCGGTGTGGCCTCCACCTACAGCCGGGACAGCCATTCAGGAGATCTCAGCTTTGGATTCATCGGCCTGGCCTCCATAGGGCCCATTCTCTCGGTGCTCATTCTGGGAATCCTGCTCAAGGACAATCAGATGACACAGGCCTCACAGGCTGCTAGCGAAGCCTTGCCGCTATGGGAACACTTTCTGCAGCTGATACCCGAAGTCGCCCATGAAGTTTTCATGGCCCTAACACCGCTTGTTGTCCTGTTTGTTTTGTTCCAGCTTTTTCTGCTGCATATGCCACCCATGCAGGTCGCTCGTATGATCGTCGGCCTTATCTACACGTTTCTGGGCATCGTGCTGTTTTTCATCGGGGTCAAGGGAGGCTTTATCCCCATGGGAACAACACTCGGCAAGACACTGGCCCTCCATCCCTGGAGTCTCGTCCCTATGGGGCTACTCCTTGGCGCTGTCGTGGTGTGCGCTGAACCGGCGGTCTGGGTCCTCAATGAACAGGTCGAACAGGTTTCAGGGGGGCACATCAAACGCCGCCTGATGCTCTTTTCCCTGTCACTCGGCGTAGCCTGTGCGGTAGGACTGGCTATGCTGCGCTATCTGCTCAATCTCGATCTGCTGTATATCCTTGTCATCGGCTATATCATTACCTTCAGCCTGACCCGGTTCTGCCCTCCCATGTTTACAGCCATCGCCTTTGACTCGGGCGGTGTTGCCTCAGGCCCGATGGCTTCTTCCTTCATCCTTTCTTTTACACTGGGCGTTTCCAGTGCGCTCCAAAGCGGATCTGCCGGAGAAGCCTTCGGTGTCATCGCACTCATTGCCATGACGCCGCTCATTGCCATCCAGATTCTGGGTATTCTCTATGCCCACAAGGAACGCGCGGCACTCTCCCGTCAGCAGGCCCGGGCAAAGGAACTCCATAAGGACACGCTATGACAAACACCGACATGAAACTGCTGCTTACCATTGTCGACCGGGATCACGGAGAAGGAATTGTCGCCATCACCAAGAGAGCCGGTGCACGGGGAGGCACTATTCTCCTCGGTCGCGGCACAGCTCAGCGCTGGCTTATGCAGGTGCTGGGCCTTGGCGATCCCCGCAAGGACATTGTCATCACATTGCTTTCTACCGATACCCTGCATGCCGTTGAGAAAGAACTGCGCACAGACCCCTGGGTCAGCAGCAAAGTCCGTGGCGTCAGCACTGTTCTGGATGTAAGCCTGCTTGTCCGGTGTGCCTCTTCATCGGTTTTTCAGCCCAAAGGAGCCCCCATGTCTGCCTCAACCCATGAACTTATCAGCGTCATCGTAAATGCCGGCTTTGCCGACGATGTCATGGCCGCAGCCCGCAAAGCCGGGGCGACTGGTGGCACTATCATCAATGCACGCGGTACGGGACGTGAAGAAGACGTTAAATTCTTTGGCATCACGATCGTCCCTGAAAAAGAACTGCTGCTTATCCTCACCACCAGAGAAACGGCGCCTGCCATCCTCGACGCTATACGCACCCAGCCGTATCTCACGGAACCGGGTATGGGAATTGCTTTCTGCATGCCTGTGGAACAGTTTCTCCCCCTGGGCAAAACTACCCAGCAGCAGTCTTAAGCCTGTAGTTCAGAGATAGGGATAGGCAGCCGAATCGCTGCACTGCCTGTTGCATACTGATGCATCTTTGTGCAGCAAAGAGCATGATGAATGACGCACACTCTCCATTGCAGCACAAGGGCTTGCAATAACACAGGGGGAACAACACACGCTGCGTGTTGTTCCCCCTTGTCTATGTGGCATACCACTGTCAGTCTTTCAGACTAGTATACGATCTTTTTCCTACCAGTCGCGGCCAGGTTACAATTTTTTAAGAACAACTTGCATGCCCCTCAGCAGGCGACATTGCCTTGCCTAATAAAACGCTGACGGGAACGGCTCTCCATACCTGGCCTTTCACCGGCTCTGCACCAAAAGGCAGGCAGCAGCCCATATTCCTACTGTTACTTGCGATAGATCTTGACTAAATCAGTCCGGAAATCGGTGGCTGTTCCCTGGGAACTGCTGGCGGTAATAACTACAAGATCTCCTGAAGCAAAATGAGACGAGGCATTGATGAAGCGTTCCACCCGGGACAGATGATCCTCCTCTCCTATCACGTCAAGCTGGCGCGGCCGGATCCCCCATGAAAAGTTCAGTGCGCGCAGCACGGCCTTGTCAGAGGTCACAGCAAAGACAGGACAGTGGGGCTTGAGTGTGGAAATCATCCGGGCGGACGCACCACGCTGCGTGTGCACGACAATGCCTCGGGCCCTGGCCTTTTCGGCCAGCAGACAGGCAGAGTAGGCAAAAAACTCTGAGATACACCCCTGTTCACAAGCCGTAGACAGTCTATGCCTCTCTTCCATCACAGATTCAGCTTGTGTCGCAATCTCACGCATGTAGGTTACGGCCTCCACAGGGTAAGCTCCCATGGCCGTCTCTTCGGAGAGCATTACGCAGTCGGCGCCGTCCCAGACAGCATTCGCCACGTCTGTTGTTTCGGCGCGCGTCGGCGATGGGTTTGAAACCATGGACACCAGCATCTGAGTTGCCACAATGACGGGCTTGGCAGCCTCATTGCATGCTCTGATGATGCGCTTCTGCATAGCGGGCACCTCAGCCAGCGAACACTCAACGCCAAGATCACCGCGCGCCACCATGATAATATCGGCCTCTGCCAGAATGGCATCAAGCCGTTCCACAGCATTACGGCGTTCAAGTTTGGCCACAACCGGCACATGAAACCCCTGCTGCTGAATGATAGCCTTGGCTTCACGGATGTCATCGGGCGTCTGAACATAGGAAAGAGCCACGGCATCTACGCCCATGGCCAATCCTTGCACAAGGTTGGTTTTGTCTTTTTCCGTCAGTGCGGGTACTGGAATGGATTTGCCAGGAAGCGTCAATCCCTTGCGCGATGTGATATACCCGGCGTTTTCAGCCTCAATGACAAACACGCTGTTCGCACGTTTTTCCACAACGCGCAAAAACATGCTGCCGTCAGCCAGCACAAGATGATCCCCTTCCTCCATTTCAGATAGCACTTCCTTGTGATCAAACGGCAGGAAAGGATATTCTTCGGAGTACATGGACACCGGACCGAGAAGCAGGCGGGTTCCTTTATGGACCTCAATGGGCTGTTCATCCTTCAGTGTCCCAAGGCGGATTTTGGGACCCGAAAGATCCTGCATTAATGTAAGCGGAACCCCACGCTGGTTTTCAAGTTCGCGCAGTGTGCGGATGATCTCCATGAACGACGCCGCATCACCGTGGGAAAAATTCAGGCGGAAAATGCGCACGCCTGCGTCAATGAGCTGCGCGAGCACTTCCCGTTGCCTCGAAGCCGGACCAATGGTAGCAATCATTTTTGTTTTCATGGCGGGAAGTTTCATCAAGACATTCATTCCTGTCAAGACGCTTTTTGTAAAATGATGAAAACAATTCCGAAGACTGCCAAACTCATGACTGCAGCAGAAGATGCGGGGAGGGATAACCATCGTCTCTGCCTTGCGCAAACGCTGCATGCCGCAGCCAGTGTCACACTGCAAGGCAGCCTGTCCCCCTGTCGTATACCAGCTGCTCCCGGTCACCCCGGATACCGGAATGTAACAAGGCATGACTTTCACGGCCCAAGTCTCATTTCCCAAACGGTAAGCATCACCTTCTGCTGGCGACTACGCGCACGCCTGACTCCCCATGGCCGGATCCAACACTGTGGTATACCCATCCTGCCTGACCATCGCGGAATAACTTCATATAGTGAGGTGAGCTGCAACCATCCTGCAGAGCTATACGCTGCCGACATGCCCAAACCTGACTGGCCACAACCTTACCCATCCGGCGGGCGTGGTTACAGCGGCATGACGGCTTCCTCTGTTACAGCAACTCTCGCGTCTAGCAATGGGCAGTGTATCCAGGACAACAAAATCCCCATAGATAAGTGGCAAGCTGATCACACCGACGTCATATCCGACGTCCCTCAACTTCTGGTATAGCAGCACGGCAAATCTATGCGACGTTTGCCCATATCAGCCAGCAACATCTGCGGTCTATCCGAGATGCATGATAGCTTACCTTTTCCATTTTCCTACAGTCATTATGACCGTATTCCATGGCATACACCTATGGCATGGAACATCTTAAAGAACTGTCAAATTTCAGTTAAAAAAATATATTATTGTTAACTATTTTATATTGTTATATAAAGATACATGACAACCATACAGATTCAACAGCTATAACGGTTTCAATCATCACCCCGACAGTCTTCATCCCTACTATTCGGTCAGTTGCTTCTGTTGTGTCTCCTTCTTCCGAATTTTCTGATCCACCATGGTGCCACACTCCCCTAGCTGTCCCCAGTTCCATGGACTTGCATGACCTCTATCGGCTGTTACTTCCACTTCTGCTCCCCTATTGTCCTTTTTCCGCAGACGAACCGGCACTGTTTCCCACTGCTGGAACAAAATGTACGCGGTTGTGCACCGGTTTGCCTCATTTCTGCCGGAAGAACGATCCCGCATGTTTCAGGAACCGTCGAGGATCTCTGGAAGTCTACTTGACACACCCCCAAAAATGGGAGAAAAGTGGGAAAAAGTGGTAAGAAGTGTAAAAAAGGGTTGATCTGGTATTTCTTTAAGGGAAAGGAAATATCATGCGATTCAGAGGACATGCATATAGAAGTCTGGATCCCAAGGGGCGGCTTATGCTCCCTGTGGAGATGCGCGACGTCTTGATGCAACGTTCCCCTGAAGGCCGCTTTGTGCTCACCACATATGACGGATGTATTGTCGGGTTTCCGGAGCCCGACTGGCTGATTTTTGAGGAAAAGTTCAGCAAACTGTCAAACTCCAGCCGCAAGATGCGTGATTTTCGCCGTCTGGTGCTCAGCGGCGCTGAGGTCATGACCCTCGATCCGCAGGGGCGTGTCCGCATTCCCCGTGCACAGATGGAGTACGCCGGGCTTGAGAAGGATGTCGCCATCGTGGGCCAGGGAAACCGCTTTGAAATATGGGCTCAGGATGAGTTTAAGGCTTTGATTCAGCAGAATTTTGACGACGTGGCCGACGAGCTTGCCGCCAGTGGCATCGAGCTGGATCTCTAGCTGGTTGCGATTACAGTTGTTTGACTTTTGACTCAGGGTTTTTCATGTACGCTGATCCCGCGCAAATTCATGTTCCTGTACTGCTGCAGGAAACTATTGATGCTCTTGCCCCCAGGGCCGGAGGCCGCTATCTCGACGGCACACTGGGCATGGGCGGACACGCCTTTGCGCTGCTTGAACGCGCGGCCTCCATGGGCGAAGCGCCTGCGCAGCTGTGCGGCCTTGACCGTGACACCGAGGCACTGGAGCTGGCCAGACACCGCCTTGCACCTTTTGGGGATAACGTACACTTCTTTCATCTGCGATACAGTCAGTTCGCTCAGGCGCTGGACAGCCTTGGCTGGGACATGCTGGATGGCGCACTCATCGATATCGGCGTCTCCTCCCTGCAGATCGACTCCCCCGAAAGGGGGTTCAGTTTTCATGCAGACGGCCCCCTCGATATGCGTATGGATCAGCAGGGCCTTGATGACAGGCCTGTCAGTGAGCTGGTCAACAGGGCCCGGATGGAAGAATTAAAAAACCTGATCGCCACCTACGGAGAAGAGCCGCAGGCAGGGCGCATTGCTGCGGCCATCGTTCGGGCACGCCAGATCAAGCCGTTCCAGACCACCCGTGAGCTGGCCAGCGTGGTGGAACAGGCTTATCCTGCGGCCTGGCGCGCCCGGGCGCGCAACCACCCGGCTACAAGGACGTTTCAGGCCCTGCGGATGGCTGTCAATGACGAACTTGGCGAACTGGAACGTTTTCTTGACGCCATTCTCACCCGCTTGAGACCCGGGGGCCGGCTTGCCGTCATCTCCTTTCACTCGCTGGAAGATCGCGTGGTCAAGCACCGTATGAAGACATGGGCGCAAGGCTGCATCTGCCCCAAGTCTCTGCCTGTCTGCGTGTGCCATCATCAGCCTGAAGTCCGCATTCTCACACCGCGGCCTGTCCAAGCCGGCAGTGAGGAACTTGCCCGCAATCCCCGCGCTTCAAGCGCAAAACTGCGCGCAGTGGAAAAACTGGCTACAACGCCGGGAAACGAGCAGGCGGCTGCCGTCATTCCACAAGATGCCACACTTGACGTCCGTCCGCGCTCACGCCGCGAACGCCTGCGGGCGCGTGAGGAAAAACTGCGCCGGCGCAGTGGCTCAGGAGGCTGGCTATGACGCTGACCTCCCGTGTATCCGGATGGCTCCTGCTGCTCATCCTCTCTATCCTGTCCAGTCTGGTTATCGGATTAGGCCTTATCTGGATGAGTATTGATCGCGCCGACACAGCCTTTCGCATCAGCCAGTTGCAAAACGAACTGTCTCAGCGTGTCGCCCTGAACAACAAGCTGGAAGTTGAACGCGACCGCCTGCTCGCTCCTGAGGATCTCAGACACAAGGCAGCAGAGCTCGGCCTGCATATTGCCGGTCCTGGGCAGGTGCGACATGCAAAACTGCCCAAACCCGGTTCCGGGCATGCCGGCAAGGGGAAGTAGCCATGGTCAGCTTTCTGACACCCCACCGGCGTAACCGGCGCGTATCCGGCACCTCGCGCGAAAGCCAGAACGGGGGCTTTTTTACTCCCGGCCACTGGTGGCGCAGCATCAACTGGGACAATGTCCGCATGGGCGTTGTTGGTGTGGTGTTTGCTCTGGTATGGCTGCTGCTGTGGGCGAAGGCTGCCTGGGTCCAGCTTATGGATGGGCCCTGGCTTGCAGAAAGGGCCAGACGCCAGCATGTCGCTGCCGAGGTGGAAGAAATCCCGCGCGGCATGATCACTGACCGCAACGGAACGCCTCTGGCGCGCAGCGTCGAATGCCGCTCTGTCTATGCCAATCCTTCGGAAGTAACTGATAAGGAAGCCACCGCCGCAGCACTGGCCAGTATCCTGCATCTGCCGCAAAACCGGCTGTTGGGGGCGCTGGATCGCAACAGTCGGTTCATCTGGATCGCTCGCCGCGTTGATGACGCCACGGCGCAGGCCATACGCCAGGCGGCCCTGCCGGGAATTGAGCTGGCCCGGGAATTTGAACGGATTTATCCCTACAAGCAGGTGGCGGGGCAGCTTCTTGGCTTTGTCGGTATTGACGGCAACGGCCTTGAAGGCGTGGAGCGCGCCTTTGACGACGTGCTGGCCTCGGCCAAGGCCCGCAGACTTGTCCAGCGGGACGCGCTGGGCCGGCGTTTTCAGCTGCCGGACAGCCTCCCGGTGCCGGAATCCGACACGCTCAGGCTGACACTCGATCTGCAGGTTCAGTTCATTGCCGAAGACGCTCTCGCACATACGGTGGAATCTGTACGCGCCAAGTGGGGAGGCGTCATCCTGGTTGACACACGCAACGGCGATGTGCTCGCCTGGGCGCAGTATCCTTCGTTCAACCCCAACTTATACAAGGATACCCCACCCTCACTGTACCGCAACCGGCTTGCCCTGGATGCTCTGGAACCCGGCTCGACGTTCAAGCCGTTTACCATTGCTACAGCTATTCAGGAAAAGCTGATCACCCGCGACACCATTTTTGACTGTGAACATGGCGTGTGGCGTACCAAACACATCACCATCCGTGACGACCGCCAGTCGCTTGGCGAGCTGCCTGTGCATGAAATCCTGAGCCGATCCAGCAATATCGGCAGTGCCAAAATCGGTTTTCTGATTGGCGCTCCCAAGTTTCACCAATATCTTTGGAATCTTGGCTTTGGTCAACGGACGGGACTTCAGATTGCTGACAGCCGCGGCATCCTGCGCAAGCCCCGTGACTGGAGTGAAACCGACCTGTACTCTACCTCATTCGGTCAGAGTATTTCGGTCACCGCCGCGCAGATGGCACAGGCCTACCTGACGCTTGCCAATGGGGGCGTTGCCAAACCTCTCAACATCGCCATGGATGAAAACCGCCGTGAACCGGACGGAGCCCCCAGACGAATCTACTCTGCGAGTACGGCCCGTGAAGTTCTCTCCCTCATGAAGGAAGTTGTCGACTCAGGCACGGGCCGGCGGGCAGCCATCCCGGGCCTGAGCATCGCCGGCAAGACTGGCACAGCGCAAAAGGCCGACAAGTCCGGCAAGTACGGACAAGGACGCGTGGCCTCGTTTGTCGGCCTCGTGCCTGCTGAAAAGCCCAAATACCTGTGTGTGGTCATCTTGGACGAACCGGCCGACATCAAGTACGGCGGAGCTATTGCTGCACCACTTTTCCGTGAGGTGCTGTCCAGAACGATGGCCTATTATGGCGAACTGCCTCAACAGAACAAGCCGGCGGAAGACATGACGCGCCGTGCCGTGGCCGAGGCCTCCGGCTTTGAGGCGGCCCCGCGTCAGGCCGGGCCCAGCGAAGTCCGCCAGGAACTCAAGGATACGAAGAACACGCAGCACTCTGCTGCCAGCCCCAAGGGAGGCTTTCCTGACGTGACCGGACGCAGTGTGCGCCAGGCTATGGAAGTGCTCACCCGAAAGGGCGTTGTGCCGCAGTTTCGCGGCAACGGCACCGTCGTTGTGCGCCAGACCCCGCAGGCGGGCTCTCCTCTGCCCTCTGCGGACGGCAACGGCAAGCCCCTGGAATGCACACTCTGGCTTTCGGAGAAGAAATGATGAGTGACGCCTCCCT
>CALUZP010000058.1 GCA_944325325.1 uncultured Desulfovibrionaceae bacterium
ATTCCGCCACCGATAATAATCAGCTCGGGATCGGAGGCCAGCACAAATTCCCTGTCCAGCGGTGCATAGGGCTGCGTAGCGTCTTCAGCAAGGTTGTCAGCCTGAAGATTTTTCAGGATAGCCCCCCAGAGCACATCCTTGTTATAGCTGTTGCCGTATTCGCCAATTCCCTTGTCCCCCAGCTCCAGATGCACTTTGCGATCTCTATCCTGTGCCGGCAAGGCCTCAATGGCCGCAAACACCTTCTTCAACGCGGAAGAGTAGGCTTCACACTGGCGCCTGGCCACATCTTCACGGTTGAGAAGCTGTCCCAGAATCATCGTGCTGCGCGTATGGTTTTCCACGGTCATGGCATGATAGTCGAGAACCACGACACGAATCCCGGCCTGTTCAAAGACAGCCACACGCTGATTGTTAGCCGCAAACTGCGAGCGGCCAATCAGCAGCACGTCAGGATGCAATGAGAGAATCCGCTCGGCGTCGAGCACGTCATCATGGTATCCGCCGACGCTCGGCAGTCTGGTCAGTTGTGGGAACGCTTCGGTATACAGCATATATTCGCCATACCGCGTGTCTTCCCAGCCGTCCAGCGTCATGCCAATCACCTTGTCCAGGCTCTGAGCCCCGCCGACCATCAAAAAATTGGCAATGTAGTTGGCTACGACAAACGTCTGAGGCCGCTTGTCGAGGACGACCTGCCGGCCGGCAATATCGGTAAAGGCAAGACGCTCCGTACCGTCAGATGCCCCGCACAGCCATGGACAGGCAAAAACCATCATCAGCCAGCACACACACGCCGAAACCGTCGCAGCCATGGTCTTCATCACAGAGCCCCCGCGTCGCCATTTCTGGATAGTATTTTTACAGAAATCGTGCTACCAGGCAAGCGCTTTTCACCTCGCCAGAGCACGACAGGGTGGCAGAGCACTGCCTGCCGGCCATCAGCCTTATAGTGTTATTTTTATAAAAATCGTAACACATGTCAAGTCTGGAACAGCTCCGCCCTTTGCAGATTGCCTGTCGCCCGGGGGTGATCCGCTACACCGGCTTCGTATCTTGCTGGAAAATCATAGAGAGGCCCCGGAACGATGGACAGCCCCCATCCCCTCCGGAGAAAAGGCCGGGAGTCCAACGCAACCTGCACAGCACCCACGCGCACGTTCCCTTGCCAGGAACGCGCTTCCAGGGGATAAAAAGCATTCTGTACAGTTTCAACTGCGTTTAATCATTCAGAAAAACTGGTCACACCACTGCAAAAACGTCCAGGATCCATCTTCTGGCAGGCACACACATCGTGCGCTGCCACAAAGGAACGTCCTCAAGGCTCCTGCAGGAGCATGGCAGGCACGTCCAGCACGTTTGGCGCAGTAAACCACTACGTGTTGCTCCGCGGCACACGCGTCCACAGCCCTCACCCAAGGAAGGCCGCACCGTATCCTGAAACATGAGAGCCCAATCGGCCTCTGTACTACGAATCAGAAGACGCCTTGTCCCGACAGTCGCCACAGGTACCAAACAACAGCAGATGATGCCCCTGCAGCGTGAAACCATACTGTCTGGCAATCTGTTCCTGAAGGCGTTCGATATCGTCGTTGACAAATTCGACGAGCTTGCCACATTGTTGGCAGAGCATGTGATCGTGGTGCCCGCGGTCCACATTGGACTCGTACCGGCTGCTGTTGTCCTCAAGACGGATCTCCCGGGCCAACCCGGCGTCGCACAACAGCTTGATGGTTCTGTATACGGTTGTCTGCCCGATATTCGGGGTTTTTTCACGGACAGCAAGATAAATTTCTTCCAACGTATGATGACCCGGCAACGCCAGGAACAAGTTGGCAATCTGCAGTCGCTGCTGGGTCACATTGAGCTTTTTTTCATTCAGGTAAGCCAGAAGGCTCTGATCATTGGGCATGGCAGCTTCCTTTCACCGGGCGGAAAATTCTGACGACGTACGGTGCCTCGGCTGATTCCATGTCCTATTGAACACCTAATTGACAACTATTGTCAATCCGCCTGTCAGTCCTCCTTCTAAGTCCAGCTGACGGTCATTGTGCGTCATGTAGCCCTCCTGTGCTGTCGCATCGTCTGTTCTGTCAAATGCCGCACGTCTGCCCGTCCTGCCGTCTCGACTGAGGCTGTCTCCCCTGGCGCTGGGTAACACAGCAAGCCATGGTCTTATATAAACACAACTATGCTGCGATGTGTCTGCAATTGTGTGGCGTGCAGCACAATGCATTCATTTGCTGTGCCATACTTATATCAGTAATCCAATGAATGAGAAGATCAACAGAATTATATTGTGTTTCATTGCTGAAAGAATTATCTGCAGCAAAAGTCCGTCTGCCCCTATGGCACCATGTGTTCCACCATGCGCCATACCTACAGCTCCAATGGCCGTACGCTCCATAAGATGGCTGTGCCATAAAAGTTCAAAAAATAAACTTTGAAAGGTTGTACAGCCACGAAGAAAATATATCTCAGCGTCAATATCACTAAACCTGACTGTCCGCACTGGCAGATATAATATACAGACCCTAACGCCTCTGTATGCTGAAGAGTTGCCATACAACCAGCACTGCCGGATGATGTTCAATAAAATGCGCTCACAGGCTGATCCTGTATGAAAGCTTGCGGCCATATCTGACGATGGAAAGAATGTAGCTAGAATGAGTTATGACTTGTGAATCAGACAGACAACAAAAAGTAATAAATGTAGATCTTGCTGGAGCTGTAACATAATGCTGTCCTGGTGCATCGCAGTTCTGTGACACACCAGGACGGTAACTGACGGTTGCGGGTCGCGCCCTGTATCAGGATGAACCACCCTCAGAGGCCGGTTGTACTGCCTGACGGCCTGCCGACACCAGATGCCTCAACGAATGGCAACAATTAGAAATCGTAAGTCAGATAGATGCCGGCTTTATATGCCTTTTCGTCGTCACTGCGGACATGGCCCCACGCCACTTCATCCAGATTGAGCTTGATATACGACAGCTCAACATGCATCGCCAGATTCTTATAGATTTCGTACTTGGTGTCGAAATCGAATTCCCAGGCGCTGTCACCGGTCGTCAGATACAGACCGTCTGCACCATATACGGCATTGCCGGCTACGGCAGCCATAGCTCTGTTATTGGTGCCGCGCACATAGGTGGCGCGCAAATCATGCGCCAGGGAGTCGATCAGGCTGATGTCGTTGAACTGAAGCGTAACGCCCCATTTGCCAGCACTGCCTGTGGAAATCTGACCCGCATCATACCAGCCGCCATCAAAACCGAAGTTTGTCACGCCGTTGGAGGGGTATACCACCGGGATGCGTTCTGATCCGTCATGAATATTGCCGTCGTCACCCGAGGCATACCAGAATCCGACCATGGGCGTGACGGCGTCAAATGTATACGAAGCTTCCGCCGACGCCACCCAGCCGCGGCGTTTCAACTCCGTGTTAGCGGCATTGTCGCCAAAATCAACAGAGCCATAAGCAAAATCAAGCGCTACACGGAACGGATCAAACAGCGTCAGTTCGCCACCGATGCCCAGCCACCATGCGGAGGCTTCACTCTTGCTGCCCACGACGGGACCCCTCCCCACAGGCAAAAGCCCTGTTGGCAACCAGCCCAGTTCAGAGCCCCAGGACTGGTGGTCAGGATTCATCACTCCATTCATGGCGTCACGGCCAAACGCCCCGTACATACCATAGGGATTGACATGCCAACCTTCACCCGCAACAGGCACAGAGAGCAGGACCAGATCGATGGCATCGTGCGAGGTGGCGTCATCATTATAGGGACGCATCCACGCAAGCGAAACGCCGACAGTATCGTTGAACTGATAGCTCAAGGCCAGGGCAGCCACTTCCAAATCGGACATCAGCGGATTGTTGAACGTGAATGCCGGGGTGGATACCGGTTGCAGCCCCATACGCACCTTCACGTCAGCCCCGGGAATGACCCAGTCCACATAGCCAAAGCGGACTTTCATGTTGACACCGTCGTTGCCCATGGCAAACCCGTCGGCCCCGCCCCAGTCGCCATCGCCGATTTCAATCTGCAGCACCCCCTTCAGCTCCTCACTGGCGATGAAATTGAACTGCGTGCGCAACCGCTGTCTGGCCTTGAAGGTATCGCTCGTGTCTCCCATAGGGCCCTGCATCCACGACCAACCGAACTCCCATGTTCCGTTGGCAGTCAATTCAACGGCTTCAGCTTTACCGGCGGACGTGCCGAGCAGCAGGCCGGCTGCAAGCAACGCGACAACACCTTTTCTCCTCATTGTAGGACTCCTTCCCTTTCGCATATGGTTGTGTAGCGGTTCCGGTGGCAGCGCCATTCCGGCGCTGCCAGCCGTTTATCCCCAGATCATCAGACCGATGCGGTGTGCAGCAACAGCCACCCCGTAGGCAAAAACGGTATTGAAGACGATGGTGAATGCGACCCAGCCCCAGGAACCGGCTTCCTGACGGATGACCACCAGAGCTACAAAGCAGGGTGAGTACAGCAGCACGAACAGCATCATGGCCAGCGCCACAGCCTTGGACCAGCCGGGATCGCTGGCCAGCCGTTCGGCGAGTCCCGTGGCTTCTTCGGGATCTTCCTCACCCAGCGAGTAAGCTGTGCCGAGCGTGGAGACGATGGCTTCCTTGGCCGCAATGCCGCCCAGCAATGCAATGTCGGTCCTCCAGTCAAAACCGGCAGGCCTGGTCAGCGGCTCAATGGCCGTACCGATGCGTCCGGCAACCGTATTGCGCAGTTCTTCAGCGGCCAGAGCATTCTGCGCCTCTGCCAGGGCTGCTTCCAGCTTTTCCCGTTCGGGCGCATTTTCAGGCGCCTGCTCCAGTTGCGCTTCGGCAGCGGCAATGGCCTGCTCAAACGGTGCGGCACGCTCCTCGTCCAGCCCGGGGAACGTCATGGAGGCCCAGATCAGAATGGATACCGCAACCAGCACTGTCCCGGCCTTGCGCAGATACATGAAGGTCCTTTCCCAGCAATGGATGAGCACCGAACGCAGAGAAGGCAGACGGTAGGGTGGCAGCTCCATGATAAATGGCGTGGCCTGCCCACGGATGATGGTGCCGCGCAAAATACGGGCGATAATCAGCGCACTGGCCCAGCCGGCCAGCAGCAGGCCGAACATGACCCCCGCCGCATTTTCAGGGAAAAACACGCCGGCCAGCAGCAGGAATACCGGCAGCTTTGCGCCGCAGGCCATGTAGGGTAGCGTCAGAAGTGTAGCCAGCTTTTCCTTGGGGCTGTGCAGCGTGCGTGTGGCCATGGCTCCAGGAATGGCACAACCGCCAGCAATGCCGCCGCTGATGATGTATGGCATGACCGAGGCCCCATGCAGTCCGAACACCCGGAACACTCGGTCGAGCATATAGGCAATACGGGCCATGTAGCCGGAATCCTCAAGGAAGGCGATCATCAGAAACATGATGGCGATAAGCGGAACAAAGCTGAGCACGCCACCCAGACCGTCAATCAGCCCGCTGACAATGAGCGAACGCAGCAGGCCATCCGGCAGGCTTTCAGTGACTGTGTCTCCAAGCCAGCCAAAAGCGTTTTCGACCCATCCCTGCGGGTATGCGCCGACTTCAAAGGTCACATAGAACATCAGATACATGACGGCCAGCATAAACAGGGGGCCGATCAGCGTGCTGGTCAGCACCTTGTCGATGCGGTCTGTCATGGCCAGACGATCCTGGCTGTTGGCTTCCTTTTTTACCACGCCACGCACAACGCCGCGGATGAATCCGTAACGGTAGTCAGCAATGATGGCGTCCGGCGCAACCTCATGCGTTTCCTTAAGATGTGCGGCCACCTTTTCATACTGTTCCTCAAGCCATGCCACAGCCTCTGGCGAGTCTGTGCGCAACTCTTCCAGAATCCTGGCGTCATGCTCAAGCACCTTCAACGCGATCCAGCGCGCGGGATACCGTCCGCCAAGGATGCTGCGCTCTTCAATAAACGCGCTCATGATGCCGAGTACGGGGTCAAGATCAGGCCCATACGAAATGATCAGAGGTGCAGAACCTGCCTTCCGGGCAGTCCGCCCTGCCTGTATCGTTTGCCGCAACGCTCCCTGAAGCCCTTCGCCCGTGCGGGCCACAGCCTCGACTACAGGAATTCCCAGCCGTGCCGACAGCTCCTTCAAGTTGATCTGCACGCCGGCCTTGCGGGCTTCATCCATCATGTTGCAGACAAGCACGACCGGCAGTCCCAGCTCCATGATCTGCACTGTCAAATACAGGCTGCGCTCCAGTGCGCACGCCTCGGCCACATCGCAGACTGCAAGGGGCCTTTCCGCCTTGTCGGCAGGCGCAAGCACCTGACGGACAACGACCTCTTCCTGGCTGAACGCCGTCAGCGAATAGGCTCCGGGCAAATCGATGAGCCGCACCGGCGTGCCATTGAGCAGCGCCGTCCCCTCCTTGCGGTCAACGGTCACCCCTGGATAATTGCCCACATGCTGCCGGGCGCCGGTCAGCATGTTGAACGCTGTCGTCTTGCCGCAGTTGGGGTTGCCCACCAGCGCAATGCTGATCACGCCCTCGCTGTCCGCAATGCGTGTGCCTTCTGCCCCGGCATGCTGTTCGTTGCAGACACTGCAGCCCATCACAGCACCTCCACAAGAATGTATTCTGCTTCATTGTTCCTGAGCATCAGGGTCGTCCCCATCAGACGTAACGCCACAGGATCGCGCAACGGCGCCTTGCCGACAACTTCCACTTCTGTTCCCGGCAATAACCCAAGGTCGCGAATCCGGCGCCCCATTTCGTCCGTCGCTGTCACTTCACGAATGCAAGCCCTAGCTCCAGGCTTCAGTCCACGCAGTCTGCACCGTTCCATCATTGCAGCCCTCTGTTGCAACACGTTGTTTTTTTAAATCCATGCGCCATTACTCAGATGCCAGATCAGTGCACCGGCTTTGCACCGGCACGGCAGCGCGGGCAGGTGGCGCACTGCCCCGTGCAGCCGGGACGTGCACATCTGGCATGTGAAGCCGAACGAGACTCAGCAGCGGCACTGCCAGACTCGCCACGTTTACGCGCAACCAGTACCCTTCCCCCGTCCGGAGCAAGCTCAACCGCCCTGTCACCTTTGAAATACAGGCTCGACGGGACAATCAGCCGACGGCGCAGTTCATCATGGAACACTTTGCAGGCTCCGTCGCCGCAGCCAGTCACGCCATCCGTCGAAATAAAAAACGAACGCGTCCCTCCGGCATGTCCGTGAATGGCCCGGGCCAGTGCGGTGGCGGCAGCCGTACACAGCATGCCTTCCAGCCGGATGAACGTGTTCGTGCTGTTCCTGTGGATATACATCTGAAAATTCATGTTTGACCTCCCTGTCACGAGGTCGGACTGTATAGAAAATAAAATTGAATGTCAATTTATTTGAAATAAAATTTCATTTTTAAAATCATTTTTTATAATATTATATATTTTTTATATAAAAACCATAGCTTGTCCTCAGTAAAAAAGCGGAAAGATGATCGTATGGTGCTGCAACGGACAGGATGACAGGCCGGTACACGCCGGAAAACCGCACCCCAGTCCATGCTACAACGTGTTGCCATTGAAAAAGGCAAAACGTGAGGCGGCAGGACAGTGTCGTCCGGCCAAAAGCGAGCGGGGAAACCGCGCTTTTCCCGCGAAACGACAGGCCGTATGGTTTGAAACGCGAAGCGTTTCAAACGAAAAATGCTCCAAAGTTATGCAGCATGAGCGAATGAGACTGGGATAATCAGCAATCAGCAAGGAATTGCGAGAAGAGGAAACAGCGGCTGCAGCATCCGCAGCGGCAGCGCAACAATAAGGAAGACTCAGGCAATCAGCAGAGATGCCGGCAGAGTCAGGATACGCGCTCCGCACGGACTGGCTGGCACCGGAGAGCCAGTGCCAGCCAGTCCGCGAGCTATTGAGGCTCCCGGCACAGCCACAGCGTTGCAGCCCTGTCCATCGCCATGCCGTCAGGCCAAACGACGTACCCACGGCATCTGCCGGCATGCCTGACTGGTCTGAAGGGGACAGCAACCGGTTGTATACAGGCCTTCTGTACACTGTTACCAGCATGTCTTTCTTGCGAGGAGGGAGATGAAAAGGCTTGCTGCCTGCGTCCTTACGGCACTACAATGAGGCTTTCGGGCGCAGGCATTTTTTAAAGGCTGGATGCGGAGTACCGCCTCGAGATTAGGCGCGGGGCTCCTCACTCTGCCGCCTGGCAGGCTTCCGGCTGTTCCGCAGGCGTCGGAAACGCTCGGCCAGGCGCTGCGCCGTGATTGGGCCAACCCCGGGGACGTTCGCCAGATCGGTTTCCGTTGCGTCCAGCATATGTTCGAACGATCCGAAAGCTTCCCACAGCCGTCGGGCCATGGCCGGGCCAATACCGGGAATACGCGTCAGTTCGCCTTCCAGCGCTGTACCGGCATGTGCCCGGCGATGCCGGCCAAGTGCAAAATGATGCGCTGTATCCCGGACATGCTGCAGGAAAAGCAGCTCTGAGGAGCCCTCCTTCAAGGGCAGCGGATTGCTTCTGCCTGGCAGAAAAATCCTGTCCCGCACATTGCCAGCTCGGAGATCCGCCCGCCCCTCCTCATCCCGGGCCTTGGCAATGCCGGCAAGGATGAACGGCAGCCCGCCAGGGACCCGCGCTTCGGGAGGCTGCCCTGATGCCTGCAACTGCACAACCGTCTCCTTGCACGCACGCAGCACCGCGGCGATCTGCCCGCGCCCGCCATCAATCAGCACCAGATCCGCCCACGGCGGTCCGTCGTGCATCCTGCGAACAGCCCATTGTGACAGGGCCGCATAATCGTCGCCATGCGTGTCCTCCATGGCATACGTCCGGTAGTCTGCCTTGCTTGGCCGACCGTCTTCAAACACCACCATCCCTACGCGGGTATCCTGCCCCCCTGTATGCGAAACGTCGACGCATTCAACCCTCCGGACAGGTATGGGGGCCTGCAGCACCGCGCCAAGGCGATCGGCCAGAGGCTCGTCCATACGTCTGAGAACCGCTTCCCGGGCGTTGTCTGCCGCCATATCCACAAGCGCCCTTTCGTCCGCATCACGCGGCAGCCTGATGCGCACATTTCCTGGGACGTCGCCCCGCAGTTCGGTCAGCACGGCTTCAAGGGCCGTCTGGGCAAAGGCTGTTCTGGCTGCCGGTTCTGTGGAAGGCGTTACAATACGCTCCAGCGCTGCACCCTCGATGTTTTCCGGGCTGCCGGGCGAATCCTCCTCCGGTTCCTGCGGGGCAAGCCAGGGAACCACAATCCGTGAAGGGACGCTTCCAGCCATTTCGCTGTAGAACTGGCCAAGAAAACTCCAGAGCAGCTCCGGGCCGTCCGCCAGTTCCAGACCTGGCCAGAAAAACGTCCGCCCGTCCATCAGCTTGCCGTCCCTGACAAACAACAGGCCAAGCCCAAGTCCTCCCCGCACCGGAACCACGCCGGCCACATCCAGATCGGCATTGCCGGGGAGCACGACGCTCTGGCGCTCCACAGTCCGCTCAACAGCCCGGATCTGATCGCGCAGCACGGCGGCCTTTTCAAATTCCAGTGCGTCGGAAGCTTCCTGCATGGCCTCGCCAAGCGTTTGCAAAAGTTCCCGTGAACGCCCCGCAAGCAGCAGCTCCACACGCTGCACCAGCTCCCCGTAGACGGAGGGATCCACATCCTTTGTACAAGGGGCAAGGCACTGGCCCAGATCATAA
>CALUZP010000059.1 GCA_944325325.1 uncultured Desulfovibrionaceae bacterium
AAGCGCGGCGGGCCGGGGCAGCCTCTGCCGCCGCGCTTCCGGGCTTACAGGCTGTTGACTGTGCGGTTGAGGATGTCGTCCTGCACCTCACGGCTGAGATCGACAAAGTACGCGCTGTAACCGGCTACACGAACGAGCAGCGAGCGGTACTGTTCCGGATGTTCCTGGGCGCAACGCAGGGTTTCCTGCCCCACGACGTTGAACTGGATATGGAAGATGTCCATATCCAGGAAGGCTCTGAGGAAGCCTGCCAGGCGCTGCGCTCCTTCCCGCCCGGCGACGACCGTCGGGGTCAGCCACAGGTTGAGCAGGGTACCGCCGTCAAGGCAGGCGTGGGGCATTTTGTCAAGGGAGCGCAGGATGGCGGTCGGGCCGTTCTGGTCACAGCCCTGGGATGGTGAGCAGCCGTCGGCCAGGGGACGCCAGGCGTGGCGGCCCGAGGGCAGCGCGCCAACGGAAAGCCCCTGCGGCACGTTGGAGGAAACCGGATAGAGGGCTGGCATTTTCTCGTTGCCGAGCAGTCCTCTGGTTCTGTGGTGGATGCTGATGATGAATTCGCACAGCTCGCTGACGAAGACGTCGACCTCCGCCTTGTCATTTCCCCACTTGGGCGCGTCGTCGGCCAGCATCCGCTCCACGGCCTCATAGCCCTTGAAGTCGGCTGCCAGCGCGTCCAGCAGGGTGGACATGGAAAGCCTGCCTTCGTCGTAGACCAGCTTCTTGACGGCCGCGAGCGAGTCGGCAAAATCGGCGACGCCGTTGCCGTTCATGCCCGGACCGACGTTGTAGCGCGCGCCGCCGTGCATGAGATCCCTGCCATTGGCGATGCAGTCCAGAATGGACATGGAGATCAGCGGGTTGGGCAGGTAGCGCTGCTGCAGGCACTCGATCAGGTTCTGGGAGCGGGCAAACTGGCGGATCAGGTACTCCAGCTGCCTGTAGACGGCCTCCTTGAACGCGTCAAAGGTCGCAAAGGTCCGCGGGTCGCCCGTTTCCAGACCGAGGCGCTTGCCACTCTTGCGGTGGATGCCGTTGGTGAGCGCAAATTCCACGGCAGAGCCCAGGTTGTAGTGCCCGGCCGAGCTCCACTGCGACGTTTTGCCGGGCAGCAGGGGCTCTACGCAGCCGATGCAGCTCCAGTCCCAGGCCACCTCAAGGGGCATCCCCTTCTTCATCATCATTTTCAGGCCCACTTCCTCGTTGTAGATGGCGGGGAAACCAGAGCCCGTCTGCACCAGTTCACAGATTTTCAGGAAGAAGTCTTCGGGGTTTTTCTTGCTGAGGCGCACCGAAACGGATGGCTGCACCATCTGCAGATCGATGGTCGCCCTGAGCATGAGGTAGGTCAGTTCGTTGACGCCGTCCTGGCCGTACTGGCGCTCCAGGCCCCCGAGGCAGATGTTCTGGAACGAGCAGTATCCGGCGTAATGTCTGATGCCCGCCTCATCCCAGTACCAGATGGCGTCATTGGTCTTGACCCAGAAGCATTCGAGCAGCTCCAGCGCCTGCTGGTCGTCGAGGATGCCTTCGGCCTTGTCGCGCAGGTAGTAGGGGTAAAGATACTGATCCATCCGGCCGGGTGAATAGCCGCCGGCGTTGCTTTCCATATACAGGGCGATGAAAAAGAAATGAATCTGCTGCAGTGCCTGCCGGAAGGTCGCCGGGGGATTGTCGGCCAGAAATGCGCAGTCGGAGCCAATCTGCAGCAGCTCGGTCCGGCGCGTCTCATCCTGTTCCTGTCCGGCAAGCTCGCGCGCCGCCAGGGCGTGGCGGCGGCACAGCGTGCGCAGCCCCTCGTTCACAATCACCGTAGCCTGCCAGAAGTCACGCTTTTCGTAGTTTTCCGGGACGGTCAGATCCACCCCGTCCAGCAGGGCCTGGGCCTCCTCCTGAATACCCCGGAACCCCTTGGGCAGAAGCAGATCGGGAAACTCCGGCGTCGTTTCACCAGGCGCGCATTCGATTTTGATGTCATTGTCGATGACCCCGCCCACGGCAATAAGTTCCAGCAGATCCCGGGGCGCCTGGCCGTTCCAGTGCTCCCGCAGGGTCTTGCCCACCCAGTAAGGATAGATCTGCTCGCGATAGACGCGTTTTTGCTCTTCGGTGACGTCATAGGGATCCTGATCGCGCACGGGCATGCGATCGAACTCCCGGCATATCCAGGTGTTGGACAGCTCCGGACAGATGACCGCGCTGCGCGCCCGGCTCCCCGGATGGCCGATGATGAGCTCGCGCGGATCAATGGTGATAGTTTTGGTTTCGCAATGCCTCTTAAAGGCCTTGGCCCGGCGCACGATGAGCGCTTCCCCCTCGGTTTCCCGGAAAACTTCCGTCTTGGCCAGGGCTCCTTCCAGGCAGATGGACGGACGGCGGGAAAGGAGCTGTTCCTTGAGAAACTGGCAGCGCTCCGGCGCTGCAAGATGCTGCGTCATGTCGTTCATAGTGACTTCCCACATGGTTTCAAAAAATGTCAGGTTTCAGCCAGGTCTTGCCGGATTCCACGCCTGAGCCCCCAAATGGATCCTTCAGTCAGCCTCTGTGACAGTCCGTCCCTCCTTGTTGGTTCAGCCTGCCCCGCCGATCCCGATCCCGGAAGCGGCCCCCTGCCGCAACGGCTCCCGCCGGGCGTTGTGCCTGTCCCCGCGGCAACCGCCCAGCGCTCCTGCCGGAAAGATCCCGGCAGCCTCAGAGCACCAGTTCGGATTCTTCGATAATCTGCTTGCGCAAACGCAAAAACTCCTTGTCCGTGGATTCGCGCGGCCGGGGGAGGTCCACCTCATAACAGTTACAGAGCGTACCCGGAAGCTTATCCTTCATCGTATAGATACGATCGCCAAGGGTCAGCGCCTCGTCGATGTTGTTGGTCACAAAGATGACGGTACGCTTTTCCTGCAGCCAGATCCGCTCGGTTTCCTTTTCCATATACAGGCGGGTCTGCGCGTCAAGCTGGCCGAACGGCTCGTCAAGCAGCATGATCTGCGGGTCATTGCAATAGGCACGGGCAATACCTACGCGCTGCTTCATCCCACCCGAGAGCTGGTGCGGGTAGTGATTTTCAAAGCCGGTCAGACCCACCATGTCAATATACTGCTGGCTGATGACGCGGCGTTCGGCCTTGGGTACACCGCGCATGCGCAGGCCCACTTCCACATTGCCGCGCACCGTGCGCCAGGCAAACAGCATGTAGGACTGGAACACAAATCCCTTGTCGCGCCCGGGACCGCCTACGGGCTGGCCGTCCATGAGCACCCGCCCGGTTGTCGGCTTTTCAAAACCGGCAATCATACGCAACAGCGTCGTCTTGCCGCACTGGCCCGGCCCAAGGATGACTACGAATTCGTTGTCCCGCACGGTAATGCTCACGTCCTTCAGCACGTCGACGCGAGTGTCGCCCTTTTGCAGGAAGGTCTTGCTGACGTTTTCGCACGCGATTTTGATATTGTGCATAACAGGCTCTCCTTGCTAGTGCGTCGAAAGGTCCCGGCGCCACGGACAGATCTTCCGTTCAAGGTACGAAATGCAGAAGGAACAAACGTAGGCGATCAGCGCGATGAGCAGCATCCCCGCGATGACCATAGCGGCCTTGCCGGTGTTCATGCCCTGCACGATAACAAAGCCCAAGCCGGAACGGGAACTGACCAGCTCGGCGGCCAGTACGCAGCTCCATGCGCCGCTGAGGGCAATCTGTAGCCCCGCAAAGATAGCCGGTACGGCTGCGGGGAAAGAAACCTCCCAGATCTCTTTCATGTGGCTGCCGCCAGCCATGCGCACTACATCGTACAATTCCTCATCAATAAGCCGGATCCCGTTGTAGGCGTTGAGCACCAATGGCACAAAGGCGCCAATGGCAATGATGAAAATCTTCGGTTCTTCGCCAATGCCCAGCCAGAGGATAGACAGCGATACCCACGAAATGGGCGGCATGGGCTTGATCAGGTTGAAGATAGGGTTGAACACCGCGTTGAAATATTTGCTGATGCCCATGAAGAAGCCCAGCGGGATACCCAGCACGCAGGCAATGCCAAACCCGATGAAGACCCGCCGCGACGAATCCCAGGCGTGCTCCCACAGTTCCTTGCCGGCCAGCTTGCGTGAGGTCAGACGAATGATCTCTGTAATGACTTCGTGCGGGTAGCACAGCCCCCGGCCGAACACGTCGATGTAGACCACATAATACCAGATTCCCAAGAACAGAATCACGGACATGGAGTACAGGAACCAACGGCTCATCAGCAGGTCGTCCACCAGGGAAAACGGCTTTTTCTCTCTGACAACGTGGTGGATTTCGTTAGCAATATGGTGCGATGTCATATGACTTACCTCCGCATCCCGGCGAGCAGCTTCTTTTCAATCCGGTCGATGGCAAGACCGATGATCACCCCGGTCAGCGCCACCGTCACCATACCCAGGACGACCAGATCTGGACGGCCCAGCTTGCGGCCACTCTGGATGAGGAAGCCCAGCCCGCCGTTGGCCGCCAGTAGTTCCGCGCCAACCAGATTCATCCAGCACCAGGCCAGGGCAATCTGTAGTGCGCCAAAGACCATGGGCAACGCCGAGGGGATGCACACCGTCCTGAACATCTGCCAGCTTGTGGCCCCATACAACCGCGCCATCTGCAAAAACACGGGGTTGGTCATGCGTACCCCGGCATAGGCGTTAATTACGCAGGGCACAATACCGCCAATCCAGATGATGAAGACTTTACCCGTCAGCCCGATGCCGAACCAGTAAATGGTCAGGGGGATCCAGGCGATGGGCGGGATGGGACGGATAAATTCAAAGATCGGCCGGGCCAGGCCCTCGGCCAGACGGAACCAGCCCATAGCCAGCCCCAGCGGAATCCCAACCAACAGAGCCAGGAAATAGCCCAAGAATGCCTCTTTAATGCTGATCCAAGCGTGTTCCTGCAACAGCAGCCCATCGGGCGCGGTGCTGGTCAGCTTGGCAAAAAACATCTTGACGACGGCACTGGGCGGGGCCAGAAGCGTCTGGGGTACCAGGCCAAAATCCACAACCAGTTCCCAGGACAGGAAAAACAGGGAAAGGGAGACGATCGGCAGGACAACAAGAGCGCGCTGCCTGTGAACCTTGACGTGCTGATAATGGCTCATCAAACTTTCCTTTATGGTTTGACTCTCCCTGCGGGGGAAAAGACGTGTTGACAAGACGGCGGGACCGGACCTTCCTCCGCAACCATCCCCTTTTGGGGTGGGGATTCGTCCGTGAGCCCCTGCCCGCCGGCCATGGGGCCCGTCACCGGATGATCGGCTGCGGGCTGAACATGCTGTCCCCGTCTTGGCGGGGATGGGACGCGGGCCCCCCCCCGGCGCGGGGATATGCCTCCCCGCGCGTCCCGCGTGGCCGTGCCACTGGCGTACGCCGCATCTGGCGGCACACAACCAGGACTTGGCAGCGTAAGGAAAATTTCGCACCGATGAAAGCTGGCTAACGCGGACAGATCACGGTGCGGGATTTTCCCTACCCTGCCGCCTTACGGACGGCCTAGACTGAAAGGCCCCCCGCCCCGCTGGCGGAAGGGCCCCTTTATGCTGCGTTTAATCGAGTGAATAGCCGCCCAGCGGCTTGGCCTTGATGGATTCAGCAGTCATCTTGAGGAACTTGTCGGTAATGTAGCCGGACTCGTGGATCTTCTGCACTTCTTCCGGCGAGAAGCGGCCCTGCGAGGCAAAGAAATCGAGAACCTTGTCCTGCCACTGCTCCACGCGGCTCGGGCCGTTGGAGTTGTCGAACATGGCCAGCTGCTCATCGATGTCAAACACAGGATGCATTTCCAAGTCCATCTTGGCCTGGCTCATCTCGATGTCCTGCCCCGCCCATTCAGACCAGAAACGGTGATATTCGGCTACCAGTTTGGGGTTATGCAGTTCTTTCTTGATCATGTTTACGCCGCGCAGCCAGACGCGCAGGAACTTGACCACGATATCGGGATGGGTGTCGCAAAATTCCTTTTCGCCAACCAGAGTCAGCGTCAGCATGGCGTCCACATCGCCAGGTTGGTAGACCATCTTGTTGCCGCGTTCCAGACCTATATAGAGCCACATAGGCCAGATCCCGGCGAAATCGCCGATACCAGCGTCAAACGCCGCAAGAATCTGGGCGGGATCCATGTTCTGCATCACCACGTCCTTTTCCGTCAGACCAAGGGCCTTGAGGTATTCGGACAGGCCAAAATGCTGGGATGAGGACTGTGTGTACAAAAAGGTCTTGCCGCGCACGGTTTCGGGCGACCCCTTCAGGTCGGGGTATTTAGGATTCCAACCCTTGACGTTGAGGGCCGGATTGTCCGGGCGGACGGTGATGGCGTTGACCCACGACTCGTCGTTGGCAATGCCGAGCAGGTAGGTGTTATAGCGTAGCGCTCCAACCAGGATGGGCACCGTGCCCGTGCCACCCACAACCCATTGTTTGGCGGGCAGCGCTTCAAGCTGATCCATACCGGTGTTGAAGAAATGGATCTGGAAGTCAAGGCCTTCTTCCTTGTCCCAGCCCTTCTCCTTGGCATACCAGAACAGGAAGGATTCATGCTCGGGCATGGCACAGATGTCCAGCTCGAAAAGATCCTCTTTCGCCGCAGACGGTGCCGGCAGGCACAACACGACCATGATGAGGGCAAGCAGCAGGGTCTTCAGCTTGTTCATGAAAATCTCCTTTGTTGATGATCCGAAAAAGCCTCAGCCAGATGCACGGGCCCGGCGCCCGGCTGTTCGTTTTCAAAGGACAGGCACACTGTTCGGAATCGCGCCTACCACCAGCGGATCAGATCCGTCACGGTCTTGCGGATGCGGATGAACTCGTCGGAAACCGTGTCCCTGGGCCGCGGCAGATCCACGACAACCTCCTGCTTGATGTTGGTCGGCTTGTTGGACAGCACAAGGATGCGCTCTGCGACATACACGGCCTCTTCAATGTTGTGCGTCACAAAAAGCACCGTCGAGCCCAGCGTCTGCCAAAGCTTGACCAGCTCGTCCTCAAGGTAAAAGCGCAGTTTGATGTCAAGCTGACCATACGGCTCGTCCATCATCAGCAAATCCGGCTCCACCGCAAAAGCCCGTGCCACGGCAATGCGCTGCACCATGCTGGCAGACACCTGGTTGGGATACAGATCGGCCGTGTCCGCCAGCCCCACAAGGGGCAAAATGGCATCCAGCTTCCGCTTGATGACTTCAGGCTTCCAGCGCTTGATTTCCATGCCATAGGCCACATTTTCACGCACGGTCAGCCATGGGAAACAAGTCGGCTCCTGGAACACAAATGAGATATTGTGTTTCTGGGGATCCGCCGGTTCGCCGTCGATGTAAATGTCTCCCTCCGACGTGGGCAACAGCTTGGAAAGGCAATTGAGGAACGTCGTTTTGCCGCACCCCGTCGGACCAACAATTGCCAGAAATTCCCCTTTGCGGATCGAAAAGTTCATGTTGTCCAGAACAAGAAGATCCCCAAAGCGCTTTGTCATGTTCCGCACTTCAATCTTGACGGGCCGTGTGTCCTGCTTGGTCATCATGCTCCCTCTCTGGTTTGAGCCCCGGCCTTCAGGCCGGCATGACTGCCAACGCTTTTCCGCCGTCGTGGCTCTTTTCACATGCAGCCCCGTTCCCGGAGCTCCAGGGCCTCCCCAGCCCCATGCCGGGCGAAAACGCCAGGACGGATGCGCCAGGCAGGCAGCCTTCCCCGCCAGCGGAGAAAACACCTGAAGCGATGCCTTATTCACTTATTTGGAAATTTGTTCTTTTTATTGTGCAAATTCAAATTGTCACAAGTATGCAATCATGTCAAGTTCTTATGATATTTTTACCAATCTAAGAGGATTTCGTACAATTAATCACCTGTAATAAATTATAATTTAATTATGCTCTCTTGCCCGTAGCACAGCCGGAAGCGACCGTAAGAAGGCGTCGCCGGGGCGGGTCCCGGGACAGAACAGCAGGGGCGGGCGTGGACGGCCGGAACAGGCTTGACGGTCTTGTGAGCCTCGGATATGAGCCTGCAGAGTGTGTCAGGGTCTATGCCCTCTGACTGGACAAATGCCGTGGCGGTTGAGTGTATAGATGGATGATGGATAGCGTCATGGCGGGGCTGCTGCAGACAGATCATGCCGCAACGGCAGGCATCACGGCTTGCGACAGGATAGCGGACATGCCGGTCTGACGGCCGGGCGACAAACTGGAAAGGATGCACGATGAAGGAAATACTCTTATGACAGCGACCTCGCGCGTGCTAACGCTTGAACGGGCACTGCAAATTCTGGAATATATCGTTGAGCATAAAAAAGTCTCCGTAACCGGCGTCGCTAAATCCTTTGGTATACAGCGAAGCGCGAGCTACCGTTTTTTGAATACTTTTAAATATATGGGGTACCTTGAACAAACCCCCTTCAGCGACTATACGCTGACAAACCGGCTGCAACAGCTGGGGCGGGGCATTGTCCCGCGGATAGAAATGCGCAACTATGCCTGGCCGTATCTGGAAGAGCTGGTCAAAAAAGCCCACCAGCCCAGTAATCTCGGCTTCTGGGACGGACAGAACATCGTCTATATCGCCCAAAAGACCTTCAACGGCATCATGGAAGGCTACGCCACCGGCAACACCATCCCCGCCTACTGCTCCGCCATGGGGAAAGCTGTTCTGGCTTTCCTCTCCGACGATGAGCTGGATGCCTATCTGAAAAAAACGCCCCTTGTCGCCTATACCGCTAAAACAGTCACCTCGGCTGAGGCGCTGCGTAAACAGCTGGAAGAAGTGCGGCAGCAGGGGTACGCCGTCATGAAAGGAGAAATGGCAGATTACCTCCTCGGCGTCGCAGCTCCTGTTTTTAACAGGCAGGGTCTGCCGCGCTATGCCATCAGTGTGGCGGGGACCTGGTTTGGCGACGAAAATGCTTTTGTGGAGCTGTCGCGGGAAAAACTGATCGAAACGGCACGGGAACTGTCGGAATTCCTCCGGCACGCCACAACCATGGAAGACAAATAATCTGGAAGAAACCGCCCTGCTCCTGAAAGAAGCCCGCTCTGCACGACCCGGCTGCCGGCGCAGCCCCCGCCAGCTCGATGAGGTGGAATGTGCGAGGTCTTAATAATGGTCGTGGGACAGCCCCCGCCGGTCCGGTACATGCGCTCCACACAGCCTGCTTCCGGATGTATAACCGGCAGTCAGACGCACTACCAACGCTCCAGTCCCGCGGAATTTGGCGGGATGGCCGTGGAGAGTACAGGCTGCCGGAAGGCCCGGTGCGCGGACTGTCTTTCCACAAGATTCTGCCCTGTCGTTCTTCCTCTGGCGTCTCCCCTTGTCTTCCCCTTGGGCTCTGTCTCCCGTCCCGCTACAAGGCTTAGGAAAGCGGATAGGGCGCGCGGGGAAGTGGGGATAAAACTAACACGTTACAATGAGAGAATTGTCACGGATCACAAGCAGGTTGCACAATCATGCCGGGAAACGCCAGTCCGGTTGAGGATTCAACCTTTCTATCAGAACCAATCAGGGAGGCTTGTCCATGCATCTTCCAGCAGCAGTAGAGCGTTGAAGAGCTGGGGAAAAGCATGGGGCCTGTCGGGCAGATAAGATGCGGAGGCGGCTCCAAGGGGGTAGGCGTAAGGATGAGAAGACTTCGAAAAGAACACCGAGAACACCGGAGGCCTGTAGTCTATCTGTAAAACAGACTGCGGGAGTTCTGGTCTCTCAAACAAACGGAGGGGCGTTTGAAAGGGGTGGACGTCGCCCTGGTTAAGCGTATTTCGATATATTTTACGGCGAGATACCGTTGGATACAAGACGGACACATAGTCATCTAAAAAAACGTCCGCTTTAGGGAATGAAAAATTTTTTCAGTTGAGGAAGCTCAGAAGGGAGTTGAACAGACAAAGGACGGCAACGATCCGGCATTTGCCCTGTCATCAATATAAGACAGACTCTGTATGGCAGACCATGGGCATTGGGGATGTGATCTCGTGCATGGGGATAAACGTTCAGGCTGCATCTTGATGGCAGTCGAATGTATAAGCAGCGTTCTCATGGACCGCTTCTGGCCGAAGCGCAGTTATGGACTGCGTGCCTGCCAGCCTGAACGATTTGTTCTTTGTGTGCCCTGGGTAATGCCGCCGGCCGTTGAGCTATGCTTGCGGCGAGGAATTTTGGGGAATTAGAGAAGTCGAAGCACACTCCATGTAAAAAGTTATTTTTCCCATCCCGGCTGTCCTGGAGAAAGGGAATTTAATGAACAGGGCGATAGCCCTTTGTTACCAGTTCCTTTTTCAACACCTTGGATTTCTCTGGATTGACCATCGAGCGGCGAGAAAGGGCAGCGATTCTTATGACCCGCCACCCTTGCAAGAAGTTTGACTAATGCTTGACTGTTAAGCTGTTACAGGAACGTGGAAGGCTCTTTGTGTTGCAACTTCTTTGACAATTTGCCGCAAAGGGGTTGCCGTGCCTGTTCCCCAAGAATATTGCGGGCTCTCGAACTTCTAACCGGCAAGGCGCAGGGCTTCGTCGGTATCGCGGCGGATCTGGGCCTTGAGTTCCTCAATGCCGCTAAACTTGCGTTCGTCGCGCAGGCGGTGCAGGAAGGCCAGTTCAATGGGCAGATCGTAGAGCTCGCGGCTGAAGTTCGGGATGTGCGTTTCGACGCTCAGTGCGTTGTGACCGAAGGTTTTGTTATGCCCGACACTGGTCACGGCCGGCAGAACACAGGCGCCGTTTTCCAGAGGCCCTACAGGCCGTGTGGTCAGCGAAATGGGCGGCAGCACACCGTCCGGCCCTGGCACGACAACCCGCGTGGCGTAGACGCCGGGCAGGGCAAGCCCGATGGCTTCCATACCGGGGACGGTCGGATCCAGGTTGGCGGTGGGGAAGCCCAGGCCATGGCCGCGCCTGAAGCCATGCACGACGGTGCCTCGTACGCTGTGGGCCCGGCCAAGGAGCCTGGCTGCGCCTTCCACGTCGCCTGTACCCAGGCAGTCGCGGATGCGGGTGGAGCTGACAGGGATACCATCCTCTGTAAGCAGACAGGGTACCTGAGTGACGGCAAACCCTAGGGACGCACCCAGTTCGCGCAGACGTTCGCCATTGCCTGAGCGTCCCTTGCCCAGACTGAAGTCGTGCCCGATGACAAGCTGTCGCATCCTGAGCCGATCACACAGGATGCTGCGCACAAAGACATCGGTTTCCAGAGCGGCAAACTCCCGAGTAAAGGCGATGAGCAGAATATGGCGCGCCCCGGCGCTGGCAAGCAGCTGCAGGCGGTCTTCGGTAGAAAGCAGCCGGGGCGGTGCGGAAGAGCACAGCACTTCGCGCGGGTGCGGATCAAAGGTGACAGCGACAACGGGCAGGCCGCGTTTGGTGGCCTCATGGAACAGGGCGAGATGCCCGCGGTGCACACCATCGAAGTTGCCGATGACGACACAGACCCCCTGTTCGCAGGCCGCGTCCGGCGTCAGAAACCGGCCCGCCGGTGCAGCCAGCAGGTCAGCGAGGGAATAGGAAAGCAGCATGATACACTCTGATCAGCGGCGGGCCTTGGCGCCAGACGCTTCAAGGGCCATGGACAGGGCTTTGGCAAACAGATCCTGGGAAACCGCGCCGCGCACAATAATGTCATTGATGAAAAACGTAGGGGTGCCGTCGACGCCAAGACGTTCGCCTTCAGCGATGTCCGCTTCCAGCAGATCCTGAATTTTTGTGCTGGCGGCGTCCTTTTCGAGTCGGGCCGCGTCAAGGCCTATCTGGGAAGCCAGGGTGAGCAGATCCGCCGGGCCTGCCTGTACGAGCATGCCGCGTTCGGCAAAGAACAGATCATAGAGAGCCCAGGCCTTTTCGGGGCTTTGCAGCGCCGCAGCGGCAAAATAGGCTGAAGCCAGTTTGGCGGTGCCGGTGTTGTCAAGCGGCATGGCCTTGAAAACGTATTTGACCTTGCCGGGGTTGTTGGCCATGAGCGTCTGGATTTCCTTTGCGGCCTTCTGGCAGTAAGGGCAGGTGAAGTCAGAGAACGCCACGATGGTTACAGGGGCAGATGCCGGGCCGCGCACAGCATGGCCGCGGGTACTGATCTGCTTGGGAACCTCCATGTCCTTTTTCCATGTGGCAATGGCGGCTTTGTTGCGCTGCAGCACCGCACCTTCGCGCACGATGTCCAGCAGTTCCTCGCTGTGATCGCGCAGGACGTCAAGCAGCACGTCAGGATGGCTGGCAAGGGCTTCGCGCAGCTGTGCCTCGGTAAGAGGGGCAGGGGCGGACTGGGCCGTCACCGGCAGGGCTGCCGCAAGCACGCAGGCCGCCAGGAAACAAAACAGTCTGTTCATGGAAACTCCGGAAAAAATTCGCTTCAGGCTGAGGCGCTTGTCACGGCCCAGTACAGCAGGAGGACAGTCAAGAGGCCCCATACAAGGACCATGAGGAGACGCACAATTGTTTTGGTACGCATAGGCAAGCCTTCCGGGGGAGGGAAGAAGATGCAAGGGCTCCGGAGAGGCTGGCCTCTCCGGAGCCCGGATGACAGCGTTTATTCAGCGTCGTTCGTGGAGACGCCCAGTTCTTCCATTTCGGCAAGATACCGGCTGGGCCGCTTTTTCTGCTCGGGCACGTTGATGCCCTGTTCGACGTATTCGCGGTAGCCTGTGCCCGCCGGGATGAGGCGGCCCACAATGACGTTTTCCTTCAGGCCGCGCAGCGGGTCGCGCTTGCCCTTGAGCGCCGCTTCAGTGAGCACCTTGGTGGTTTCCTGGAAGGAAGCCGCCGAGATGAACGACGACGTGGTCAGCGAAGCCTGCGTGATGCCCAGCACCAGCGGTTCGGCCGTGGCCGGGGCGCGTCCTTCGGCGATGGTCTTCTCGTTCTCGCTCTTGAACTCGGCCTTGTCGACCTGCTCGCCAACAAGGAAGCTCGTTCCGCCCGGATCAAGGACGGTCACCTTGCGCAGCATCTGGCGCACAATGACTTCAATGTGCTTGTCGTCGATGCCCACGCCCTGATGGCGGTACACTTCCTGGATTTCGTCCACCAGGTAGGCGGCCAGGAACTTTTCGCCGCGGGTGCGCAAGATGTCGTGCAGTTCGGGGTTGCCTTCGGTGAGCAGGTCGCCGGACTCCACAAAGTCCCCGTCAGAGACGGTGACATGCTTGCCCTTGGGCACCAGGTATTCTTTGGCCTCGCCCACTTCAGGCGTGACGATGAGCTTGCGTTTGCCCTTGGATTCGCCGGCGTAGGTCACGGTCCCGGCGATTTCGGAGACAACGGCCATGTCCTTGGGCTTGCGGACTTCAAAGAGTTCGGCCACGCGCGGCAGACCACCCACGATATCGCGGGTCTTGGAGGTTTCACGCGGCTTACGGGCGATGACGTCGCCGGCGTGAACTTCCTGGCCGTCCTTGATCATGATGATGGCGCCCACGGGCAGGCTGTAGACGGCCGGCATGAGGCTGTTGGGCCGCTGCTTGGGGTTGCCTTCCTCATCGCAGACCGAGATGGACGGCCGCAGGCCGGTAGTCCGGTATTCGATGATGGTCATGGTTGTCTGGTGGGTGGCTTCGTCCAGCTTTTCCTGGTAGGTCTTGCCGTCCACGATGTCCGTGAACTTGATGATCCCGTCCATTTCCGAAACGAAGGGTTCGTTGAACGGGTCCCATTCGGCGAGCAGCGTCCCCTTGCTGACGACCTGCTGATCCGAAACCAGCAGGCGCGCGCCGTTGGGCAGGGTGTAGCGCTCACGTTCGCGGCCCTGTTCGTCCACGATGGCCAGCTGGCCGCTCTTGCCCATGACCAGAGACACGCCGTCGCGGTTTTCAACCTTCTTCACGCGGGTGAAGACAACGTGGCCGTTGTTCTGGGCTTCGTAATTGGAGCGTTCGATCTGCCGCGAGGCCGTGCCGCCGATGTGGAAGGTACGCATGGTCAGCTGCGTGCCCGGTTCACCG
>CALUZP010000060.1 GCA_944325325.1 uncultured Desulfovibrionaceae bacterium
GGTGTGAGGGTGCCCTGCAACAGGCACAAACGATGAGGCAAGGGCATATGTTCAGTCGTGGAGGGACAGGAGAGGAAAACAGTCCGCCTGAGCAGGGCTGGTGCCATCCTGGCAGGGCGCCGGAAGATGTCCTGAAGCCGTTGGCCTGTTTTGCCCTTCAGACCGTTTTGGTTGTCTGTTACCGTCGCGTCATTGTTGCCCGCCTGTGTCCGTCATCAGGCTGCCTGGCTGTCTGGTTTTGTATGTGTTACACGCCATCAGTCCTTGTCCGGCTGTCCGGTTTTGCTTGCTGTACGCCTGTCAGTCCTTGTCTGCCTGCCTTGTCCATGGCTTCTGAATGCCGCACGTCTGTCAGCGTTATCCGGCTGTCTGGTGTTGCCTTCGCCTTCCACACGCCTGTGAGTCCTTGCCTGCCATGGGCCGTTCCATCAGCCTTTCCGGATAATTTCCTGTAACGGATTCTGTCTTTCCGGCTGTAACGCTGCCTGTCTTTCCCCATACAAACGTTTTAGGAAGGTGGGAGGGGGTGCAGGGGGAGGGCGGAAAGCCCTTTTGACGAAAAGGGTTTCCGCCCTCCCCCTGCATAATCCATCCATCCATCCTGTCTGTCAGAGGCGCAGGGTTTCAGGCCAGGGTGCGTTGCAGGGTGTAGGAGGGCTGGCGACCGTAGCCGTTCAGGGCGATGCGGTAGTCGCCCTTGCCACAGGCGTAGACTTCGAGCACGGCGTACTGATTGTCCGCGCGGGGGTCCATGCCGTTGGCCTGGCTGGTGGCCTTCCAGGAGCGGGTATCGCTTACGCCGACGTTGCCGTTCATGACGATATAGTGGATGCCCTTGATATTGGCGTAGCCGCCCTGGTGGTCATGGCCGGAGATGACGGCCAGCACCTTGCCGCTTGCTTCCAGGATGGCGCGCACGGCCGAGGCGTTCTTGATGTTGTGGTCCTGGTCGTCGACGCGATCCAGCGTCTGGTGCGAGAAGAGGATCACGGGCAGGGCGGTTTTCTGTAAATCCTCTTTGAGCCATTGCAGTTCCTGGGGCGGGATGATCGTGTCTTTCCAGGTCCAGAAGGTGTCTTCGGGGGTGTTCATGTCGTAGGGGCGATAGCCCTTGGGCGTGTAGTCGGCGTCCAGGACGATGAAGTGCACACCGCTGGCGTCCCAGGAATACCAGGTCTGGCGCTGGGGGATGCCCGTATTGCGGATGTTGTCGAGCATTTCGTTGCGTTTGAGGTTGTCAAAGTCGTGGTTGCCAAGCACATGATAGTGCGCGCAGGGCAGGGACGTGAACAGCGTTTCGATCTGGGCCAGGTTCTTCAGCGGGTCGGTGCCGGCGCTGAGCGTGTCCACAAAGTCGCCAAGCTCAACCACGAACGCGGGTTTGACCGTGTTCATGGCATTCACAAAGGCCTGCATTTTGGGCATGGAGGCCGAGAATTTGCGGGTGTCGGTATCGGCCTGGGTGGTACGGTGCATGTCGGTGATCACGCCGGCCTTGACCAGCAGGTCGCCGTCAGCGGCGGCGTGCGCGGCGGAGGTATGGGCCAGGGCGGCAATGCCGGCGCCGGCCGCGGCGACAGCGCTCATTTTGAGCATGGTCCGTCTGTTGAGCATCTGGGACATGATAGGATCTCCTTGTTGTAAAATGTGTGCATATGAGCCGAAAGTCCGGCTTGTGTTCAAACGTCAACGCCGCTGGCGGGCAGTCCGAGGTTTGCCGTCGTCCGTCTGCGCACCGCCCGCTTCAGCCGGTGTACGCGGGAACCATAGCGCCCTGACGGCGGCGTGACCAGACAGGGTGGGTTAAGATGACGTAAAGTTTTTGCGTCAGGCCTTCCCGCGCCAGCCTGGGCATGCTCCGACACCGGAGTCTGATCCGAGGGGAAGGCGGGACCCCTTTTCTTCAAAAGGGCGTTCCGCCTTCCCCCCGGTCCCCCCATCCACCTCCTCAAAACGTGTGCCTCGGGCGCTTCCGTCTTCCCCGGCCACAGGGGACGCGTGACACGCCGTGCCCTTCGGCGGTCGCCGTGTTTTGAGCATGGCGCGACAAGGCGTCCGCGTCTCTCCGCCCGTGCGGCGGCATTCCGCATCGCTTCAGTTCCCGCTTGTGCGTGCCGGCACGGCCGCGCGCCCGGACGGCAGGCTCCCGTACTCCAGGCCGTGCGCGGCCTGTTGCGGCAGGGCAGGCAAACGTTTCGGGAAGGCGAAAGAGGCGCGGGGGGAAAGGAGGCAACCCCTGTGCAAAGGGGGGCCCTGCTTTCCCCCGAATCTGCCATGCGTTGTTTGCTTTTTTCCGAGTCCGCCGGGTCTTGTCCGGTCCTTTGCCGGCTGGCACTTTACACGCATTTTCGGTGAACTTTCGGCAATCAGGATAGAAGGCGGAAGACGCTTGCGGCTACAAGCGGGGTGCGTCCTGTGCGGCAGGGCGTACAACGTTTAGCCAAAAGAGAGGTCATGATGTACAGTGGAGGAAACGCGGCGCGCGCGATGCGCCGCATGCTGAGTCTTTTGTTTGTCGTGTTTGTTGCGGCGTCTCTGGCGGGCGCGCCCGAGGCCGGTGCGGCGCAGAAGGCGCCGCGGTATGTGTTCCTGTTCATTGGCGACGGCATGAGCTATCCGCAGTTCCAGGCGGCGTCGGATTATCTGGGGGCGGTGCGCCAGAGCGGTACGGACGACAAGATCCTGCGTGGCGGCGAGAGCCTGTCGTTCATGAAATTTCCGGTGGCCGGATCGGCGGTGACGTATGATTCCACGTCGTTCTGTCCGGATTCGGCCTCTACGGCCACGTCCATTTCGACGGGGCACAAGACGTATTCCGGCGTCATCAACATGGACGAAGGCAAGACGCGCGCGTACGAAGCCATCAGCGAAAAGGTGCACCGGCAGAAGGGGTTCAAGGTAGGTGTCATCACCACGGTGAACCTGAACCACGCTACGCCGGCGGCGTTCTACGCCCATCAGCCGAGCCGCCGTCAGTACTATGAAATCGGCGAAGAAATGCTGAAGTCCGGGTTTGAATATTTTGCCGGCGGGGGTCTGCTCAAGCCGGCCGGCCAGGATGGCAAACAGCCCAGCCTGTATGATCTGGCCGACGACTACGGGTACAAGCTGGTGCGCACGCAGGCCGGAGCCGAGAAGGTGTCTGCCGGCGACGGCAAGGTGATTCTGGTGGCCGAGCATCTGGCTGACGAGCAGTCCATGGCCTATGAAAACGACCGCGCTGATACTGTGTGGTCTCTGGCCGACTATGTGCGGAAAGGCATTGAGGTGCTGGATAACGAGACCGGTTTCTTCATGATGGTGGAAGGCGGCAAGATTGACTGGGCCTGCCACGCCAATGACGCCGGTTCGACCATCAACGACACGCTGGCCCTGGCCGATGCGGTGGATGTGGCCATTGCGTTTGCCGACAAGCATCCTGACGAAACGCTGATCCTCGTGACCGGCGACCACGAAACCGGCGGCCTGACCATCGGTTTTGCCGGCACCGACTACGACACCTATCTGGCCAACCTGAAGAATCAGAAGATTTCCTACGCCCGCTTTGACAGCGAATATGTCTCCAGGTACCGCGCGCAGCAGACCTCGTTCGAGGACGTGCTGAAGGATGTGGAACGTCTGTTCGGCCTCAAGGCCAGCGGCAGCAAGGACGATACGCTGGTGCTGACCGACTGGGAAATGAACAGGCTGCGCGCAGCCTATGACCGCACCATGCGCGGCGCGGACAAGACGAAGAGTCAGGAAGAATACCTGCTGTATGGCACCTATGAGCCGCTGTCGGTGACCATCACCCATCTGCTCAACAACAAGTCGGGCATCAACTTTGCCTCGTATGCCCACACCGGTCTGCCTGTGGCGGTGTTTGCCCGTGGTGCTGGTCAGGAACTGTTTGGCGGTTTTTATGACAACACGGCCATTTACACCAAGATGGCCAGCCTGCTGAACGTAAAGTAGCTGCAGACGGCGCACAGACCCTGCCGCCCTGGCGGCAGGATGACCTTGCAAGGGAGCGGGGCGCGGCCCCGGCTCCCTGCTGATCGGAGAAGGGCATGGTTTTCAGTTTGTTCAAGCGGCTGGCCGGACAGCGGCGCGAATGGCTGCCGGTGCTGGCCGGCATGGTGATTGTGGCTGTCCTGTTCTGGCGGCCCACAGGCGACGAGGGGCATTTGCAGTACCGCGGGGCAGAGCGCTGCGTGGCGCGCGTGCTTGAGGTGGACAACTCCACCATCGTCGACACGGGGCTGATCCGTTCAGGCGAGCAGCTCTGCACCATCGAGGCGCTCGACGGCCGCTTCGCCGGACGGCAGCTGCACGGCGTAAACATGCTCAACGGCTCGCTGGAGGCCGACAAGCTGTTTCAGCCCGGCGACAAGGCCCTGGCCGTCATCAGCCTGCGCGACGGTGACGCCGGCTCCGTGACGCTCATCGATCACTACCGGCTGGGCTATGAAGGGCTTCTGGCCGGACTGTTTGCGCTGTTTCTGGTGCTGGTGGCCGGCAGAACAGGCCTGCGCGCGCTGCTGGCCTTCACCCTGACCGTGCTCATGATCTGGAAAGTGCTCGTGCCCTGCTACCTGGACGGCTGGAATCCCGTGCTGGTGGGCCTGGCCGTCACCCTTGCGCTGACAGCCTGCACCGTGACCCTGGTCTACGGATTTGACCGGCGGGCTATGGCCGCCATATCCGGGGCAACGCTCGGCACCCTCGTCACCTGCCTGCTGGGCGCGCTCTTTACCGATCTGTTCCGCATCCACGGGGCCGTCATGGGCGGTTCCGAAAGCCTGCTGTATGCAGGCTACGCCCACCTGAACCTGACCAGCATCTTCATGGCGTCCATGTTCATCGGCGCTTCCGGAGCCATGATGGATCTGGCCGTAGACATCACCTCCGCCGTACAGGAAGTGATTGACAAGCGCCCGGATTTGACGTGGCGTCAGGCCGCCCGCTCCGGCATGAACGTGGGCCGTGCAGCCATGGGTACCATGACCACCACCCTCCTGCTGGCCTATTCCGGCGGATATGTGGCCCTGCTGATGGTCTTCATGGCCCAGGGCACCCCCATCGAACACATCCTTAACTACAAATATGTGGCCGCAGAACTGACAGACACCCTGGTCGGCTCCTTCGGCCTGGTCAGCGTGGCCCCCCTCACCGCCCTGGCCGCCGGCGTCCTGCTCTGCAAACATCCGTAACGGTACGGCAGGGAAGAACGGAAAAAGGCTGAGAAGGGAGAAGAGGGGGAGGAAAAGGAAGATGTGACGGGGGGAAGAAGGGAACCCCTTTGGAAAGGGGTTGCCCTCCTTCCCCCCGTGCCCCCCATCCACCTTCCCGAAACGTTTATTTTTGGGGAAGGGGAGTTTGAGGGGAAGGGGTAGCAGGACGAACAGCCTGATGGTGCACAACAGGCGCCTTCGTCACGCCCCGGGGTCTGATTCGCGGCAGGACAAGGCTGCCTGTGCAGGAAGACTGGTGCGGCCTGGCCAGTCGCGGAGGAGGAGAGCCCTCCCTGCGCCCGGCTGTCGTCTGGGCCACCAGGTTGTCCAGTCGTGGAGGGAGAAGAGCAGCCGGAGTCTGCGATCCCTTCGTCGCCTGCGAGGTTGTCCGGTCGTGGAGGTGTGAGGGTGCCCTGCAACAGGCACAAACGATGAGGCAAGGGCATATGTTCAGTCGTGGAGGGACAGGAGAGGAAAACAGTCCGCCTGAGCAGGGCTGGTGTCATCCTGGCAGGGCGCCGGAAGATGTCCTGAGGCCGTTAGCCTGTTTTGCCCTTCAGGCCGTTTTGGTTGTCTGTTACCGTCGCGTCATTGTTGCCCGCCTGTGCCCGTCAGGCTGCCTGGCTGTCCGTTTTTGTATGTATTGCACGCCTGTCAGTCCCTGTCCGGCTGTCCGGTGTTGCTTGCTGTGCGCCTGTCAGTCCTTGTCTGCCTGTCCATGGCTTCTGAATACCGCACGCCTGCCAGTCTCTGCCTGTCCGCCTGGTTTTGTCTGCCACGCGTCTGTGAGTCTTTGCCTGTCCATCCGGTGTTGCCTTCCACACGCCTGTGAGCCTCTGCCTGCCACGCGCTTTCCGTCAGTCTTTCCGGATACTCTCTTGTAACGGATTCTGTCTGTCTTTTCGGCTGTAACGCTGCCTGCCTTGCCCCATGCAAACGTTTTGGGAAGGTGGGAGGGGGTGCAGGGGGAGGGCGGAAAGCCCTTTTGACGAAAAGGGTTTCCGCCCTCCCTCTGCGTGAACATGCCTGCCGCATCGGCATCGCTGCTTGGCATCGTGGCTTTTGCCCTCCTCCTGCATGAACATGCTTCTGCGTGGAGCTGGGGGGGCTGCGTTTGTCTTGGTGATTGCGTGTTTTTCAGGCAGGTTGTGTGGGATTGAGGAGCTGGAGCACGGTTTTGCCGTGGGGGTTGGTATGATTGTGATAAAAAGAACTTGACGGGACAACTTTCTTTGTTTAGTTTAGAACTAAATAATTTAATATTAAATTAAGGAGAGGTTCATGACGGGGGATTTGGTATTGAGGCAGGCGCGGTTTCCTGATGGCCGGCAGACGGACATGGTGATCCGTGCGGGCCGGATTGTGAGCATTGGGGACGTGTCTGCGGGGGAAGTGCCTGCGGGTCAGGAGCTGGACTGTGCGGGTGCCATGATTGCGCCGGGTTTTGTGAATGCGCACATTCATCCGGGGCAGACGTTTGTTGGGGGGCCGTGGGTTGACTATGACTATGGCGACACGGTGCCCAAGAGGGCTCGGGCTGAGGCGGAATATCTGGCCAGTCACGGTCGCATGAACAGTCTGAAGAACTGCTATACGCAGTTCAGGGAAGCCATCCGGCGTGGTTCGACGCATGTTCGGGGGCACATTGACGTAGGCAGCTGCGGTCTGGCTGAGCTTGAGGACGCGCTGAAGGCCAGGGAGGCGTTTCGCGGGTATCTGGATGTTGAGTATGTGGCGTTTCCCAGCAACGGGATACTGAACATGCGTACGGAGCCTGTGCCGACGCTGGCCGGAGCTGTTGAGCTTGGGGTGGAGTGTCTGGGGGGTGCGGATCCGTGCGACAGGGACAGGGATCCGGTGCGTTCCATTGATTTGACGCTGGGGCTTGCGGCGGATGCGGGCTGTCGGGTTGATCTGCATTTGCATGAACGTGGCACGCTGGGGTTGTTTACGATGCAGCTGCTGCTGGACAAGGCTGAGCGGCTTGGGCTTGAGGGGAGGCTGACATTCAGTCATGCGTGGTGTTTGGCTGGGCTTTCCGACGAGGCGTTCGGGCCGTATGCCAGGCGCATGAAGGAGCTTGACATCCGGCTGGTGACGCATGTGCCTGGGCACGTTCCGTTCCCGTCATTGCGGCAGGCCAGGCGTTTCGGGCTGGTGTACGGCGTGGGAACAGACAACATGCGCAACCTGTGGGGCCCCTACGGCATGAACGACATGCGCGAACGGGTGATGCTGCTGGCCTATCTGAGCGACTTCAGGCGGCGCGAGGATCTGGAAATGGCCTACGACGCCGGGACGTATGGCAGTGCGGCGGTGCTGGGGCTGCAGGATTACGGGCTAGAGGAAGGCTGCTGGGCCGACTGTGTCGTGTTCCCGCAGGAGCACCGGGCCTGTGCGCTGCTTGAGGCAACATTCCCGCACTTTGTGATCAAGCGGGGCCGCCTTGTGGCACAGGATGGCCGTTTGACGGATGACGTTCCGGTCTATGCTGGATCCTGAGACGATAAGGAAAAGAGGGAGGAGTCATGAAGCCGTTTTTTGACATGTCACTGCTGATTGCCTTTGGTTTTCTGTCAATCCTTCTGCTGCTGGGCGTATTTTTACGCGCCCGGATCCGCTTTTTCCAGGAATACATGATTCCGGCCTGTCTCACAGGGGGCATCATCGGTTTTGCAATCCTCAACACGACGGGCTTTCCCGGGGTCAGGCCGGAGCTGTATCCTCCGCTGGCGTATCATTTCTTTGCCATTTCCTTTGCCTGCCTGGGGCTGAGAGGCATGAGCAAAGTGCACGACGCGGACGGATCGGCCGCGCGCGAAATGGTGCGCGGCGCGATCTGGCAGGGCCAGATGTGGCATATGAGCCTTGCCTCCCAGCTGCTCATTGCAACACTCATCATTTATGTCCTGCGCTTTGTCACAGGTGACGACTATTTGCCCAGCGTGGGCTTTCTGGCGGCGCAGGGCTTTACGGCCGGGCCGGGACAGGCCATTTCCACGGGGCTTGTCTGGGAAAAGTTCGGCCATGAGGGCATGGGGCAAATTGCCATGGCCTATGCCGGGATCGGGTTCATCGTGACGTTTGCCCTGGGTGTTCCGCTGGTGCGCTGGGGCATCCGCAGGGGGCTCAACACCTATCCCGTGGGCTCTGTTCCCGAGGAAATCCGTACCGGGCTTCTGGCGCGGGATCACCGTCCCGCCGGGCTTCATCTGGTAACCCAGAATGCCAACGTGGACAGCCTTGCCGTGCAGGTTGCCCTGATTCTTGTGGCCTGGCTGGGCGCCTACTACATTGTTGATGCCGTGGCTTCGGTGACGCCGCCGAGCATTGGCGGGACATTGTGGGGCCTGTTCTTCCTGTTCTGCCTGTCGGCGGGTCTGCTGATGCGCCAGCTGATGAAGATGCTGCACATCGATTACCTCATCGACGGCGATTCCATGACGCGCCTGGCGGGCTGGATGGTCGAATTTTTACTTCTGACAACGCTGGTCGGGGTCAAGTTTGCCATCGTCAAGGCGTATATCATCCCCATTGTGGTCGTTTCCATCGTTCTGGCCGTGTTCACTCTGGTGTTCTGCCTGTATTTCGGCAGGCGGGTGCCGGGTTATTCCTTTGAGCGGACGGTCATGATGTTCGGCACCTGCACCGGCACCATCCCCACCGGTCTGATCCTGCTGCGGATGGTCGACAGCGAGCTGAAAACGACCGTTTCTGTGGAAGCCGGCATGTGGAATATCCAGGTGTTCATTTTCTTCTATGTCAACTTCATCCTGCACGGCTATGTGGTCTATGGCTGGGGCATGCCCCTGACCCTGGGACTGTTTGCCGCAACCTACGTTGCCTGCTATCTGATTCTGCGCTTCTTCAGGCTGATTGGCCCGAAGGTATTCTGAGGATTCCGGTGGCGGATAGTGCGCCTTCTGCAGCGCCGGGTTACTTGCCACCGGCGCTGCAGGGCAGGGCACCACAACGGCCGTGCTGTGCGCGCAATGCAGCTGCAGTGCGGCTGTATTGCTGCGGTGTGAAGAGAGTTTGCCCGGCTCCTGTATTTTCGTCGGACAAGTCGGGGAAAACGGGTATACGGGCGGCGTTGTTGGCAGAGTGAGTGCCAGGGCCGGAACAGCCGGATGGCCCCGTGAAGGCCGGCTGTCCTGTCCGGAGGCTGCCTGATTGCAGCCGCTGCCGGCAGCAGCCTCTGTCTCTTTGACAGGCGTACAGGATGTACGCCTGCTTTTTTTAGTCTTACCTGATGGGCGGGTACCGGCAGTATCCGGCGTGCGGTGTGGCCGGGAGTGCCCGCCACAGCACACTGTGCGGCACAGAACATGCCGGGAGGGAGACTGCGCCCAGGCAAGAACGGCCGGGCTTCCGGCCCGGCTGTTGGCATGTGGCGTTGAGCTTTCTGTGCAGGCCGTCAGATAAGCTTCTTGCTTTCCGCGTCGATGAGGACTTTTTTCAGCAGCGCGGCCAGCGTCTTTTTTTCCTCGGTGGTCAGCATGGCAAGCAGCTTCTTTTCGATGTCGATCTGCGCGAAAAAGGATTCTTTGGCCAGTCGTACGCCCTGTTCGGTCAGCGAGACAATATAGCTCCTCCGGTTTTTTTCGTTGGGATGCCTGGCAATCAGCCCCCGTGCAGCCAGCGTGTCAAGAATGCCGGTGATGGCCCCCGGCGTTCTGTAGCATTGGGCGGTAATCTGTTTGGGCGTCAGCTCGTAGGGCTCACCGCTGAACAGCAGGGCGGCCAGCACATCCGCTTCTGCATTGCGCAGGCCAAATGGCCGCATGGTCTGGCTGCTCAACAGGCTGTGGCAGCGCGCCATGCGCTGGACGCGCCCCCAGACACCTTCCAGCTCCAGATCCGGGAAAAGTTCTTTCCAGTGCTGGTTGCGGTAAAAAACATAGTCTTCCTGTTTCATGTCGATCCTTCGCCGGCTCCCGAAACCTGGGAGATGATGTACCGGCCGGCTGTCCTGCACCGGTCTGTCCGGCCAGGTGCGGGGAGTGCCGCAGACCCGGCAGGGCCCTGTGTCCGTCCTGTCCGGTTTTTGCCCTTCAGCTCGTTTGTCTGTCTGCCACCGTCTCTTCGTTATTGCCTGCCTGTGCCCGTCAGATTGTCTGGCTGTCCGTTTTTGTATGTGTTACACGCCATCAGCCCTTGTCCGGCTGTCTGGTTTTGCTTGATGTGCGCCTGTCAGTCCTTGCCTTTCTGTCCGAGGCTTTCTGTCCAGGGCTTCTGAATGCCGCACGTCTGCCAGCTCCTGCCTGTCCGCCTGGTTTTGTCTGCCACGCGGGTGTGAGGCTTTGCCTGTCCGCCCGGTGCTGCCTTCCACACGCCTGTGGGCCTCTGTCTGCTACGCGTCTTTCCGGCAGTTTTTCCGGATAATTTCCTGTAACGGACGCTGCCTGTCTTTTCGGCTGTAACGCTGCCTGCCTTTCCCCATACAAACGTTTTGGGAAGGTGGGAGGGGGTGCAGGGGGAGGGCGGAAAGCCCTTTTGACGAAAAGGGTTTCCGCCCTCCCCCTGCGTAGCAATCAATCCAGCCTGTCAATCCAGCCGGTCTGGCCTTGCCGTCAGCGGGCCTGTTAGCGTCTGCCGGTCGGTTCGAACAGGCCGGGGATCTGGAAGAAGACCGAGTAGCTGGAGTCGAAGTTATCGTACCGGTACTCGAAGATCAGCGTATAGCACTGGTGCCTGTAGGTCAGGGTTGCGGCTTTTTCGTAACCTGAGCCGAAGGTGCCCGGCTTGCGCAGGTCGCGGTAGTCGAGCAGGGAGAGAGCCCAGTTGGGTACGGGCTGGATGGTGATTATGTTGCGCAGCTGCCGGACGGGGGTCGTCAGGTTAGGCCGTCCGTTGCGGAAGGGCCTGCGCAGGTTTTCGCGCCGGTTGTAGTCGTCGGTGCGGTAGTCGATGCTGGTGCTCCAGGAGAGCTTGTTCTGCCAGCGCAGCGACACGGTGTGATCCTGGCGGGAGAGTTCGCCCGTGTAGGGGGAGAGGTAGAGCTTGCCGGTATAGGAGAACCAGTTTACAGGGGTGAGGGTCAGCTCGGAGAGAATGTCCTTGAGCGGGCGCCTGGGGGCGAGGTTCAGGTATTCGTCGCGCCGGTTTTCCTCGAAGTCATAGCCCCATTCCAGTTTCCAGCGCACCAGGTCGAGGTAATCGTAATCGACGTCGCTTGTATCCTGGACGGCGCCTTCGAGGGGGGCGGCCTGGGCGGCGTTCTGCGGCTTTGGTTTCTGCACCGCGCGCTTGCGGGTGATGATGTTGGTGATGGAGTAGGTCAGCTCGTTGGTGGAGAGGAGCCGGTCGCTTTCGGTATAGAAGGGGTTGTCGTCCTGGTCGACGTCGCGCACGTAGTCATAGTCGGCCCGCAGCTGGATGTCGTGGCGCAGTCCGACCCAGCCGGCGAAGTAGCCCTGATCGGACTTGCCGCTGACGAGGGGCGGGTTGTCGAGCTGCCAGACGCGGTTGGCGTCGGTATAGGCCTGGACGTTGACTTCCGGTATGGTCCGTGTTCTGCCGGTCAGGTAGGGGTTGGTGCCCAGGCTGTTTGAGAATTCGTCGTAGCTGTGATCGACGGAGGTGCCCGAGTACCAGGTCTGGCGCACGCCCACGCTGGGGATGACCGACAGGTATTTGAGGTTGAGGGGCACGGAGAGGTTAGGGGTCAGTTCCGTGCGCAGGCCCGAGGTGCCCGAGCGGCGGTAGAGGTAGCCGCTGGTGAACTGGGCTTCGAGTTCCAGGGGCAGGTCGGAGAAGAGGCCGCCCTTGTAGAGGAAGGCATCGAACTGGGGCAGGCGCTGGGTTATGGTATCGGTGGAGCGGCGAGCGTTGCCGTGGCCCAGGGCGGGGTTTTGCTCATAGCGGGCGCTTACGGCCACGCCGAAGCGATCCCAGTCCTTGGCCAGGATGCCTTCGCTGACGCGGTTGCGGTCTTCTTCGGCGAGGTCACGGCCAAACATGGAGTAGAGCTGGTTTCTGGAGCGGGAGAAACTGAGCATGCCGCTGTTGAATTCGCGCAGGTAGTCCTGGTCTGAGACAAAGTCGATGTTGGTGCGGTACTGCCAGCCGGATGCTCCGAGTTCGCCGTCGGCCATACCGCGCAGCCAGTAGCGGTTTTTGTTGGTGCGCACGGCGCGGGTGCTGCGGTCCACGGGGCTTGTGCCGGGGAGGGTGACGGTGTCGCTGTCGTGCATGCCCGAGAAGGTCATCCAGGTTTTCTGGGTGGTGTAGGGCATGGAGCGGTATTCCACGCCGTAGCTGGGGCCGCGTTTGGTCATGCCGCCCAGATAGAAGGTCACGTCGCTGGTGTCATCGATGACCCAGTAGAAGGGCACGGTCAGGTACATGCCGCGCCGCGAACTGTAGCCGTAGTCGGGCAGCAGCAGGCCGCTCTGCCGGGTTGTTTTGGCCGGCAGCATGAGGAAGGGCGAATAGAACACGCCGGTATCCTTGATGGCCACGTTGGTGTGGTACAGCTGGGCGTAGCCGTCGAGTTCCATGGTGATCTGGTTGGCGTTGACGGCCCAGGCGGGGTTCAGGCCGTCACAGGTGGTCAGCCGGGCTTCCTTGAAGGTGTAGCGGTTTTTGTCGTGTTTGACGATGTCCTCGCCTTTGACATACATGTGCGTGCCTGAGACAAAGACGACACCGTTTTTCAGCCAGCCCACCTGATTGCGCAGATCGAATTCGGCTTCTTCGGCGTTGATGGTGTCTGCTTCCACGCGGATGAACACGTTGCCCTCAAGGTAGACCCAGCCCGTTTCGGTGAAGTAGCGGGCGAAATCGGCCCGCAGTTCGTCGGCGCCGCGGGTGAGCACCACGCCGCCCTTGGCCTCGACCACGGTGTTGTTGGCCAGGGTGGACATGTAGTCAGCCGAGAGGTTCCAGCGGGTTGGCGCGGGAGCGGGAGCTGGCGCGGGCGCTTCGGGCTCGAGCGGTTCCAGGGTGATTACGGTTTCTGCGGCCGGCAGGCTGGCCGGCGCGGCAAAGAGCAGCGCCGTCAGCGCAAGGCACGCCGCGAGGCACCGCCAGATGATGTGCGAGTTGATGTCCCTCATACAGCCCCCGTTGAGCCTGGCCCGTGCTATCTGGCGACCTGAGCTTCCTGTTGATAGATGAAGACCGGCGGCGCGGACTGGTTGATCACCGCGTCGTTGATGACGCACTCGGCCACGCCGTGCATGGAGGGCAGCTGGTACATGATGTCCAGCATGACCTTTTCCATCACGCTGCGCAGGCCGCGCGCGCCGGTCTTGCGTTCCAGAGCCTTGGCCGCCACAGCCTTGAGCGCGTCGGAACTGAAGCGCAGGGTCACGCCTTCCAGTTCAAACAGCTTCTTGTACTGCCGGGTCAGGGCGTTTTTGGGCTCGGTAAGAATGCGGATCAGATCCGCCTCGCCCAGATCGTCTACATGGGTCATCACCGGGACGCGGCCGACAAATTCGGGGATCAGGCCTAATTTGACCAGATCGGTGGGATGCACCTGTTCGAGCAGGGCGCTCTGCGTCAGTTCGCCGGAGGAGGCGATGCGCCCGCCAAAGCCCATGGAGCCGCCCCGCACGCGCTGTTCGATGATCTTGTCAAGGCCGATGAACGCGCCGCCCACGATGAACAGGATGTTGGACGTATCCATGCGGATGAATTCCTGCTGCGGGTGCTTGCGGCCGCCCTTGGGGGGGATGTTGGCGATGGTGCCTTCGATGATCTTCAAAAGCGACTGCTGCACGCCCTCGCCCGAAACGTCGCGCGTGATGGAGGGGCCGTCGCCCTTGCGGGAAATTTTGTCGATTTCGTCGATGTAGATGATGCCTTTTTGCGCGGCCTCGAGATCGTAGTCGGCGTTTTGCAGCAGCTGGACGAGGATGTTTTCCACATCTTCGCCCACATAGCCGGCCTGGGTGTGGTTTGTGGCGTCGGCAATGGCAAACGGCACACGCAGGGAGCGCGCCAGGGTTTTGGCCAGCAGTGTCTTGCCGCTGCCCGAGGGACCGACCAGCAGGATGTTGCTTTTTTCGATTTCCACGTCGTCGCTGGCGTGCACATGGGCCAGCGCGTCGGCGTAGAGCACCCGCTTATAGTGGTTGTACACCGCGACGGCCAGGATTTTCTTGGCTTCGTCCTGACCGATGACATAGTCGTCAAGGCGGGCCTTGAGTTCCTGGGGGGTGAGCAGGCGGCCGTCTTCCTGCGCCGAGTGGATGGCCTTCGACACGATCACGTCATTGCAGGCGGCAATGCAGTCGTTGCAGATGTACGAGCTGCCCTGGGCGATGAGCTGTTCGACTTCAAGCTCGCTTCGGCCGCAGAATGAGCAGCGCAGGGGCTCTTGGCTGGGAGTGTCGATCATGGTTGTGCGGGATCCGGGTAAAAGGGTGACGCGCCGCGGCCTGGCCGGACGCGGCGCAAAAGGGAGATCAGCGGGCCTCGGCCATGTCCTTGCGGGACACGAGCACCCGGTCCACCAGCCCGTAGGCTTTGGCTTCGTCAGCCGTCAGGAAGTGATCGCGCTCGGTGTCGCGGGCGACCTTCTGCAGGGGCTGGCCCGAACACTCCGCCAGAATGGCGGTAAGCTTCTTCTTCATGCGCAGAATTTCCTTGGTGTGGATGTCGATGTCCGTGGCCTGGCCCTGATAGCCGCCCAGCGGCTGATGGATCATGATCTGGCTGTTGGGCAGGGCATAGCGCATGCCGTGTTCGCCCGCCGCCAGCAGGAGCGCCCCCATGCTTGCGGCGCGGCCCATGCACAGGGTGGCCACAGGCGAGGTGATGTAGCGCATGGTGTCATAGATGGCCATGCCGGCCGTGACAGAGCCGCCGGGGCTGTTGATGTAGAGGTAAATTTCCTTGTCCGCGTCCTGCGACTCCAGAAACAGCAGCTGGGCGCAGATGGTGGCGGCCACAGCGTCGTTGACTTCCGTGCCCAGCACGATGATGCGATCCTTGAGCAGGCGGGAATAGATGTCGTAGGTGCGCTCGCCGTGCCCGGTGTTCTCGACCACATAGGGAATGGTGAGGTTGTACATGGGAAAACTCCTGGAGCAGAGCTCCGTGAGAGACTGATTGCTGTTGAAGCGGCGTAAAGCCCGGGCTGCCCTGCGGTGCGCCGTCCGCACCGGGGAAAGCGCCCGGGCCCAGGGCGCTGTGGCGGCGCCACGTTGTGACGCCGCAGCGGCGTCAGCGCGCCCGCGCCGGGAAAAACCGTTTACGTCCCCAAAAAAATTTGTCTGCCGGCAGCGGCCTGTCCGCAGGGCGCTGCTGTCCGGCACGCGCCTTCAGACGGCCGCGCGCCGTGTCCTGATGTACGCTTCCTGTGCGTGCTCCCTGGTACGCTTCCTGACAGTATCCACCGGCAGGACGCGCCGTTCCGGCAGCCTGCGTTCCGGCCGGGTTCCGTCTGGTCTGGCTCTGAGCGGGCAGACGCCGGCTGTTTCGGTTCAGGCCGGACACGTTCTGTCTGATCCGGCACTGACCGGCCGGGGCTCCGGCGGATTCGGCTCCGGCGGGTTTGCTGCCACGCGGCCTGTCCATTCTGGCCTGTACCGGAGCTGCCTGCACAGGGCCTGTGCCTCGTCTGCATCCCGTCTGCACCGGGCCTGCCGTGCGTTGTTTGCGCACGGACGGCCCCTGCGCACGCACCGCAAAAAAACGTCTGGTCAGGCGTCACAGCAGCCTGCCTCCGGGCTGCCTGTGTGCGCACCTGCGCACCTGCCGTACATTCCTGGCCTGTACCGGAGCTGCCTGTACCGCGGGCCGAGCCTCGTCGCATCCTGTCTTGCATCGGGCCTGCCTGTGTGCACAGGCCGTTCCTTCCGCCACAGGGTCTGTCCCGGCCGTTGAGGCGGGCCGGCACACACGGCCTGTTCTGCATCGCGCCGGAGGCTGGCCGTGGTGGCAGAGTTCTGTCCATGCCGGGCCTGTCCCGCCGGTCTGTCGCGTCCCGTCGGGTCTGTTCCGACAGCGCAGCGGCAGCCCCGCATCCGCCGGATTCCGGACGATGCCGATCCGCTGTCAGCCACGCCGCGTCAGGCGCACCGTGTGCGTCTGCCGGACAGCCTGAAACATCCGCAGCCAGCCCGCACAGCCTGCTGTGCGGCGCAACCTGTGTTCCGCAACCTGTGTCCCGCAGCCTGTGGCCAGCGTGCCGCGTCCGTCCACCTGTACGCGTCTGGCCTTCCTGCCTCCGGCGGCCTTTCCGGTATGCGGCCCGGGCAGGGCCGGAACGCCCCGTGCCACCTGCCGTCATGGCCGTACACCCGGGCTGCGGACGTCCGGGCTGTGGTTGCTCAGCGCTGACCGTGCAGTTTGTGGCCAGCGTGCCGCGTCCGCCCGGACTGGAATCCTCGGGGCTGTAACCGTCCATCCGGTAACCGCCCGGACTGGAACCGTCCGGGTTCCGCGGCCGTGTGCTGCTGCCTGCCGTGCGGTTTGCACAGAGAAGGCCGGGCCGCGCCCCGCACAGGTGGCAGCCGCTGTCCCGGCCGGGTGTCAGCCCCGTTGTCAGCGTCTTCAGGCTGTCGCAGGGCCGGCCATACGCGGACGGCCCTGCCTGTATGTCCCGGGCCGCCTAGGCGTCAGCGCCGGCGGTTTCGCCTTCAGCCTTGGCGGGTTCCACTTCATGCACCTTGGCCTTGCTGTAGACCAGCGAAATGGCCTTGTCAGCCAGCAGGCGGTCATAGAGGTCGTTGTTCAGGCCGGCGCGGCGGTAGGCGTCGCTGAGCTTGCGGTAGTCCTGTCCGGAACGCATGGCCATCTGGTAGATCTGCAGTTCCACTTCTTCGGGCTTGACGTCCAGGTTTTCCTTGCGGGCCAGAGCCATGAGGAACACCTGCGGGCGCAGGGCCTGTTCGATGTCGGGGCGAACCTTGTCGGCGTAGGCGTTGCGCTCTTCTTCAGAGGGCTGGGCGGCGTCGCCGGACTGTCTGGCGAAGTGTTCAGCCACGGCGCGGCGCACGCGCACGTCAACCAGCGACTGGGGCAGATCCACGCTCACCTGAGCCATCAGGCCGTCAAGGAGCTTTTGCATGGCGTCGGAACGAACCTGCTGCTTCTTGGAGTTTTCCAGATGTTCGGCGATCTGCTTGCGCAGTTCGGCCAGATCCTTGGCGCCGGCCTTCTTGGCCAGTTCGTCATTGATTTCGGGTTCCTTGCGTTCCTTCAGGCTGATCACCTTGACGTGCATGGTCACGGTCTTGCCGGCCAGGGGCTTGTGGGCATAGTCAGCGGGGAAGACCACGGGCCCGTCCTTTTCTTCGCCGGGCAGGATGGTCTTGACCAGATTTTCAAAGTCGGGCAGCGCCTGCTTGCGGCCAAGCACCAGGGGGAACTGCCCCTGCACGTCGTCGAGCGCCTGACCGTTTTCGTCAAAGCCCTTGTAGTCCACCACCACCTGATCGCCGTCCTGAGGCAGACGGGCCAGAGGCAGATCCACAAGCTCGGCCAGGTCGGTGCGCAGCCGGTCAATGATGGCGTCAACGTCGGCGTCGTCCACAACGACCTTTTCCTGATCCACTTCCAGACCTTCGTATGCCGGGAACTCGATGGCGGGCAGCACGTCAAAGCTCATCGTGCAGGAGTAGCCTTCGCCACGCTTGAACAGACCGCTCGGATTGTCGAGCTCCACGCCAGACAGCGGATGCAGCCCTTCCTTCTTGAGCACGTCGGCCAGCGCTTCGTCCAGCGCCTGCTGTGTGGCGGCAGGAATGATTTCGTCGCCAAAGCGCTTTTCAATGAGGCCGGCCGGCACCTTGCCGGTCCGGAAACCGGGCAGGGTGAGGGTCTTGCGGCGTTCGGCCACAGCGCGGTCAATGGCCCTGGCCACATCGTCGGCGCTGAAGGTCAACGAAAGGTTCTTACGCGTGGTGCTCGCATCGGCAATGGAAAAATCCATGGTAGTGTTCTCCTCAAAAATAGATCTTCGGCGGCAACGCCGTAAAATGCCGTATCAAAACACAGCATCCTAGAACAGATGCCGTATCTTGTCCAGAGAGGGCCGGACCCTTTTCCCCGCTTGCCTCCAGGCTGCCAAGCGGGTATGGTGCCGCCCATGAAAAATATGTACACACTCTCTCACGATGTCCAGGACGAACCCGCCCCGCAGAACGGCGTCTCCATCCCGGAACTTTCCACCTTCCTCGTGGAATACTGCTCCGTACAGCTCGGCGTCGGCGGACAGACCCAGCGCGTGGCCCGCACCGCCGAACGCATCGCCGAAAGCTACGGCTGCTCCCTGCAGCTGGCCGTGCTGCCCCGCCACTTCATCATGAACGTGTCCGACGGCAAAAATTCGTCCACCTGGAAGGCCTCGGTCGGAGCCATCCACAACGGCCCGCTCAACTTCCGCCTGCTGGCAGAACTCAATACCTTAAGCTGGAAAGCCCACGACCACCTGCTCTCCTTCCAGGAACTGCGCGATCAGTTCCACGCCGCCATGACCGTCCCGCGCATCATGCCCCGGATCGTGCTGTTCGGCGCATCCCTGGCCAACGCCTCTTTCTGCCGGCTGTTCGGCGGCGATCCCGCCGCCATGCTCATCGTCTTCATTGCCACCCTCGTCGCCTTCCGCCTGCGCCAGTTCATGGACTCGCGCGGCGTCGGACATCACTTCTCGTTCATCATCGCCGCATTCATCGCCTCGACCATCGCCGCCTGCTGCGGCCTGGCCGGCATGACCGGCACCCCGCGCATCGCCCTGGGCTCAAGCGTCCTCTTCCTCATCCCCGGCGTGCCCATGATCAACGCCATGCTCGACATCCTGACAGGATACCCCCTCATGGCCTTCGCCCGCTCCGTGCGCGCCGGACTGCTCGTCATCTGCATCGCCCTGGGACTGGCCCTGAGCCTGTTCGTCACCGGCTTTGACATGCATACCATCCCCACAGGTACCCCGGCTCTGGGCAGCTGGGTGGATATGCTCGCCGACGGCCTGTTCGCCGCCGTGGCCTCCATGGGCTTTGCCGTCATCTCAAACCCCTCCTGGCGCATCGTCTGCGGCGCTGGCCTCCTGGCTGCCCTCGGCCACAGCACCCGCTTCTTTCTGCTCCATCAAAGCGCGTTCGGCATCACCTCCGCCACCTTCGTCGCCGCCCTGTTCATCGGTGCCCTCAGCGTCCTGGTCGCACGGCGCATCCACATCGCCGGAGAATTCTTCTCCTTCCTCGCCCTGCTGCCCATGATCCCCGGCATGTACGCCTACGATACGGTTCTGTCGATCATGCGCTTCATGGAAACGGCCAATATCGACATGGCCGACCTCTACCTGACCGCCATCGTCAAAAACGGCATGACCGTGCTGTTCGTCATGTGCGCCATGGCCATCGGCTCCACCGTGCCGCTGCTCCTGCAACGCTACCTGCCCGCCCGGGACCCCTGCGAAAACAACTAGCCCGCACCCCGCCCCGCGCGCCGCCGGACAGAAAGCGGCGGCCAGAGCCGAGGAGAAACAGCCCGACGCAAAACCCGAGCCGAAAGAGGAAAAGGCGGAAGAAGCCG
>CALUZP010000061.1 GCA_944325325.1 uncultured Desulfovibrionaceae bacterium
CAACGCCGTGGGAGCCCGAATCTGCCGCGAGAAGGACGACGACTAGAGGGTGGAACCGCGTTCGGCGGCCGGCCGCGCCTGACGTTCCGGCGCATGCCGGGGCGCGTGTTGAGGAGGAAGGTATGCACGAATGTATGGATGCTGAAAGTCTGCACCGGAGGCTCAGAAAGATTACCGGTCAGATCAAGGCGATTGAAAAAATGATTGACGACGAGAACACCCCCTGTGAGGACATCCTTGTACAGGTCAGCGCGGCCAAGGGCGCGCTGCATAAAGTGGGGCAGATCATGCTGGAAAACCATCTCAGCCACTGCGTGCGCGAGGGCATCGAGCACGGTGATGCCGACAAGACTATCGCCGAATTCGCCAAGGCTATAGAGCGATTTTCCAAAATGTCCTGACGGGACCGGCTCCCTGTAGCCGGTTGCGAGAGCTCCGGGCCATGCCTGGGCGAAGACCGCCTGAACAGTCCGACGGTCCTTTCCCCGGCATGGCCCGTTTTCTTTGGGGGCATTTATGCCGTAGGCTCCAGCATGAGCTTGGAAGGGAGCCGTTCGGTCATGCGTTGCCGGAGAAAGGGCGGCTTCAGCCCCTTTTGTGTGCCTCCCCGTGCCAGTCCCTCTCCATAAGTGCCGGGCTTGGTCCATAACGGCCAGGACAGTCTGGAAAAAGGGAATACCCCTGAATGTAGTGATGGGGATGGCTTATTGCGGGCTTTGCTTCAGCTGGCCGCTCACGGTCTTTCAATCAAAGGCATCATGAAGCGTTATGTTCGATATAATATATTGTTATATAATATAAAATGAAACTGTTGCCATGGAAGGTAGAAGGCTGTTTTTTATTTCCGGCAACGCAGGTCTTGACAGACGGCTCTGGTGAGTATACCTATACCCCCCATAGGTATTCATTAAAGGAGTTTTCACTATGTCTTCCCTCCTGCCTACATACAAAATGCCGGCACAGTCCGGGGCCGCTTCGGGGCACGGTGCCAAGGCCGGCTGCACAATCCAGTTTGCGGTTGCCAATCTGCACTGCCCGGCCTGTGCCGCGCGCATTGAGGAAGCCATTTTGAGCCAGGTCGCCGGTGTACGCAGCGCCGCGTTCAATCTGGATACCGGACGGCTCCGTCTTGAAGTCGATGACACGCTTGCCCGGGACACCTTGCCTGAGGTGCTGACGCGCATTGCTGACGGCATTGAGCATGGAACGCGCATCAGCGCCCTTGATGCGGACGCTCGTACGGTATCGTCCTCTGGTGCCCATGACGAAGCCGAAGAGGGGCCTGGTCCGCTGCGCCGGCTGCTGCTTTGCGGCGTCCTTTTTGCTGTGGGGCTTGTGCTGGAGTCCAGAGAATTGTCGCCGGTGCTGAACTGGCTCGTTATTGCCCTGTGCTTTGGGCTGCCGTACATCCTGTGCGGCTATGACGTGCTGAAAAAAGGGTTCCTTTCGCTCTTGCATAAGGACTTTTTCAATGAATTTACGTTGATGGGCGGTGCAACGCTGGCTTCTATCGCCATTGGCGAGCTGCCGGAAGCTGTGGGCGTCATGCTCTTCTACAGCCTTGGCGAGTATGTGCAGGACCGCGCTGCCGGCTCGTCGCGCAGATCGGTGCGCGCGCTGCTGGCTGTGCGGCCTTCCATAGCACACAGCCTGGACGACGCCGGGACGCTGCACGATGTGAAGCCGGAAACCTTGGCACCCGGGGCGCGGGTTGTTGTCAAGCCGGGCGAAAAAGTGCCGCTTGATGGTGAAGTTCTGGAGGGGCAGTCCTTTATTGACACGGCGCCGTTGTCTGGCGAGTCGGTGCCTGTGGCTGTTCGGCCGGGGAAGCCGGTGTATGCCGGCACCATCAATCAGGATGGCACGCTCACCGTGCGCGTGACGTCCCGCTATGAGGACTCGTCGGTCAGCCGCATCCTTGAGATGGTGGAGAACGCAGCAGCCCGCAAGGCGCCTACGGAACGCTTCATCACGCGCTTTGCCCGCTGGTACACACCGGTTGTGACGCTTCTGGCCGTACTGACGGCGCTGGTGCCGCCGCTGCTGGGCCTTGGCTCCTTCCATGACTGGATTTACCGGGGGCTTGTATTGCTGGTCATTTCCTGCCCGTGTGCACTGATTATTTCCATTCCGCTGGGCTATTTCGGCGGCATTGGCGCGGCGTCGCACAAGGGGATTCTCGTCAAGGGCGGTAACGTCCTGGACGCGCTGCCGCACATCAGGATCATTGCACTGGACAAGACAGGCACGCTGACCAAGGGCGATTTTGCCGTACAGCGCAAGATTCCTGCTCCGGGTGTGACGGAAGAAGAGCTGATGCACGCTGCGGCGCAGGCCGAATGCCGTACCAATCATCCTGTGGCCAGGGCTATTGTCGCCGGCCGGTCTGCAGAAGCGTCGCCCGATGTGGTGTCGGCACGGGAAATCGCCGGTAAGGGGGTTGTGACAGACATCCGCGAAGGTGATCGGCTTGTGCAGCTTCTGGCAGGCAATGCGGCGCTGATGCAGGAGTTTGGTGTGACGTTTGATGAGCCGGCCGACAAGCAGGGAACGATCGTGCATGTTGCCCGTGACGGGCGCTACCTTGGCACTGTGATGGTGGACGACGCCATCCGGCCCGAATCGGCAGGTGCGCTGGCTGAGCTGCGCGCCATGGGCAAGAGGATCGTCATGCTCACCGGTGACACGCCTGACAACGCCCGTCGGATCGCCGGACAGCTGGGTGTGGACGAGGTCCATGCCGGACTGTTGCCGGAAGGCAAGGCGGCAGAGCTGGCAAAGCTGGGGCCGGCGCCATCTGTGCTGTTTGTGGGTGACGGCATCAACGACGCACCGGTCATCGCTTCGGCGGGGGTCGGGGTTGCCATGGGCGGTCTTGGCTCGGAAGCCGCCATCGAAACAGCCGACGCGGTCATCCTGGATGACTCCCCGGCCAAGCTTCCTCTCCTTTTGCGTATCGCTAACGCCACGCGGCGGATTATCTGGCAGAACATTGTCCTGGCGCTGGGCATCAAGATTTTGTTCATGGCACTGGGCATTGCCGGTGTGGCCGGGCTGTGGGAGGCCGTTTTTGCCGATGTGGGCGTGGCCTTGCTTGCAGTCCTGAACGCCACGCGCGCCACGCGGATCTGCTGACGCTTTCGCTTGGCGGATCGGCCTGGGCTGCCTGCGGCAGAGCGCAGCACAGGGATTTATGACAAAGGGCCATCTTCCGGAAAGGAAGATGGCCCCTTTGGTTTATGACGGCAGAAGGTGCCGGACATGGGCTGAGGTTGCGTCAGTTGCAAGGAGGGCAGCTCTGAGGCTTTTGGACTTCCGGCGCGAGGTCCGTGCCGTCTTCAGGCACTGAAGGCGTACCCAGCGCGCAGGGCCTCGGCGTTCTGGGGGATAAGCTGCCTGGAATGGCCGGGGATCACATGATCCAGCGCATCAATCACAGCGTCGGGCGGCAGGCAGCCGGTGGCCTTCAGATAAGCGCCCAGGGCGATCATGTTGGCCATTCTGGGGGAGCCGAGGCTGTTGGCCATGTCGTTGGCCGGGATGTACACGGTGCGCCGTGCAGGATCGAGACTGGCCTGTTCGACGAGGGACGCGTTGACGATCTGCACCCCGTCGGGGCGCAGGCGGGGCTGGAATTTGTCAAGCGAAGGCTGGTTCATGATGATGGTGGCCTGCGGACGCCTGACAATCGGCGAACCTATGGGTTCGCTGGACACGACAACGGTGCAGTTGGCCGTGCCGCCGCGCATTTCGGCTCCATAGACGGGAATGAAGGTGACATGAAGTCCCTGTTCCATGCCGGCCTGGGCAAGGAGATTGCCGATGAGCATGACGCCCTGACCTCCGAACCCGGCCATGATGACGGTATGATACGTCATTATGCGCCTGCCTTTTCGGTTGCGGTGACGTCCCGGTAAACGCCGAGAGGGAAGCAGGGGATCAGCGCTTCGCTGATCCGCCGGTTGGCCTCCAGCGGCGTCATGTGCAGATTGGTCGGACAGCCGGACAGCAGTTCGACAAACCCGAACCCCAGATCCCTGTGCTGTACCTCAAAGGCCTTGCGAATGGCCCGCTTTGCGGCGTTGACGTGCGCGACCGAGTCCAGGGCACAGCGGGCGGCGTAGGCCACGCCTTCAAGCTGGGCAAGCAGTTCGCACATTTTGATCGGCGCGCCTTCCTTGCGAAAGCTCCTGCCCGCAGGTGAGGTCGTAGTCTTCTGGCCGATGAGCGACGTGGGGGCCATCTGGCCGCCGGTCATGCCGTACAGGGTGTTGTTGATGAAAATGACGGTGATGCGTTCCCCGCGGTTGGCGGCCTGCAGGGATTCGTTCAGGCCGATGGCGGCCAGATCGCCGTCCCCCTGGTAGGTGAAGACCGTGCAGTCAGGCCGGGCGCGCTTGACTCCGGTAGCCGTGGCACAGGCGCGGCCGTGAGCGGCCTCGACCCAGTCCCCCAGGATATAGTTGTAGGTAAAGACCGAGCAGCCCACGGAGGCTACGCCGATGGTCTGCCTGATGCAGCCCAGCTCTTCAAGCACTTCGGCCACAAGCCGGGTGGCGATGCCGTGATGGCATCCCGGGCAGTAGTGCGTTTGCCTGTCCGTAAGCGTGGAAGGCGCGGCAAAGACAAGGCGTTCTTCAGAATGAAGGTTCATTGTGCATCTCTCATGCAGTTGAGAATGGGGGTAAGCAGATCGTCCGCATCGACAAAGATGCCTGGCATGACGCCAAAGAAGTCGGCATCGGCATGGTGGCGGATGGCCAGGCGCACGTCGTCGACCATCTGCCCGGCGTTCTGCTCAATGACAAGGAAACGTTTGCCCTCGGCAGCGAGGCGTTCAAGCTCCCTTGCGGGGAAGGGGAACAGCGTCTGAGGCCGGAACAGGCCCACGCGGTGGCCGCTGGCGCGGGCCAGCTGTACGGCGCTGCGTGCAATGCGTCCTATGGAGCCGAACGCCGCCACCACAAGTTCGGCGTCATCCGTATCCAGGCATTCGGCGCGGGGGTCAGCCTGCATGGCCTTGTATTTGGCCTCGAGCAGCTCGTTGTGGCTGGCAAGCGCACCGTCGTCCAAATAGACTGATTTGAGCAGCCGGGGGGCGCGATCGCCCATGCCCTGGAGGCACCAGGAACCGGCCTTGTCGTCCGGTACGTGGACGGGCGGATGGCACAGCACGGGCTCCTTGATCTGGCCTGTGATGGCGTCACCCAGCACCAGGACGGGCGTGCGGTATCTGAAGGCAATGTCAAAGGCTTCCTGCACCATGTCATAGCATTCCTGGCAGGTCGACGGCGCCAGCACGAAGGTGCGTCCCGCGCCATGGGCGCCGCCGCGTGTGGCCTGGTAGTAGTCGGCCTGCGAGGCGTCGATGCTGCCGAGTCCGGGGCCGCCGCGGCTCATGTTGACGATGACGCAGGGGATCTGGCTGCCCACCATGTAGGAGATGGCTTCCTGCATGAGGTCGATGCCGGGCCCGGACGTGGAGGTCATGGCGCGCACGCCGCAGGCGCCTGCGCCCAGCAGCATGTTGGCGGCGCCGACTTCGCTTTCAGCCTGGACAAATTCGCCGCCGTTTTCGGGCATGAGTTTCGAGAGCAGTTCTGGGATTTCGTTCTGCGGCGTGATGGGATAGCCAAAAAAGCATTTGCAGCCGGCCTCTATGGCCGCATACGCCACGGCTTCGTTGCCCTTGATCAGGATGCGTTCGCTCTTCATGCCCTGCCTCCAGCACGTCTTGCTGAACGGTATACCCGGATGGCCACATCCGGGCACATGACGGCACAGGACGCGCAGCCTGTGCAGGCTTCGCCAGGGGTCTCGACGGCTTCGACCACCAGATACCCGTGCCGGTTGAAGTGATCGGAACGGCGCAGCAGATGTTTGGGACAGACTTCAGTGCACAACAGGCACCCCTTGCAGCGTTCCTCAAGAATTTCGATATGTGACATGGCCAGCTCCTCGGCAGGCTTCTTTTAGGTAAAACCCCTTCTGTTATCAGGGAAAACGGAATGCTATTCCGGGGCTGCCCGCTTGGCAAGAGCTTTGTTTTCAGGAAGGATTTTTATTATAAGGCGGTACAGGGCAAGGGCGGTTCGGGAGTGTCTGGCAGGCTTGCTGAAGGGAGGATTGACGGCGGCGCGTCACCTCATACAGCCCTGTGGGAATGCGGGGAATTTTTTTATACCGTCTTGACAGATCCGCGTAATTTTATGAAACTTCAAAAAGTGTTATTCTCAGTTTAGCATTGTATCCACCCATGCAGAAAGCATTTTTGGCTGTACCATTCTATGTAAAGCATCTTTCCCCCTGCTGGGAAAGCGTATTGTATTTGGGAAAAAGAGCAGAATACAATAAAAATGTGTGTTTTAATGATGCAATTCATGGCCAGAACCGTTTCTTTTATGTACAGTCAGGCCTGATCTGCTCGTTCAACGTACGCCGGACAGATCTGGAAGAGATTGATTTTTTTATTGATGAAGGCTCCCTGTTCAGGGAGACGCGGGCGATTGCCAATTTTCCGCAATGCCCGGGGTATTACCGTTGCTGCACCGATGCCGTGATCTACAGTTTTGACAGCGCGCTGCTGTCGGACAGAGAGTTCATGCATGAGCACTGGGAAATCGTCAGCAACTGCATGTTTTCGGTTGCCGTCAAGAGCATGATGGCTCAGGAATGCATGCATATTATGAAAATGAATACGAATAAAATGAAAATAGCTTATTATATTTACAGTATGTATAAGTACGGGGATTATAGACTGTGTATAAAGCCGCCGATCAACCAGACAATGCTTTCAAAGTTTCTGGGCATCAATCTTATCACAACAAATAAGATTATAAAAGGATTTAAGGATAAGGGAATTATAGAATGCTATACGACAAACCAGCTTAAGATTCTGGATATTGACGCGTTGTGTGCGGTTTTTACCGATTCGCCGCAACAGCTTCCCCGGCCTGACATGGCATAGGCCAAAGCCGTCATCCGTCCCGTAGTCCTGTTTGGGCAGTACAGAGACAGAAGCTCCAGCCTGGAGAGGGATTATGTCCTTTTTATGCGGGAAGACCGCGTGGTTTGGCTCTCTGTGCGCCGCTGCAAAGCGCAGGGCCGGACACTGCCTGCCGGCAGTCTGTGCTCACGCGACGCTCTTTCCTTTTGGCCTCAGCCTGCCATAAAGGCTGCAAGTGTTATGCGCCATGCCGGCAGAGGGCAGGCATGCTGTCCCGCAGAGCACGTCTGCTCGTGGCTGGCGCAGGCAGGTTCTTTTCCCTCCCTTCTGTCTTTGGCTCTGCGCCTCCTTCTTTGATCCCCGTCCGGGCTCATCCCGCGGCGGCGCTCCCTCCGCCGTTCGATACCTGTTCTCCTCCCCGCATGTGCTTCGTTTTCCTTTCCCGGCAGCTATTCTGCACAGGATTGTGCAACCGGTTCAGGCAGGCCGAAAAAAAGTGCCTGTGCGCCTTTGTTAGCGCCTTTTCAGTTGGAAACGCTTTGCGTTTCCAACAACCATGCGGCCTGTCGTTTCGCGGAAACGCCATGTTTTTTCCACTCAATTCTGGCCGGACGGCGCTGTGCTGCCGCCTCGCGTTCTGCCTTTTTCAATGGCAAAACGCTCCAGGCCTGCCCCTCCTGTACCCTCTGCTTGGTTCATACGACCTGCTTCACGCCTTGGGATTTTTGGCGTTTGCGGCCGATCTCCCCTTTGACCGCGTGCGCACATGGTACGGGGCTGGGGACGACAGGGGCGGCGAAGGTGCAGAACTGTCCGGGATGTAAAAAATTTTTGTAAATCTGGCAAAAATAAGCCTATGACTAAGTTTTTTGTTTTTCAGCTGCGTTAGAACCCAAGTTAGAGAACGTGATTTTTTGAACTTTTAACCCCAACAGGAGAAATCCCATGCGCATCATCGATGCCCGGCTCCGTCCTGCGACGGAACCATTCCTGAATTCCTGCCTCGGCCTGGATTCGTCGGTCAACCCGGTTCTGAATGCCTACTGCAAGCGCTTTGGCTTTGACAGCTACGGCGAGTCCGTAGCCCGGCGCAGCATGGAAATCTGCCTGAAAGAAATGGATGAAGCGGGCATCAGCAAGGCCGTGGCGCCTTCGCGCTGGGGCTGGGACGCTCCGGAACCCATGGTGCCGCCGGAAGAGACGGTGCGAGTGGTCAACGCCTATCCTGACCGGTTCATGGGGGTCATTGCCGCCAGCTGCTATCAGCCGGAAAGAGCGCTGGCCGACGCTGAAAAGTACTGCGTCAACGGTCCCTGCCTTGGCGTCAATCTGGAGCCCACGCCCGGCGACGAGCCAGACATCCCCATCTGTGACAAGAGCCTGTATCCGCTGTACGAATACATGCAGGAAAACAACCTGGTGCTGTATGTGACCGGCGGCGGCCTCATCGGATGCCAGCCTGTCAAGTACATCGACAAGGTGCTTCGTGATTTTCCACGCATGAACATTGTCGACGCGCACGCCCATATTCCGCTGGACACCGAAATCTGCCTGATTGCCATGCGTCATCCAAACCTGTTCCTGTGCCCGGATCTGTATGGCGTGAACACGTTCTTTGAGCATACGTTCGTGGAAGCGGCCAAGTGGAACCTGCAGGATCAGATTGTCTTCGGGACGGCCTATCCCTTCATGCCTATTGTGCCGACCACCAGGTACTATCTTGAAAAGTGGGATCTGAGCGACGCGGTGATGGAAAAGGTCATGGGCAAGAACATTCTCCGCGCGTTGAAACTGGAAGAGTAGCCGGTTTTGCAAACATCTGTCTGTATGGCCATTGCGCACAAAAAGAGGTGATAAGATAAAAGCGTAACGGAGGGGTTATGCTCAGACTATGCAACTGGATACGAATCGTCACTGACTATATGGGGTATGCCTTACTGTGCATCCTGTGCTGTGTGACAATGCTTCAGGTCGTCATGCGCTATGCCTTTCACTATGCGCTGTCCTGGCCTGAGGAGGCGGGACGGTTTGCGTTCATCCTCAGCACATACATCGGCATCATTATCATGACCCGGACGCGCGGCCACTTGCGGATTGACATCCTGGAACTGCTGCTGGGCAGGCACACGCGGCTGGTGCTTGCCATCATCCAGGAGATTGCCTGTCTGGGCTACTTTGGTCTGTTCACCTACCTCAGTTACGACATCATGATGCGAATTATGGCCATCGGACAGAACGCCATTTCCCTGCCCATCCCCATCTGGATCATCTGGGCCATGATCTGCCTGTTCACGGTATGTTGTGTTTTTTACAACGTGGTCAATCTGTACTGCCTGATCACCGGGCGTAAACTTGAACTGGAAGAGACAGCATGAGTCCCTTACTTGCACTCGGGTTGGTTATGGCGTTGCTGCTCGTCCTTGGCGTGCCCATTGCGGTGGCGCTGGGGCTGAGTACGGCCCTGGGCGTCTATCTGTCGGATTTGCCGCTCGTGTTTTACACCCAGCGCGCGTATACGCTGTTTGATTCGTTCCCTCTGCTGGCCGTGCCTTTCTTCCTGCTGGCCGGGGAAATCATGCAGCGGGGCACGCTTTCGGACAACCTGCTGAAAATGTGCTCGGCCTTTGCCGGACACCTGAAAGGCGGGCTGGCCCATATTTCCATTCTGACCTGCCTGTTTTACGGCTCCATGTGCGGCGCCGCGCCCCCAACCATTGCGGCTGTCGGCGGCACGATGATTCCGGCCATGGTCAAGGAAGGCTACCCGAGGGATTTCTCCTCTGCCGTCAATACGGCCGCGGGCACGCTGGGACCGCTGATCCCGCCGTCAGTCGGGCTTATCCTGTTCGGAGCCTTCGGCAACGTGCCCATTACGGATCTGTTCATTGCCGTCATTGTGCCGGGCTGCCTGCTGGCTTTGGCCTTCATGATTGTTGCGGCCATCGTTGTGGGCAGGCATGGTTACGGGCAGATCCATCCCCGGCAGGGCTGGGCTGCACGGGCCAGGGCAACCTGGGGGGCCAAATGGGCTCTGGGCGTCCCGGTCATCATCCTTGGCGGGATTTACAGCGGAATCGTCACGCCTACGGAGGCGGGCGTCTGTGCCGTGTTCTACGCCATTTTCGTGGAGCTGTGCGTGACCCGCAACCTGACGTGGAGCATATTCAAGAAGTCCCTGCACTGCACACTCAAGACCATGGGCATCATCTATTTTGTCATGATCTGTGCCAACTGCATGGGAACCCTGCTGCAATACCACCGTATCGAAACAACGCTGATCGAGTGGTCGCAGGCCATGTTCAGCACGTCCTACACCTTTACGGCCTTTTTGCTTGTGGCGCTGCTCATCCTGGGCACGTTTATGGACAGCGGTGTCATGATCCTTATTTTTACGCCGCTTCTGGTTCCTGTCATCAAGACGTATGGCATGGATCCCGTACACTTCGGCATCTGGTTCTTTGCCACCTGCACCGTAGGCACGCTGACGCCTCCCGTCGGGGTCAACCTGTATGTGGGCTGCAGCATCGGCAAGGTGGACATCATCACCCTGTGCCGCCGGATATGGCCGTTCCTGATTGCCATGACCATCGTCTGCATCATCACAGCCTATGTGCCCATTCTGTCCCTGTGCCTTATCTGACCTGGTAACCTGCAATGCTGAAACCCCCTTTTCCAGGAGGCGCACATGTTGAAGAACGTCGTATGTATCGCAGTCATGTCCGTGTTGTCCCTGCTGGGTGCGGCGCTTAATGCCGACGCAGCCCCCATTAAGATCCAGGTGGCCTTCGGCGAACCGGCGGATTCGCCCGGCTGTGCGCCGGCAATCCCCTGGATCAAGGAATATGTGGAAAAGAAAACCAACGGCAAATATGAGGTGGACATCTACTTCAATGGCGCACTGGGCAACTACGACACCCTGTATCAGGGGATGCAGTTCGGCACAGTGCACATCGTTGAAGACTCCACGAGCAACTTTTCCATCTATGCGCCGGAACTGGCCGTGTTTGACGTGCCTTACCTCATGCCCACGCAGGATGATGTGCGCAAGATCATCTACGGCCCCATTGGTGAAAAGATCCGCCTGTCGCTGGACAAGAAGGGCGGCGTCAAGACGATCGGCTATCTCAACGCCAACTACCGCTACACGATCGGCAACAAGCACTGGAAGAACCTGGACGACATGAAGGGCGCAAAGATCCGCTCCTCTGCCAGCAAGACCCATATTAACGCGCTCAGGGCCATGGGTGTGAATCCCGTGCCCATGCCGGGCACGGAAATCCTCACCGGCCTGCAGCAGGGCGTGGTGGACGGCTTCGACGGCAACCTGATTTTTGAATACACTTCCGGTATTTCCGGCGTGTCCAAATACCTGCTGCGTACCGACCATCTCCCGGTTCTGTATCTGCTGTGTGTCAGCCAGGTATGGTGGGATTCGCTGCCGCCTGAAGATCAGAAGATCTTTTCCGAAGCATTCAGCCACGTCATCAGGGAAGTGGACGTCAACTTTGAAAAGGCCTGTCCGGAGGTTATCAGGGCCATGCAGGAACGCGACGGTGTGGTCTATACCGAAATGTCGCCTGAAGACATGGCCAAGGCAGCAGAAATGACCCGTTCTGCCGTGGACGCGCTGTCGTCCGAGCAGAAGCAGCTTGTAGAAGAGATCCGCACCGCACTGAAGGACTGACGCCAGAAGGCGTACTGGCGGGGTATAAGCCCCATGCCACCTGAAAAGATGCAAAGCCGGCGTGATGGATGTGCCGGGGACCCGAGTCCCCGCACGTTCGTCACCCGGCTTTACTGTTTTTTGCCGGATGCACGGGCAGGGGGCCTGGAAGCCGTTGAGACCGCCGGAGAGGGAGCCGTCAGGCTGCCGCATTTTCCTTGTGTGCCCCATTTCAAGGCGGTAGCTGACCGGCGGATTCCTATAGAGGGATGTTGCGCGCACGGTGAACGTGCTGCTCTGACTGATGGTTCCGGTATAAACAGGTTTTCTAAGAAGATATAGAAAGGCAGAGGAAGGGCTTGCAGTCTGTTCAGAGGACTTTTAGAATCATGCGCCTAATGAAATATGCCGGCGGAAACGAGCCGGACTGATGTGGAACAAACCGGAAACTTTTTTAGCGCGCCTTCCGGCAGACTGCTGCTGATGGCTCAGCCCGAGGTCGATATGCAACGATTGCTGGATAAGATTGAGGTCAAGATCACAAGATACAGCAGCAGCACATACAGAAAGCCCGACAGAAGGCTCCTGCTGGCTGGCTTCAGACTGTTCAGGGCACTGGTGCTGCTGGCGCAGCGGCGTTCGCAGTACACCGACGCCGTGTTTCATATCGGGTTCCGGCCCAGAAACGGCATCGGGGACTGCGTGTACGCGGTCAAATATCTTTTCTGTCTGAAAAAACGTTTTGGCGACGCCGTGCAGATCGATCTGCTGGTCAAGGATCAGCCCGAAGCGGTGCGCACGCTGTTTTCCGGCAGGAATGTCCGTGCGTGCATCGCCGCGGTCCACGCCTATGCAGAGCGCCCCCGCTACGACTGTGAAATTTCGCTGGCCCGTTTTCCTGTTGTCGACCGGCTCGACCGGCGCAGGCTTGCGTCTGTGGCAGACACCGGCCTGCGGGACTACCTGGAACGGCTTGTTCTGCTGCACCAGCAGCAGCCCCAGCTGTACAGATCGGACTACCTGGGTTCCTGTTATTCCATGCTGATGGGAAGGCGGCGGGAGGATCAGGCCGACATTGACGGCAGCCTGGCCATGCCAGAGGAAAAGACTTTTACGATTGACTTTGACAGCGCGCGGGATCTGCGCCGGTTTGCGCTGGCAGAAGATGCCTATATCGTGGTGCAGACCGGTGGTGGCAGGCACTTCAGCCACCTGGCGCACGAAACCCGGCAATGGCCCCTTGAGCGGTATACGCAGCTGCTTGCGGCTGTCAGAGAGGCGCATCCCGAACTGCGCATCGTGCAGCTTGGTGAAGCGTACCATCCGGCGATTCCGGGGGTTGATCTGAATCTGCTCGGCAAGACGAACTTTGAGGAAATGCTGGCCCTGCTGTGCGGAGCGCGCCTGCTGATCTCCCAGGAAGGCGGATTTCCTATTCTCAGACATTTTGCCTGCCGCAAACCGTCGTGCGTGCTGTTTGGCCCGACCTATCTACCTTTTCTCGGCTTTGACGAAAATATCAACCTGACTGCCGGGGTATGCCCGGGATGCGAAAGGCTGACGCAAGACTGGATGGCCCGCTGCGCCAGAACCGGCGGTGCGCCTCTGTGCATGGCCAGCCTGGACTGTGAGACCGTCACCCGGGCTGTCATGGCGTTTCTTGCCCGGTAACGCCGCGTCCTGGCAGCCCCTGTCAGCGCCCAGCTTCCCCTTCTGTTGTGCTGTTTCGGGAGCTCGTGTAGCGATGTTTGGCATGGTGCTGGGCTCCAGGGCGGGGCCACGCTGCCAGATCCGGCATGTTGCAGAGGCGTACAGGAGGCATAAAAAAGGAGTTGCGGCTGTTTGCCACAACTCCTTGAAAAATGGTAGCAAGGGGGAGATTTGAACTCTCGACACTGCGGGTATGAACCGCATGCTCTGACCAACTGAGCTACCTTGCCAAGCTGGAGAGAATCAATACTCGACCTTTTAAAAAAAAGCAAGCCCTTTTTGGCGAAAAAGAGAAAAAGGTTGCGGCAGTGTTGTGCCGCCCTTGCGAAACTTGCGGGAATGCGGCAGATTTTTCTTGCCTGTGTGCCGGAACTGCAGTCTGCTGCAAGGGGGCTCCGGCACTGGCTTCAGCCGGAGGGCTGCGGTTTTTCGATTCCGGATTTTTTGATTCTGGAAGGCAGGCGGCTTGCGGGCCGTCCGCAGGGTTTTCATTGCAACAAGGGGACCGTATGTCCACGCTTTGTTTTATCCACGCCGCGGATCTGCATCTTGACGCGCCCTTCAGAGGCATCGGCCAGGAAGCGCCGGAGGCGGTCGCCAGAACGCTCAGGGAAGCGTCATTTGTGGCTCTGGACCGGCTGGTGGCGCTGTGTGAAAGGGAAAAGCCCGCGTTTCTGCTGCTTGCCGGGGACATTCTCAACCAGGAAGAGCGCAGCGCCCGTGCGCAGCTGCGTCTGCTTGAAGCCTTCAGGCGTCTGGAGGCTGCGGGTGTGCCTGTCTTCATGGTGCACGGCAACCACGATCCTCTTGGTTCACAGTTTGCGTCGATCCGCTATCCTGCCAATGTGACGGTGTTCGGGTCGGAGTATGCGCATTATGCCGTCAGGGACGCCAGCGGTCAGACTGTGGCGGTTATCCACGGGGCGAGCCATGCGTCAGCCAGGGAAACACGCAACCTGGCCGCCCAGTTCCGGCGTACGCCGGACGCGTGCCTGCAGATCGGCCTTCTGCACACGTCGCGGGGGGACGCGGAAGGCGGGGATCGCTACGCGCCCTGTACCCTGCAGGATCTGAGCGATTCCGGCCTGGATTACTGGGCGCTGGGACATGTGCACGAGGCATGCACGCTGTGTGAATCGCCTCTGGCGGTCTATCCCGGCACGACGCAGGGCCGTCACATCAACGAAACCGGGGACAAGGGCTGTCTGCTGGTGCGGGCCGGAATGTCCGGCGGGCAGGTGTCGTTCGATCTGACCAGAGTAGTGCTGGGGCCGGTGGTCTGGACGTGTGAGGCGATGACGCTTGGCGCGGACGATACGGATGCGGGCGCGCTGGAGGAGGCGTTGCAGCAGCGCCTGGGCCGGCTGTCCGAGGAGGCCGGGCCGGACTGTTCCCTGCGGGTGATCCGGCTGCTTCTGCGCGGGCGCACGCCGCTTGACGCGGCGTTGCGCGAGCCTGCCACAAAAGAAGCGCTGCTGGCCGGGCTGCGCGCCGCACCGTTGCCGGGAGTGCCGGTGTGGGTCAAGGATCTGGATGTACGCACGCGCCCGGCGCTGGATCGGAGTGCGCTGCTGTGCAGGGAGGATCTGGTGGGGGAACTTTTGAGGGAAAACGACAGCCTGCGTGCAGAAGGCCGGCTTGACGAGGCAGCGGGCGAAGCGCTGCAGCCTCTGTTCGGGCACAGCCGCGCCCGGCGCGCGCTGAGCGCGCCTTCCTCCGAAGAGCTGGAAGAACTGCTGGCCGGCGCTGAAGCGCTGTGTCTTGAGTTGCTGGAGAAGGCGTAATGCGGATTCGTGACGCGCATGTTGAACAGTTCGGCCCGCTGCGCGACGCGCGCATGGACAATCTGCCTGACGGACTGACCGTAGTCCTTGGCCGCAACGAAGCGGGCAAATCGACACTGCTGGATTTTTTCCGGGCCATGCTGACGGGCTTTCCGTCGCGTCCCCAGGGCCGGGACGCCGCCTATTTGCAACGGGGCAGGGCTGCGGGAAGCCTGACGGTGGACACGCCTCAGGGCCTTGTCCGTCTGTCCAGGCGATCCGGATCCGGCGGGGGAACGTTTTCGCTGTATGACGCGGAAGGCCGGCCGATGGAGGCCGGTGCGTGGCAGGCCCTGCTCGGGGGCGTTACCCGCGAAATTTACAGCCGCCTGTACGGGTTTGGCCTGGGAGAGCTGCAAAACCTCTCGACCCTGAACGACGGCCAGATCAGCAGTGTGCTGTATGGTGCGGGCTTCGGGGTGGGGCTGCACTCTCCGGGTGAAGCGCTGAAGAAGCTGACGGACATGATGGGGGCGCTCTTCAAGCCGGGCGGTTCACGTCAGCCTGTGGCCCGCGCCCTGAAAGACTGGGAGGAGCTTGGTCAGCAGATCCGCGACGCCCGGGAACGGCTGGAGGCGTATGATCAGCTGGCGTTGCGGCAGGCCGGGCTGCAGGAGGCCTGCGGGCGGCGCAGTGCCGGGATGGCTGAACTTGATCGGGAGCGCCGGCGCATTGAGCGGCGGCTTGCCGTATGGCAGCGCTGGGACGAGTGGCGCGTTCTGGGCGTGCGGCTTGACAGGATGCCTGCCGTTCCTGCAACCGTGCCTGCCGACGCGCCTGCTCGCCTGCGTGAACTTTCCGCACGGGTGGACGCTGCCCAGCGTCAGGCCGGCCGCGAACAGGCCCGGTGTGAGCAGTTGCAGGCCGCCATTGATGCGCTGGATCCCGATGAAGTGCTGGCCGGTGAGCTGGAGGTGCTGCGCGCGCTTGGCGAGCGCAGGGGTGCCTGCCGCAGCGCTCTGGATGCACTGCCGGACACGGCCGGCGAACTGGCGCGGATCCGCGCGGCGCTTGCCAGCGAGCTGGCCGCGCTTGGTCCTGACTGGACGGCAGACAACGTCCGGTCGCGCCGCCCCGGCGTGGAGGCCAGCGAACGGCTTGCGCGCCTGGCGGCGGCCATGCAGGCCGCGGAAAAAGCCTGCGACGTGGCGCACAGTGAGGAAAAGCTCGCCGCCAGAGAGCTGGCTCTTGCGGCCGAGGCCATGCGTGAGGTTCAGGGGCGCGCCGCCAGTTTGGCCCGTGAGCCTCTGCCGCATCGGGACGCGCTGGAGGCAAAATTGTCGTCACTGCGCGAACTGCGCGGGCTGATGATGCTCTATCCGGTTGAGGAAAGCCGGTTCGGGGAGCAGCGCGAGCGGCTGGAAGCGCACATGGCCAGACGGCCTGACGCTGCGCCGCGCCGGGCGCTGCTGTTCCTTGGCGGGGTGCTGCTGCTGGCCGGCTGTGGTGTAGTGGCGGCGACAGCGGGGGCCGGTTGGCCGGGCCTGGTGCTGCCTTCCGGAGAACTTGTGCCGCTTGAGCCCTGGCAGGGTGCCGCCGGGGCGCTGGGCGGGGGAGTGCTGACGCTTTTGGGGCTGCCCTGGCATAAAGAGCAGGCCCGCAGGCATGACGAAGCCGCTGCCACGCTGCAGGCCCGGGCCGAAGAGACGGCGCGCAAGCTTGAGGCGCTGCACGGCCGTGCGCTGGAGCTGGCCGGGACGCTGGGCCTTGAGACGCTGGACATGGCGAACCTGGATGCCCTGGAAGGGGCTCTGAACCGGGAACGGGAGCGCGGGCTCGACATGGAGCGGCGCTGGCAGACGGTCAAGACACTGCATGAGGAGCGTGACAGGCGGCTTGCGCAGGCCAGGCGCGCGGTGCAGGAATCCAGGGCCGCGTGTGAGCGCGCGGAGGCTGAATCCCGGGTGCGCAGCGACGCCTGGCGTCAGGCGCTGACAGCGCTGGGACTTGAGCCGTCGCTGTCGCCTTCCACTGTCCGCGAGGCCCTGCAGCATGTGGAGCAGGCCATCAGGCAGACGGAGACGGTGGCACGGCTGGAGGCCGCGCCGGCGTCGGGGCAGGCCGCGGTGGAAGCCTTTCTGGGACCGTTGAGGGCGCTGGCGGA
>CALUZP010000062.1 GCA_944325325.1 uncultured Desulfovibrionaceae bacterium
CACGCCCCCAACAATCTTGATATTCAGGAATTCATGATCATGCCCATCGGCGCGGAAACCTTTGCCGACGCGCTGCGCATGGGTGCCGAAGTGTTCCACACGCTGAAAAAAATCCTCGCCGCCGACGGCCACATCACCAGCGTCGGCGATGAAGGCGGCTTTGCCCCCAACCTCAAGAACCACGACGAAGCCTTCCGCTACCTCCTCAAGGCCATTGAGGAAGCCGGTTACAATCCGGGCAGCGAAATTGCCCTGGCCATCGACGCCGCTGCGTCCGAATTCTACAAGGATGGCGCCTACGTCCTTGCCGGTGAAAACAAACGCTTCAGCAACGAGGAAATGATCGACTGGCTGGGCGAATTTGTTTCCAAGTATCCGCTCATTTCCATCGAGGACGGCCTGGCTGAAAATGACTGGGAAGGCTGGCGCAGCCTGACCGACGCCCTCGGCGACGACGTGCAGCTTGTGGGGGACGACCTCTTTGTGACCAACCCCGACATTCTGGCTCAGGGCATTGAGGAAGGCGTGGCCAACTCCATCCTGATCAAGGTCAACCAGATTGGTACCCTGACCGAAACCCTTGACGCTATCGAAATGGCCAAGCAGGCAGCCTATACCACAGTCATTTCGCACCGCTCCGGCGAAACAGAAGACAATTTCATTGCCGACCTCGCCGTAGGCGTCAACGCGGGCCAGATCAAGACCGGCTCGCTGTGCCGCAGCGACCGCCTGGCCAAGTACAACCAGCTGCTGCGCATTGAAGAGGATCTGGACGACACTGCCATTTACTTTGGCCCTGTTCTGGCTTCCATGCAGCAAAATCCCTCTGAAGAATAATTCCGCTCTGCACGCACGGCACTGATTGCGCCCGCCGCTTCCCAGCAAGCGGCGGGCGCCTCTGATCCATACGCCTCCATGCGCCTTCAGCACTGGTTGACTGATGCCGCATGCCAAAATCTGGCCTGCATGTGCTGCCTTAACGCCAATATGCAGGCAGAGCTTTTGGGGGTTTTATCGTACGGGACGCTCCTCGCGTTCTTTTCTCTGTGACCAGACAGCCTTGCAACATCTTGCCCTGACACAGCCTCTCTGCACGCCGTAGCGGCTTTGGCTTTGCTCCCCACCATGGAGTCCGGCTAAAGAGACTCCACAGCAACAGCAGTCAAAGCAGGGCAGCCCTTTCCCTTGCATCCCTGAAAGATGCCGGTGGATTTGCCTGACAGCCATGTTCCGCCCCTTGGCATGACTGGTGTCTGTAAGGTCCGAATGCGTTGTCAGGTTTCAGATGACCCGGGCAACCAGCCTAAGACGGACAGACCGCAGCCCTTGTTTATTTCAGGGAAAAAGACGCAACCTCAATAGCCACTGTCTTTGATTCTGCACGCGCAGGGCACACCTCCTGCCCGCACTGCAGGCCAGTGCTTCCTGCTCCCAGCACAGCCGGTCAAACAAAACTGACGCGCTGACGATTCTGCCAGCTATCCTCTCTGCCTGCTCCAAGTCTGCCAGGCGGGCGTTCCCGGATGCAGGTACATTTCACACGGGCTGTGGAGGTGGCATAACGACATTCTCTGACCAGATTGAAATGAAAATAACAGCGGGACTCCAGCCGTTTCGAGGCCGTTTTGCAACAAATGCGGCGGAGACGGAAGGGGAAAGTATTCGTGCAGGCACCGCTACCGAAAAATCCGGACTATACCTGCCTACAGTGAAGCCGTCCCAGGCCCCTCCCAAAGCCGTAACCGGTTCCCTATAAAAAAACAGACGTCGCCTTCCCGCACGGGCAAGGCGACGTCCTGCAATCAGGCTGCTGGCAGCGCGTGCGCGCCATCAGACAACCGGGACACTACTTCTTGTGGGCTTCGAGCCAGCTGCGCATGCGGCGGGCGGCTTCCTGGAGGTTTTCCATGGAGTTGGCGTAGGAAATCCGGACGAAGTCCTTGCCTTCCGCACCAAAGACCCGGCCAGGCGTCATGGTGACGCCGGTCTCTTCAAGCAGCAGGTTGCACAGTGTTTCGGCATCGTAACCGGTGCCGGAAATGTTCACAAAGATATAGAACGCACCGTCGGGCTTCCGGCAACGGCAGCCCGGCATGGCATTGAGGGCGTCCACCATGAAGTCGCGACGGCGGCGGTATTCGTCGACCATCTGTCTGGACGGAGCATCGTCGCTTTCCAGGGCCAGGGCCGCGGCGCTCTGAATGAACGTGGTCGGGCAGGCAATATTGTAGAAGCTCAGACGCATGATCGGATCCATCAGCTCCACAGGGCACATGACATACCCGATACGCCAGCCAGTCATGGCATAGAACTTGGAGAAGCCGTTGAGCACCATGGTGCGTTCGCGCATGCCGGGCAGCGAGGCAATGCTCGGGGGCAGGTTGCCGTCATAGACAATATCGGAATAGATTTCGTCCGAAATGACCAGCAGGTTGTGCTTGATGGCCACTTCAGCCACGGCCTTCAGCGAATCTTCATTCAGAATGGAACCGCTGGGGTTGCCGGGCGAGGCAATCAGGATGGCCTTGGTGTTGGGAGTAATCAAGGCTTCAAGCATGGGCACGTCAAGCTGGAAGCCCTTATCCTCACGCAGCGGATAGGGAACGGGCTTGGCCTGGGCGATGTTGGCGTCCGCTTCATAGATCAGATAACCCGGATCGGGAATAAGAACCTCGTCGCCGGGATCCAGATAGGCCAGCATGCAGAGCATGGCGGCATGCGCCACACCGGTGGAAACAAGCACTTCTTCCGGCTTGTAGTCCAGACCATAGCGCTTGCTGTGCTTGGCAATGGCCTTTCTCAGTTCCATGGTCCCGGGAATGGGCCCGTAGTGCACTTCCTTCCTGTCCAGAGCCTGCTTACAGGCTTCAATAATGTGCTGAGGAGTGTCGAAATCCGGTTCGCCAATTTCAAGATGGATGATCGAACGCCCGGCCTGTTCCATCTTATTGGCCCGGGCAATAATTTCGCGCACCTTGGAAAGGGGCGCGTTCTTCATACGATTAGCCTGACACATCTTTGAGCAACCTGTGGACATAGCTTCTGCCTCTCCTAGTTAACAAAAAAACTGACGAACCCCATGCGGCCTTCCGGCGCATTCCGCCCGTCATGAACTCGTATTCCTACTGATAGAAAAAATTGTCAATGTCAATACCAGACTCTCTGGAACCTGTTTTTTTCACTATGAAAAATTACAAAAAGTTATACAGGATGCCACTCTCAGCCAACGAACCATTCTCTGGAGCGCTTTGCCATTGGAAAAGGCAAAACGCGAGGCGGCCGCACAGTGCCGCCCGGCCAAAAGTGAGCGGGAAAATCGCGTTTATCTGCGAAACGACAGGCTGTATGCTCTGAAACACAACGCGTTTCAAACTGAAAAGGCTCTGGAGTCCCATCCTGAGCCGAAGCCAGCGTGGCACTGTCAAAAAAACGGCCAGCATGGCACAAAGCTTCCCTCTTACTAATACGTTTCTGCACCGGCAAATTATCCCGGAAGTACAGCACGGGGCTGACGTTCTGCATCAGGACAAGGACATCAGAAGGCTCAGACGCAACAACCGAACACGCCGTCTGCCACAAAACACCATGGCAGACTGGCGACATACTGCAAGAAGACTTTTCGTCCCTGCAGCTCGCGGTGCAGCAGATCCAGCCCTATTTTCTGCTTCGGGAACGCCGTCTGGCCAGAGTGAGCCCGGCCAGCGCACCGGCAAGGCCACCTACAAGAAACGCCCGGCCAAGACTGTCGGAAAAACCGGCAAGCGCCAGGATGACACCGAGGGAACAGCCGATAAGAATGCCGCGCACTATCAGTTCTTTCATGGTTTTCCCTGTCGTGAGGCTCCGTGACCAAAACATCTGTCACAATGTTATAATACACTAAAATCATACCTGTTCTTAGCGAAGAAGCGTAAAAAAAGACTATAAGGTTCGTTTAACGCTGTCAACGAGGCCCGGCGCGCCTGAGGATGAAAGGTATGATGCAACTTGCCCTATGCTGTGCACAATACATCGGTCATGTAACACGAGCTGTCTGCCCTGCCGCCCCACCAGCGCGTCCAGGCGACCGCCGGACTGTCCGTCAGAATTGGATTAACCATTTTTCACAGGCTGTTGGAGTCAGGCTGATCTGGCTGTTGCTGCCCCTGCTGGCTGTGACCGGGTGTGACCGTGCGCCCAAAACCGCATCTGAAGCTGTTGCCCCTCTGGTAGGCGTTATGACCATTGAGGCACGCGATGTCCCTGTAACCGGCACCTTTGTCGGCCAGACGTCAGGATCGCGGGCCGTGCAGGTCAGGGCCCAGGTCTCCGGCATCCTGGTCAGCCGGGACTATGACGAGGGCAGTTTCGTCAAGCAAGGACAGCTGTTGTTCCGCATCGAGCCGGACACCTACAAGGCCGCACTCGAGCAGGCCGAAGGCGCTGTGGGCCAGGCCCAGGCCGCCTTCACCCAGGCCCAGCGCAACCTGCGCCGTATCCGCACGCTGTCCAGGCAGAACGCTGTAAGCCAGAGCGATCTTGACAGTGCCGAAGCCAGCTATGACAGCACCAAGGCAGATCTGTTTGCCGCCAAAGCCGCACGCGACAGGGCAAAAATTGAACTTGACTACGCCTATGTGCGCTCGCCCATTGACGGATATGCCAGTCAGGAAAACTTTTCCGTCGGCAATCTCGTGTCTGCCGGCAGCAGCAGTGAGAGCCTGCTGACTATCGTCAACCAGGTCAACCCCATCTATGCCAATTTTGCCATTCCAAGCCCGAATTATATGCGCATGCGCACCCTGGTCGCTCAGGGCCGTCTGAGCCTGGACAACATTAAGGCACATATTGCCCTGGCTGACGGCAGCACATACCTGCAGGCCGGCAACGTGCAGTTCATCGACAAGGCCGTGAATCCCAATACCAGCGTGGTCAGTTCGAGGGCCATTTTTGCCAACCCCGATCTCTTTGTGCTCCCCGGGCAGTTTGTCCGCGTGACCATCAGCGGCCCTGTGCTGCGCAAGGCCATGCTCATTCCCCAAAAGGCTGTCGTCCAGACCCAGAAGGGCAGCGTACTCATGGTGGTTACGCCCGAAGGCGTCGTCGAAGCGCGGCCTGTGCGCTTGAGCGACGCCCTGGGCGAAGACTGGCTGCTTGAAGAAGGTCTGACATCCGGGGAGCGGATCGTGGTGGAAGGCACCAACAAGGTCATGCCTGGAGTCCGCGTACGCATCGATCCGACACTGAGCCCGAAGCCCTCCACACAGGCGGATCTTCTTTCCCCGCTCGCTGACCGCTCTGACACGAAGACGCAGGAGAACTGATCATGGCGACGTCACCTTCACCGCTTGACCCCTCGTCTGCCTCCTCCGTCAGTCATGACCAAAACAGGCCAGATACGCCCTTTCCGGATGCGCACCCCCATGATGCGGCCTCCCCGGCTTCTGCGCCGTCCGAATCATCCTCCGGTACGCCGCCAGCCGGGCAAGCCGCTTCGCCCACACAGCCTGTCCGTGAAAACTTCTTTCTGCGCCGGCCCATTTTTTCCACGGTGATCTCGCTCATCATCACCCTGGTGGGCGCGCTGGCCATTGGTGCGCTGCCCATTGAGCAGTATCCGGATCTGACCCCTCCACAGGTCAGCGTTTCTGCCACCTATTCCGGCGCCAGCGCCGAAACCGTGGCTGAAACCGTGGCCTCGCTCCTGGAAAGCCAGGTCAACGGGGTGGAAAGCATGATCTACATGAACTCCGTCAGCGCCGGCACAGGCTCCATGAGTCTTAACGTCGCCTTTGCCGTAGGCACGGATCCGGATCAGGCTGTGATCGACGTCAACAACCGTGTGCAGCTGGCCTTGCCGCAGCTGCCCCAGGCGGTCCAGCGCATGGGG
>CALUZP010000063.1 GCA_944325325.1 uncultured Desulfovibrionaceae bacterium
GTTCGCTCAGGCCTGTCAGGTGCGCAAGATGCGTGCGGACAGACGCCATGGCCTGCGCCTGGGCATCGGAAATCTGCTTCTTCACGGCCACCTCTTCCCTGATATGCGCCATGTTCGCATCCAGAACAGCCGTCAGGGATTCCAGATTGCCGCAGCCGTTCAGCGCCGCGGCCAGTTCCGGCTGGCGCTCCAGAAGCGTGTTGAGTATCTGAGCCGTGACCAGCGGGGACGCGTTGAACTCTGCCTGCCCGCAAAGCTCTGCAATGCGCTGCTCCATGCCCCGGCGGGCGCAGGCCTGCGCCAGGCGGGCTTCCAGCAGGGCGCGCAGGGCCTGGGGGGTCACCTCTTCGCCCATGGCCTCCAGTTCTCTGGCCAGCGCCTGGCGGATGGCGGACGACTCTGGCATGGTGTCCAGCGTGGTGTTTTTCGGCAGGATCTCGGCCCCGAAACGGGTGCTCATTTCTTTGATGGCTTCAGCCACGGCCGCCTGAAACGCCGGCGGCATCACCTTGTTGCGCAGCCCGTTGGCAATGCCCGTGTTAAACACGTCCGCCCGGGGAGGCGCCGCGGGCACGCCCGGATCCGCCACCCTTGGTGCCTGAGCTCCGGCAGCCCGGACAGCATACACCAGCGCGCGGATCCCCTCGGAAATGCCCAGGGTAAAAATCCCCAGCAGCACACGCCCGATGCGGGCGCCTCTGGAAACACGGACTCCCTGCAGCTCCGCCGGCGCACCGGCTGCCGCCCGGGGCGCCGCAACTCTTGCATCTGGCTGGACGCCGGCCTGACCAACGGCGTTAACAGTAGGCATGGTGTTCTCCTCCTTGCAGTATCTCCCGCCGTCAGCCGGAGCCCGCCCCTGACGGTGCACCGCCCCTGTGCCTCCAGCCGGAGTGGCGCGGCGTCCCTGCACTGCCTGCGGACACCGTGCCGTTGTTCCCGGGGTGCCAACCTTGTTGGCGTCATACGCTTTTCTCTACCTGAAACCATGCAAAAGACGTGCCTGAAACTATGCGCTGCGCACAGCCCGGACGCCCCCCGGCTGCATACCCCCGGATACCCCCGGGAGGCTGTCCCGGTGATCCGGAAAATGGCATTTCCCTTCTGCGCAGACGCGGCCGCCCCCTCTGGCTGCGTCTGGAAAGCACCTGGGCAGACGCCTTCCGCCAGCCTGCACACAGACGGCACCTTCCCCGGACGGATCCGGAACAGGCCCGGAGGCCGGCAGAGCCGGCAAAACCACTTCGCTCTCCTCCGGGGGGCCCGGGACAATCCGCTGCGGGCGCGGTGCTCATGCCCCTTCCTTACCCGCCTGAATACACCATCATGTATTGCCCTGATTCTGCCGCAAACCGCCACGCAAGACAATGCACATTTGTGCAATGCCTGCATGCTCCTTTTCCTGCATGCAGCCCCCGCGCCTGACGGAACAGGGCCGGCGGCACACCGTTCGCCAGCCCGGGCCGGTGCCTGAGCCGGCACCACACCGGTACACTCCCCGTCCAGTCCTCCCCGGCCATCCCCCCGCAGCGCAGGCAGCCGCGATCCTGCCCCGCGCCAGCGCACGGCCCGCCCGGTCATGCCCGCACCGCAGCCACCTCTGGCCTGAAAACGGCCGGCTGCCGCCACACGGCTTTCAGAAACAATCTGCTCAAACAATATACTCATGCAAAATCATTTTAAAATAGTAGCACACAGCCACAGCCGGAGCATACCCTTGCAGACATGGCGGATCGGGCGTGCCGGTGCAGGATTGCCGCACGCGGACAACCGCCGGACTTCAACACCGCCATCTGCGGATTGCAGGAGGTTTTGCATGAAACGACTGATGATGGTTTTCGCCATGGTTGCGCTGCTCAGCCTGCCCGGCCTGTGCCTGGCTGCCGACAACGCCGCACAGCCCCAGCAGAACAACGGCACGGTCAGCATCCTGAACAACGCCAATTTCGACATCTACAGCGTCGCCGTGTCGCCCACCAACGCCAACCAGTGGGAAGCCCAGCGCCTTTCCCAGCGCGTGCTGGCCAACGGCGACACCGTAGACCTGATGGCCGCCCAGACCCCCAACGCCAAAGCCTGGGACCTGCAGGTGACCGACAAGAACGGCAACTCCATCACCTGGATCGGCCTGCCGCTCAACAACGCCGGCCAGATTACCCTGCTGCCCGACGGCGCGTACCTCGTTGACGGCAAGATGCCCGCTGACGACGACGGCGACAACGACGGCTCCGGCAAGGCCGCCAACTGATCGCCCCTGCCACCCCTCTCATGGCGGTATGGCCCGACGCTTGCCGGACATACCGCCATTGCCTTTTCCCCCGGCTTTGGGCATGATGCGCACCGTTCATACACGGAGGTCACATGCTCGCCCGCTGCTGTTGCCTGTTGCTGCTGCTTCTGCTTGCCCTGCCAGGGTGTTCCCCCCGCCACACAGTCCCCGACGCCACCACACCCGCGCTTCCACCCCTGCCCCCGCCCATGGAAGAAGAAGGCGTCGACGTGCTTTCCGAACCCGAAGCCCTGACCCTCATCGAACGCCTGAAATACGATCCGGGAACGCTGGAAGACTGGACCCAGGCCAGCTTTGCCGCCGACCAGAGCTTTCGACACGTCAGAAGACGCCCCCGCAGCAAAACCGCCCTGCTGCTGCCCGACACGCCGGAACTGGCCGCCATCCTGCCAGCACCGTCCGACATGCCCGTCGCCACCGGCCGCGCCGTCACCTACGGACACATGACGCGCACCCTGGAACGCCTCCAGCAGCTCCTGCCCAGCCTGCGCGCCCATCCGGAACTGCTGGCTACCGAATTCATCTGGCTGCGCTCCGGGCCGGACTATACCTTCACAGGCTACTACGAGCCGCTCCTCGCCGCCTCGCCCGTGCGTACCGAACGCTTCCGCTATCCCCTCTACAAACGCCCCCCGGAACTGCGCCGGACCATCGCACGACGGGGGCACTACTACTCCCGCAAGGACATCGACCAGCGCGGCGTCCTGCGCGGCAGAGGCCTGGAACTGGCCTGGGCCGAAAACCCCGTCGACATCTTTATCCTGCAGGTTCAGGGCTCAGGACGCCTGCTCTATCCGGACGGCTCACGCCGCAGCATCCTCTATGACGGCCAGAACCGGCGCGCCTACAAGGCCATCGGACGGCTCATGAAGGAACAGGGCCTGATTGAAGACCCCATCACCATGCCGGCCATCCGGCAATGGCTCGCCGAACACCCGAAAGAAACCCCGGACATCCTCGCCCTGAACCCAAGCTATGTCTTCTTCCGGCTGGGCAAAAAAGACTCCCGCGGCCCCCTCGGCAGCATGGGCTATGTGCTGACCCCCAACCTGAGCGTCGCCACAGACACCACCGTCCTGCCCAGCGGACTCACCGCCTTCATGAGCGTGCTCGTCCCCGATCTGAAAAGCGGCGAAGAACGCGCCCTCTACGGACTCATGTTCCCCCAGGACCGCGGCGGCGCTATCCACGGCCACCGGATCGACGTCTTCTTCGGTAACGGCGCACAAGCCGAATACGCCGCCGGCAGACTGAATACACAGGGCATGGTCGTCATCCTCCTGGCCCGCGATCACCGTACACAACGCGCCGCAAACTGACGCAATCCCCCAGCTGACAAACACAGAACAAACAGAACCCGTTCCTGGCAGAAGCAGGCACGCGGGAAAAAGAGCGAAGGGATACCAGGAGGGCAGGTACGCGGGGGGAAGGAGGAAACTGTGTGTGACAGGCACGCGGGGGGAAGGAGGAAACCCTTTGAAAAGGGTTCTCCTCCTTCCCCCCGCACCCCCCATCCGCCTTCCTAAACGTTTTATCGGGGGGAGCCCGCGGCGCTGCACCAGTCCCCGACCAGCGGAGCCGGTTTCAGACGCTACCGGCAGCCGCGGCCGGGCAACGCGTTCCTTGCGCCCTCCACATAATGAATGGGAGACACGGCATACAATCCGTGCGAACAGAATCTGCCGGAGCCCGCAGTGCACTGGTGCGGAAACGTGGCGATGACAGACGTTTTCCGGAAAAGAACTTGAGAAGGAGAAGGACACCCCCGGAGGACGGTAACCGTTTGCCCTCCAGTGCCTTTTGCCACTGAAAAAAACAAAACGTGATGTGACGGCACAGTATCGCCCGGTCAAACGTGAGCCAAAAAGCAGCACCTTTTCCGCAACGCGACAGGCCGTATGGGAAACGACAGGCCGTATGGTGTGAGGCGCGTTGCGTTTCAAACCGGGCACGCTCTAACGATAAACGTTTTAGGAAGGGGGACGGGGGG
>CALUZP010000064.1 GCA_944325325.1 uncultured Desulfovibrionaceae bacterium
GGATAACTTCGAATTTGAAAACGACGAAACCGCCGTCAGGGAAACGCTCACCGAGTGCGTCAGGCGGGCTTTGGATCGTCTTCAACAGCGGTTCTGACCATGCAGCGTCCCGGCTTCCTGTTCTGCCTCTGTCCGGACTCCGCACTGCTGAATATCCTGACGGAAGAGGCCATACAACGTTTTTTCCCGTCTCCTGATGGGATAGAACATCTTGTCTTCTGGGGTGACGAAAGCCTGCCCGCCCGTTTCTGGGAAGCCCTCACCCTGCAGGGCTTTACACCGGTGTCCCGCATCCTTGTCGTGCGCTGCGCCCATCTTCTGCCGGCAGATGTCTGGCGGCAGCTGTCCAAGGCGCTGGCACGCCCCAATCCACAGGCCTTTTCTGTGCTCTGCATGGAAGGAACCTGGGAAAAAGGGCGGCCCAAGCTTCCGGCCCACGTTGAAAAACTGCCCTGCACGGCCTTTGCACGCAAACAGCGTTGGTGGATCGAGCGTGCAGGACTGGACGAACGCTCGCTGTCCGCCTTTGTCAAACAGACAGCCGCAAAGCTCGGCCTGACTTTTACGCCCGACGCGCTAAACCGCCTTGTCCCCATGCTGCCACTGCAGGCTGCCGCCATCGAGGGTGAATTGCTCAAGCTTTCACTGTTTATCGCAGCCCGTGCTGGTGACACCGTTTCGCGCAACGTTGAAGTGACTGATCTCGTTGCCATCAATCAGGCAGAAAAATTTAATATCTTTAGTATCATCCGGCTATTTCAACAGGGACAGTCCCTCAGTGCCTGGCAACAGGCCATGAGTGAACGGGGTGAAGACCTCATTTTCCCTCTTCTGGGGCTGCTGCAGCGTGAGGCCCGCCAGCTCTGGCAGACGTTGGCTGATCCGTCTGCAGCTCCCATGCGCCGCGACGGAGAACAGCTGCTTGCTCTGGCCAGGCGGCTCGGCATCACAGGTCTGGCGGCATTGTGGGACAGCATGCATGACGCTGAACTGTCCATCAAATCAGGAAAAAAGACACCGGAACAGGCTCTGGACAGCCTGCTTGGCGAGGTGACCCTGTTGTTCAATCCTGCAAAAAGCCGATAAAAACGTTTTACCAATCAATCTCTCACCCCTTTTCCCCTTGCCACGCACACAGGACTGCTTATTATGTCGGAAACTGCATCCCGACCGTCTTACATCGGTCACAGGACCAGGCTGCGCAAGGACGTCATGGGAACGCTTTCCAGCACTGCAGATGACCGGCTGCTGGAATTTCTTCTGACCTTTGCCTTGCCCCGCAAAGACACGAAGCCCCTGGCCAGGGCGCTGCTGCAACGGTTCGGCAACCTGCGCGGCGTGCTTGATGCCGACAGGGACAGCCTGCTGGATGTGAAAGGCCTTGGATCGGGCTGTGCGGACTTTTTCGAGCTGCTGCGCGAACTGCACGCACGGTATGAGGAAGCACCCGTCTTCCGGGGTGAACGGCTGTGTGACAACGCCACTGTAGCTGCCATGGCCCGTGCCAGGCTGTCCGGCCTCCAAATTGAAGAACTCTGGATAGCCCTCGTCGACACCAGACTCCACCTGCTGGCATGGCTGCCGGTAAGCCGCGGAAGCATCAATGCAGCGCTCGTGAACACACAGGAAATTATCCGGCTGTGTCTTAAACACCATGCCTGGGGATTCATTCTGGTCCATAACCATCCTGCCGGAGGCAAGCCTTCGGCCCAGGACATAGCGATTACGCAAAAAGTGGAGGAGGCCGCCCGCGCCGCGGGCTTCTTTCTGCTGGACCATCTGGTCATCATGGACAATAACTACTGCGGTCTGCGCGAGGAAGGCTTCCTTCCGCCGCTGGCCGCCTCCGGAGGGCTCCTCTGACGGTGTCCCCGGACGATAAGGACACTGCTATGAGTTTGAAATCCGACGACGATTCCAAAAACGACGCCCCGCGCCGCCGCCTGATCAGGCGCCGTCCGTCAGCCGCCATTACCAAGCGAATCGAACCGGAAAAACGCGCTACGGACGTCCTCAAGGACATCCCCACGACCCTGCCCGTCCTGCCTCTGCGCGATGTGGCCGTGTTCAACTACATGATCGTGCCGCTTATGGTCGGTCGCGAGAGTTCCGCCCGTGCTGTTGAAATGGCTGCACAGGGCAACCGCTACATCTTCCTCTGCACACAGAAGTCAGAAACTGTGGAAAATCCCGGCATGGACGATCTGTTCCATATCGGTTCGGTGGCCATCATCCTGCGCCTGCTCAAGATGCCCGATGGGCATCTCAAGGCACTGGTGCAGGGCTTGTCACGCGCCAGGCTGACGCACCTTGCCACCAACGGGCCGTGCCTCATGGCCGACATTGATGTGCTCCACGAACAGCCGGCGACCATTCCTGAAGTAGAACAGGAAGCTCTGGTCCGCTTTGCCCGTGAACAGTGCGAACGCATTCTGGCCATGCGCGGCATTCCCACAGCCGAGATCATGAGTGTGCTGACAAGCGTCAACGAGCCCGGCCGCATTGCCGATCTCATTGCCGCCAACCTGCGCCTCAAGCTTGATGAAGCCCAGGCCATCCTGGCCTGCATCGATCCTGTCGAACGGCTGCATATGGTTGTTGCTCACCTGGTGCATGAAGCTGAAGTCGCTG
>CALUZP010000065.1 GCA_944325325.1 uncultured Desulfovibrionaceae bacterium
CGGTCTTCGCGTTTTTTTTTTTTTTTCTGGCGCATCGTGAACTCCGTGATGCGGGGCCGCCTGCCGGGCCGCCCCGGTTGCCGGGCCGGGTCAGCGGCCCAGGAAGAAAACCCAGATCCAGACTGCCACGTTGAGCAGCATGGACAGCAGGATGGCGGCCGAGGCCATGTCCTTGGCTGCCTTGATGAGCGGCCGGAATTCGGTGGTCACCAGATCGCAGGTCTTTTCAATGGCGCTGTTCAGCAGCTCTACGATCATGGTGGCACACCACATTCCCAGCACCAGCAGCCAGCGGGCAGGACTTGTGCCGGTCAGGGCCAGTACGACAGCGAGTGCCACAAGGACAAGACATTCCTGCCGGAAGGCGCGTTCGCCGCGCCAGGCAATGGCCAGGCCGGAAAGCGAATGGCGCAGTGCCGCCACCAGAGGGCCGAATTGAAAGTCGATGGTTCGCATGGCGTGTCCTGTGAAGCGGGTTGGGAGTTGCAGCCAGGCTGGATGCTGGGGGGAAGGGGAAGCCCTTTTTCAAAAGGGCTTCCCCTTCCCCCCAGACCCCTCAACCGCCTCCTAAAACGTTTGTCGTGAGGGGAGAGTGCCGGTTGCGGCGAGCCGGCTGGGGAACCGTGAGCACTGCCGGGTACACCTTGTCAACGTGTTTTCCGCAGGGAAAGTCCTTTTTCTGGTGGCCGTGCGGAATGCAGATCATGGCAGGCATAACAGGTGTGATTGCCGTGCGCCGTCTGTCGTTTCCGGACAGCGGACAGACATGCAGCGGTCAGAGGCTGCATGCAGCGCCGGTGTATGGGAGGCGGGACAGACGGGTTTCGCAGGATGCCTGGAGGCTGTCAGACAGCGGCCGGCGGATTCCTGAAATACCGCAATGATCGTATGTGTTGCGTCAGTCTGTGTGTCGTGTTTGCCTTCAATACGTGTTTCGGGAAAGGGAATGGGGGTCGGGGGGAAGGGGGAGAACCCCTTTGCAAAGGGGTTTCTCCCTTTCCCCCGCTTTCAGTCTGTCCGTCTGGTTCCCGGCTACGCGCCAAGCGCCTGACGCAGCAGGGCGAAGACCTCATCGATGCCGGAGGGGTTGGAGCCGCCGGCCTGAGCCTGATCCGGGCGTCCGCCACCGGAGCCGCCGATGGGGCCGGCCACCTGCTTGATGAGGGCTGGCGCGGTGAAGCGGTCGTGCAGTGCCTTGGGAACATAAAGGATGAGTGCAACCTTGCTGTCAGGGGTGCCGGCGTCGGGCGCGGCCAGGCAGACCACACCCTGCACATGCTTGGAGCGCACGTCGTCCATGACTTCGCGCAGGGTCTTGACCGGCATGGGCGCAAGCCTGGCTGTGACCAGTTCTATGCCGTTGACGGTTTCTTCGGTCATGGCGTTGCCCTGGCTGGAGGCGGCCACGGCCTTGTCGAGATCACGCCGCAGTTGTTTATTTTCTTTAAGCAGGCCGTCCACGCGGGCCTGCACGTCGTCGGGGCGGCTTTTCAGAAGGCCCGCCAGGGCGTGCAGCTGAGTGCGCTGGTTGGCCATATGCTGGAAGGCGTTCCAGCCGGTGAGAGCTTCAATGCGCCGCACGCCGGCGGAGATGCCCGATTCAGAGAGGATGACGAACAACCCGGCCTGACCCGTGGAGGCCAGGTGCGTGCCGCCGCACAGTTCCACAGATTCGGTATGCGCCTCGTTGCCGACGGTCAGCACCCGGACTTCTTCGCCATACTTTTCGCCGAACAGGGCCATGGCTCCGGAGCCGAGCGCCTCGTCGCGGTGCATGAGGCGTGCGGTCACGGGATAGTCGGCCATGATGGCGGCGTTGACTTCGTGTTCCACTCTGGCCACTTCTTCGGGCGTCATGGGAGCGATGTGTGAAAAGTCGAAACGCAGCCGCTCGGGCGTGACGAGCGAGCCGGCCTGCCGGACGTGATCGCCGAGCACACGGCGCAGCGCCGCGTGCAGAAGGTGCGTGCAGGTGTGCGAACGGGCCGAAGCCAGGCGGCGTTCGGCATCAACATGCAGGCCGAGTTCCTGATCGGGGAGGAGCTCGCCTTCAGCAACGCGGACTTTAAGCACGGTCAGATCCGCCGAAGGCTTGAGGGTGTCGAGGACTTCCGCTTTGCCGGCGGGTCCTTCAAGGCGGCCTGTATCGCCGGTCTGGCCACCGGAGGCGCCATAGAACGGGGTGCGCTCGGTCACCACATAGCCTTCCGCACCGGCGGGCAGGCTGTCTGCCGGCAGGGCGTCGGCGTCAAGCAGAGCCACAACCCGGGCAGTGGCGTCAAGGGCCGTATAGCCGATGAATTCGCTTTTGAGGCCGTCGGACAGCAGAGAGGCAAAGCGCGAGCCCAGATCCTTCTCACCTGAGCCTTTCCAGTTGGCCCGGGCGCGCCGGCGCTGTTCGAGCATGGCGGCCGTAAAGCCGTCTTCGTCCACGGCAAAGCCGCGCTTGCCGGCGATGTCGTTGACGATGTCGATAGGAAAGCCGTAGGTGTCATACAGCTTGAACAGCACGTCGCCGGGCAGGGATTTGTCCGCCTCGCGTGCGGCCATTTCGCTTTCCAGGAGGGCCAGCCCCTTATCGAGGGTCTGGCCGAAGCGCTCTTCTTCCTCGCGGATCACGCGGGCCATGAACTCGGCGCGCTCGTTCAGTTCAGGATACTGCCCGCCCATGACTTCCGCGACCTTCAGCGCAGTCTTGTACAGGAAGGGTTCCTGCATGCCGATCAGCCGTCCGAAGCGGAAGGCCCGGCGGATAAGGCGGCGCAGGATGTAGCTGCGGCCTTCGTTGGAAGGCAGGATGCCGTCGGCGATCATGAAGGCAATGGCCCGGCTGTGGTCGGCGATGACGCGCAGGGCCGTATCGGTGTCCGGATCTTCCCGGTAGCGCACGCCGGCCAGTGAAGCCATGTACTGGATGAACGTCTGGAACAGGTCCGTGTCATAGTTGGAGCGCACGCCCTGGCAGACGGCGGCGATGCGCTCAAGGCCCATGCCCGTGTCGATGGAGGGATGAGGCAGGGGAGTGCGGGTGCCGTCCGCGGCCTGATCATACTGCATGAACACGAGGTTCCAGATTTCGAGGAACCGGTCGCAGTCACAGGTGCCGATGCCGCAATTGGGACCGCAGGCCATGTCCTCGCCCTGATCCACATGGATTTCGGAACAGGGGCCGCAGGGGCCTGTATCACCCATGGACCAGAAATTGTCCTTCTCACCCAGCCGGTAAATGCGCGAGGGGTCGACACCGGCCACACGGACCCAGAGGTCGAAGGCCTCGTCATCGTCCTTGTATACAGTGATGTAGAGTTTTTCGCGCGGGATGCCCAGTTCCCTGGTTACAAACTCCCAGGCCATGCGGATGGCGTCTTCCTTGAAATAGTCGCCGAACGAGAAATTGCCGAGCATTTCAAAGAAGGTGTGGTGGCGCGCGGTGCGGCCCACGTTGTCAAGGTCGTTGTGCTTGCCCCCCACGCGCAGGCACTTCTGGGCGGAGGTGGCACGGGTGTAGTCGCGTTTTTCCTGGCCGAGAAAAACCCGTTTGAACTGGACCATGCCCGCGTTGGTGAACAGCAGTGACGGGTCGTCGCGCGGGATGAGCGAGGAGGAAGGCACTTCACGGTGGTTGTATTTTTTGAAGTGATCCAGAAATTTACGCCTGATTTCCTGGGCTGTAAGCATGCTGGTTCCTGTCGTGTGGCTGGATGTGCTGACCCGTCCTGCCGCGTCAGCGGGTGACGCGGCAGGACGGGCGTGATGGTTGTATATGCAGCAGGCGCTGTGGGCCATGTCGGGCGCCTGGACGCAGGCCGGCCGGCATGGCGTTTTCCCCTGTGCGTGCAGCGCAGGGACGGTGCGGTCTACTGTTCGTCGCTGTAGGGCAGATCGTCCAGATAGCCGTTATCGGCTGGTTCTCCGGGCATGTCGGCATCCGCGTCGGCTTCTGCAGCAGCAAGGGCCTCGTTGGGATGCATACCGAGATGCTCGATGACCTTGGCCTCGATGGCGTTGCGCAGTTCGGGTGTTTCGTCAAGCAGCGCGCGGACCTTTTCCTTGCCCTGGCCGAGCTTTTCAGCGCCAAAGGCAAACCATGCACCGCTCTTGTCGATGATCCCGAGCTCCACGCCAAGATCGATCAGTTCGCCGGAGCGTGAGATGCCCTGCCCCCAGATGATGTCAAACTTGGCTTCGCGGAAGGGCGGGGCCATTTTGTTCTTGACGACCTTGACGCGCGTCAGCGAACCGTAGGCTTCATCCTTGTCCTTGAGGGTCTGGATTTTGCGGATGTCCATCCGGACAGAGCTGTAGAACTTGAGCGCATTGCCGCCGGTGGTGGTTTCGGGGTTGCCGTAGCCGGTGGTGCCGATCTTCATGCGGATCTGGTTGATGAAGATCACGGCGGTGCGCGACTTGTGGATGGTGCCGGTCAGCTTGCGCAGAGCGTGACTCATCAGGCGGGCCTGGCCGCCCACCTGGGTTTCGCCCATGGCGCCTTCCAGTTCGGCCTGGGGGATGAGGGCGGCCACCGAGTCGATGACCACCAGATCCACGGCCGCAGAACGGACGAGCATGTCGGCAATTTCCAGAGCCTGTTCGCCGTGGTCGGGCTGCGAGATGAGCAGTTCGTCGGTCTTGACGCCGAGCCGCTTGGCATACGTGACGTCGAGGGCATGCTCGGCGTCGATGAAGGCGGCGGTGCCGCCGGCCTTCTGGCATTCGGCGATGATGTGCAGGGTAAGGGTCGTCTTGCCTGAAGATTCGGGGCCGTAGATTTCAGTCACGCGGCCACGGGGGATGCCGCCGATGCCCAGCGCCAGGTCGATGCCGATGGAGCCGGTGGGGATGACGGGAACCTGGACATGGACGTCGTCGGAAAGGCGCATCACCGCGCCCTGACCGAAGCGGCGCTCAATGGTGGCCAGCGCGGTCTGCAGCGCCTCGCGGCGCGCGTCTTCAGGAGACAGAGTGGGCTTTTTTGCCATGGTATTCTCCATAACGGCCGGAACCATGTTCTTCCGGCCCTGCTGAGGAAAGCGGAGTCCAGCCTCCGCAGGTAGGAAACTTTCCGGTTATTCAAGCAGGCCCTGTTCCGCCATGCCGCCGGGCATGCGCAGATGCCGGTACGCACGGGCTGTGGCCATGCGGCCGCGCGGCGTGCGCTTGAGAAAACCGCACTGGATGAGGTAGGGCTCGTAAATTTCCTCCACCGTGCGGACTTCTTCGGCTACGGCGGCCGCCAGCGTTTTTACGCCGACCGGGCCGCCATTGTAATATTCGATGAGCACCCGAAGGAGCTTGCGGTCCATCTGGTCAAGGCCGAATTCGTCCACGTCCATGCGGTTGAGGGCGTTTCTGGCCTGTTCGGCATCCACAATTCCCTTGCCAAACACTGCGGCAAAGTCCCGCACACGGCGCAGCAGGCGGTTGGCAATGCGCGGCGTCCCCCGGGACCGGCGGCCGATTTCAAGCGCGCCGTCCCCGGTGACGGGCACGTCAAGAATCCGCGCCGAGCGCAGCACCACGCGGGCGAGTTCCTCGGGGGTGTAGTATTCAAGCCGGCTGATAATCCCGAAGCGATCGCGCAGCGGTGAGGAAATCAGCCCGATGCGCGTGGTCGCGCCCACCAGCGTGAACGGCTCGAGATCAATTTTGACCGTCCGCGCCGCCGGCCCCTGCCCGATGACCAGATCGAGCTTGAAATCTTCCATGGCGGGATAGAGGATTTCCTCCACGGCAATGGGCATGCGGTGGATTTCATCCACGAACAGGATGTCGTGCCGGGAAAGGTTGGTCAGGATGGCGGCCAGATCCCCGCTGCGTTCCAGCACCGGGCCGGAGGTGCAGACCAGATTGACGCCCAGTTCCGCAGCCATAATCTGTGCGAGCGTCGTTTTGCCAAGGCCGGGATTGCCATGAAACAGCGTGTGATCCATGGCCTGGCCGCGTTCGCGCGCGGCGTTCAGATACACACGGAGGTTGGCGCGCAGCTCTTCCTGGCCGATAAAGTCCTCAAGCCGCGTGGGCCGGATGGATTCCTCCGCCGGGACGCGCTCTGGCAGAGGGCCTGCTGCGGCCGCGCCGAACAGATCCTGGGCATCGCTCATCGCGGTTCTCCCTGGCGGATGCGGGCCATGGCCTTCAAGGCCGCCCGCAGGGCGCCGCTGACGTCGAGATCCGGCTCGTCGTGCAGGATCTGCTTGATGACCGGACCGGCTTCAAGCTCGCTGTAGCCCAGCCCCTCAAGGCCGGCAAGCGTGTCGCGGTAGACGCTGCCGGGACGCGGGCCCGCGCCGCCGGGCGCAGCCAGTGCCGGGCAGTCCTCCACCTTGAGCTTGTACTTCAGTTCCAGAAAAATGTGCTGCGCGGTTTTCTTGCCAATGCCTGAAACCCGGGTCAGCGGCGTGGGATCGTCGTCGAGGACAAGCCGCCGCAGGTCGTCCGGACGGAAAACCGACAGAATGGCAAGGGCCGTGCGCGCACCGACCTTGGACAGCGAGATGAGTGTCACAAACGTCTCGCGCTCGTCCCACGTCTCAAAGCCGAACAGCTCCTGGGCGTCTTCGCGCACGATGAACGAGGTGTAGAACGCCACCTGAGCGCCCTTTTGCGGCAGGCGCGAAAGGGTGTGCAGCGGCAACGACACCTCATAGCCAACGCCTGTTGCGGTAATTACCACGGCGGCGTTTGGCCCTGTTTGGTCAAGGCGACCTTCAAGATATGCGATCATGGCCGAACCATAGCCGATTTCAGGTTATGAGGGAAGAGCGGCGCACAGCCGGCACACGCCTCAGCCACACAGAGGGCAGCACGGCGAGTCCGCAGGGACGGCAGGCCGTGCCAGGGACTCTTTTCCAGGCCGCCCGACGCCGGGCCTTCTGGTTTGGCGGGCCGTCAGAACGGCACCGGCAGAATACGGCAGCGGCCTGCACTGGGTGTTCGGAGCGTGCCGGCGCTGGGCACATGGGCTTTTCCTCCTGCGCGAACAGGGACGTCAGCACCACAGGCACGGGGACAACCTGCTGTGCGAACTTCCTTGCCTTTGTGGACAGGGGCGGCAGGGCAAGCCGGGCGGGTGCCCCTGTCCCGCAAGGACAGATGCCGCGCGGGCATGGCCGCGCGCCGTGCGGCTCAGGCAAACACACCGTGCTCCCAGAGGATCTTTATGCCGATACCCAGCAGGACCAGGCCGCCGGCCACACCTGCGTGCCGTCCGAACAGGGCCGCCCTGGACAGGCGCTGCCCCAGAAACAGTCCCAGTGCTGTCATCCCGGCGCAGACCAGGCCAATCACCACGGACGGCATGAGGATCGGCATCTTGATCAACGCAAACGACAGCCCTACGGCCAGCGCGTCGATGCTGGTGGCCACAGCCAGAAGCAGCAGGCTCGCGCCCCGGGAGGGATCCTTTTGGGGCGGCGGGCAGGAGCAGTTTTCCGTCCCGTCGCGGCGCAGGCCTTCGCGCAGCATGGAACCACCGATCCAGGCCAGCAGGATGAAGGCAACCCAGTGATCCCAGCTTTCAATAAAGCCACGCACATACAACCCCAGTGTCCAGCCGATTACCGGCATGAGGAACTGGAACAGGCCGAAGGCCAGCGACATGCGGAGGTAATGGCCGGCCTGCGGACGGCGCAGGGCGCAGCCTGCACCCACAGACACGGCAAAGGCGTCCATGGCCAGGGCCAGGGCCAGCATCAGGATGGCTGCCGCGTTCATGACAGAAGATCCTCAGGGCAGGGACCGTTCCAGGTGACCCGGCCGTGATCCAGCCGCAGCAGGTGCGTAATGGTCGGGATAAGATCCTCACGGCGGTGGGAGACCAGGACGATCTGCACCCCCTGATCCATAAGGGCGTCCACCAGCTCCAGCACATGATCGCGCGCGGCCGGATCCAGTCCCGAACAGGGTTCGTCCAGCAGCAGCAGATCCGGCGAGCCGATGAGGGCCCGGGCCAGCAGGAGCCGGCGCATTTCGCCGGTGGAACAGCGCCGGATGGAGCGCCGGGCCAGATGCTCGACGCCAAGCAGGCGCATACAGTAGTGGGCTTCGTCAAGCTCGTCGGAAGCGATGGCGCGGTAGACGCCTACACTGTTGTCAAAGCCAGAAAAAACCAGTTCTTCTCCGGTGATGTCGTAGGTATAGGTGGCCTGCTGCAAGTCCGAAACCAGCCGGATCCCCTTGCGGATGCACTCGAGCTTGACCTGCTCTCCGCCCTGCCTGGGCAGCCAGCGGCGGACGCTGCCGCCTGCGGCGGCAAATTCGTCGCCGGCCACAAGCCGCATGAGCGTGGATTTGCCGGCGCCGTTGTCACCGAGGACGGCCCAGTTCTGACCAGGTTCGATAGTCCAGTTGATGTCGTGCAGGACAGGTGTTCCGCTGAGGTAGACAGTGGCGTTGACGATTTCGATGCGTGCGCCTTCACCGTGCTTGACGCCGGACAGCTGGGGAGTGAGATCCATGCCGCAGTTGGAAGACACCGCAAGGTGGGCAACGGGTTTGCCGGGCAGCGCGCGATCTGAGACAATGCGTCCGTGCTCCATACAGATTTCGCGGTGCATCCAGTCGGGGAGCGTCTCGGGGCGGTGGGTGCTGATGACCAGTGTGGACAGCACCGACGCCTTTTCCAGCATGGCAAGCAGGCGCAGGCGCGAGTCGGCATCAAGGCCGTCGGTCACTTCGTCGAGCAGAAGCGCGCGGGGGTTGCGGATGAGCCCGCGGGCCACCAGCAGGCGGCGCAGTTCGCCCTGCGACAGTTCCGGCACCCGCCGGGACAGGAGCGGCTCGGCGTCCAGCTGCGCGGCAAGCTCATGGATGCGCGCCTTGTCCTCGCCTTCTGCATGGCGCAGCACATAGACGGCTTCCGAAATGCCGCCGAAGACCAGATCTTCGCCGGTAATGTCCCAGCCCTGCAAGAGGATGCGCTCCTGCTGGGCCGGCGCAATGAGCGAAACCATGCCGCGTCCGGCCAGAGGGGACGTTTCGGGGCCCCCGGCCGTATGCCAGACAATGCGGCACCGGCTGTCCTGATCGGGCCACTGTTCGCCGCGCAGCAGGCGCAGCAGCGTCGATTTGCCGGCGCCGTTGCCGCCGCGCAGGGCAAGATGTTCCCCGGCGTGCAGGGAAAGGGTCACGTCATCAAGGGCGCGCAGTCCCTGATAGGTCACTCTGGCGTCAGTGACGTCAATGAGGGGAGAACAGAATTCCATACCTCAAAACTCCAGAAAAAGCAGACGTTGCGGAAGGCCGGGAGCCTGAGGCCACCGGGCGCGTGCCGGGTTGCGCGGAGCGTCCGCCGGAACCGGCTGCAGTCCAAACAGACCTCTCTAGAGCGTTTTGCCGTTGGAAAAGGCAGAACGCGAGGCGGCAGCACAACGCTGCCCGGCCAGAATTGAGCGGAAAAACCGCGGTGTTTCCGCGAAACGACAGGCCGTATGGTTTGAAGCGCAAAAGGTTTCAAACTGAAAATGCTCTAGAAAGGCTGCTCGTACGCCTTGCGTTTTACAAAGTAGCGGCTGCTGGCATAGCCGTACTCACGGGCGTAGTCGGCCAGCCGGTCAAAGTTCCAGCCCAGCTGTCTCACGTTGTGCGCGTCGGAGGCAAAGGTGACGGGCAGGGCCAGGTCGGCGGCCAGGCGCATGATGCGCGGGCCGGGATAGATTTCGGCACAGGGCTTGCGCAGACCGGCTGCCGAGATTTCCATAGCCATGCCAGCCTCTTTCATGGCTGCAAGCGCACGCCGGACTTTTTCCAGATTGTCGGCGTCGTCAAGCCAGGCGTTGAAGCGGTCCACGCTGAAAATCTTGATAATGTCCGGATGAGCGGCCACATTCATAAGCCGGCTGCCGGCCATTTCGGCAAGCGCCTGAAAATAGGCGGTGTAGCGCTCGTGGCAGACGTCATCCGAGACGTCCCAGTCAGCGGCGCTGGCGTCAAAGCCCCAGTGCCCGAGAAAATGGACGCTGCCAAGCAGATAGTCCCAGGGTTCCGAGGCGGCCATACGGGCGATGAACGGCTGTTCGGCCGAAAACCAGTCCACTTCCAGCCCCAGCAGCACGCGCAGCGGCTTGGCGTCGGCGGGCGCTGTTTCCCAGCGTTCACGCAGGGCGCGGACTTCAGACAGGTAGGCAGGAAAGCCTGCCTTGAGCTGCTCGCGGTACTCCTGTGGATAGTCATAGCCTTCAGGACGCGGCGAGTGTTCGGAAAAACCGAGAATGCGCATGCCGGCGGCAGCCGCGGCCGCGGCCATGTCGGACACGCTATCCTTGCCATGGGAATAAAAGGTATGGCAGTGCAGATCGACAGTAATCATGGGCAATATCCACAATGGAGAAAAGGGGTTCAACGTTGAATTGGCAATAATGAACCAGACTTCTGTCAAGGTCAAGAACGGTCTGGCCCTGTCTGGCGGATCCCCTGTCGGGAATGTCAGGAAGACGCTGGGTGCTGAAGATGTTTTTGAAGGCAGCGCAGCTGGGCAGGACAGTCTGTCATTTGTAGCGGGATGGATCCTGCCTACCGTTGAGGGGCGTTCCCCGCAGGCTGTATCACCTGCGTGCAGGAATGGAGCCGGGGCCTGTAACTGCCTGATGGTGCGCGCATGAGGCTGTTTGATGTGCTTTTCATGGTGATGAAGCCGGAGGCGCTGCTCCTCCGGGACGCGGTGTACTGTGTGTGCCGGTTGCCAGCCCGGATGGGGCTGTGGAAAACGGGCTGTACCGCCTGCTCTGTGCGGCTGGCGTTTTTCCTCCGGGCACGAAATCAGGGATCGGACGATACGTTAGAGAACATCCCTGGTGTTTCTCCCCGTGCCCGGCGACCGGCTTAAGTTTGGCCAAACCTTGGTCTTGGCCGGACTCTGGCGCACGGCTGATACAGCCGGCGGAGTGGTGTTTGTGCAGCCGGCGGGCGAGACGGTGCTCCATAAGTGAGTGGCCGCTATGGATCTGCAGTCGGTCCGGACAGGGATGTCCCCATTCTGTCCGTCCTGGATCTGCCTGCCGTGTTTGCAAAAGCAAAGCTGTCTGCAACGCCGGGAATGTTCCGTAGTAAAAACGGTTTGACGTCTGGAGCAATTCAAGCCATACTTAATGTTTACGCCAGATGGTTTGCTTTTATTAAGCATTCTTTCGCAAAGGTGAATCAAGGCATATATAATATATTGATATTTTTTTAGGAATAAAGTTTTCTTTTCGAAACTATGGCAGTGGTTTCCTTAAAAAACCGCGAAAAACCCTTTTCCGTCAGACTGAACCCGAGGTAGTTGTCTCATGCCACGCAAGGGGCCTCATATTTCCATTTCGCCGGAAGCGGTTGTCAATCGCATTCTCCGTATCGAACCGCAGGAGTTCGCCAAGTGGCCGCAGTCGGTGCGCGACCTGGCTGTGGAGCTTTCCGAGGAACTGTTCCTTGTGATCTGCAACCCGTTTGTAGATCCGGACATGGTGCGCCAGAGTGTCGCCGAGCGTTTCAAGAGGGAACTCTTCTCACTGGCCAACCATTATGCCAATACGCTGGATGAAGGCATCACGCTGTTCTGGACGGCGCACGAGGCCGCGATGGAGTTTCGCGAGGAGCTGTGCCGCCGCCTGGACAGCATCCTGCCGTCGGACGCGATCATCACCGCGCCCGGCGATCTGGTCAGTTGTGCGACTGACGCCACCGACCTGCGGCTGGAGCTGCCGCTGCTCATTGTCGAACCGGCCTCGGCCGAGGAGATCAGTGCACTTATCCGGCTGGCCAACGAAATGAAGTTTGCCATTGTGCCCATGGGCGGCGCTTCGGGGATGACTGGCGGGGCGGTGCCCGTGCGCCGGAGGACGGTGGTGGCCAGGCTGACCCGCCTGACAACGATCGGCGACGTGGATTTGAAGAATAACACCATGACGGTGCAGGCCGGGGTGATCACCCAGAACGCCGTGGACAAGGCCGCCAGGCAGGGCCGGCTGTTTACGGTGGATCCCGCGTCGCGCACGTCGTCGAGCATCGGCGGCAATATTGCCGAAAACTCCGGAGGCCCCTATGCCTTTGAATACGGCACGACGCTCGACAATCTGCTGAGCTGGCGGATGGTCACACCCACGGGCGAGATCATCGAGATCATGCGCGTCAATCATCCCCGGCACAAGATCCTGCCGGAGGAAACGGCTGTCTTTGAAGTGCGCGATGTGCCAAGCGGGGGACTGCGTTCGGTCATCGAGCTGCGCGGTGACGAAATCCGCCTGCCCGGCCTTGGCAAGGACGTGACCAACAAGGCGCTGGGCGGACTGCCCGGCGTGCAGAAGGAAGGCGTGGACGGCATCATTGTCGACGCCACCTTCATCGTGCACCACATCCCGGCCCTGTCGAGAGTCATGCTGCTTGAATTCTTTGGCCGTTCCATGCACGAGGCTTCGGTGGTCATTGGCGAGATCGTGGCCCTGCGCAACCGGATCCGCCAGAACGGCGACTATGCCAAGCTTTCGGCGCTGGAAGAGTTCAACGCCAAGTACATTCAGGCCATCGACTACAAGTGCAAGTCCGGCCGCAGCGATCAGCCTATTTCGGTAGTGGTCCTGCAGGCCGACGGCGATGACAAGGCCCTGCTTGATCGCGCGGTGGGTGAAATCGGCGAAATTGTGGCCGGGCATGAGAATGTGGCCTTTCTTGTGGCTCGCGACGCCCGTGAAGCCGAACTGTTCTGGGAGGACCGGCACAAGCTGTCGGCCATTGCCCGCAAGACGTCCGGTTTCAAGGTCAATGAGGACGTTGTGATCCCCATGCAGCATATTCCGGATTTTGCGCTGTTCCTCGAACGGCTCAATCTGCGCTGCGCCGCCTGGGCCTATCGCCGGGCCCTGCAGGACGTGGGGCGGCTTCCCGGCCTGCCGACTACGCCGCCCGGCCTGAACCGCGAATTCAGTTTTGCTTCGCACATCATCGAAATGGGTGATGACGAACAGGCTCCCTGTTCGGATGAGGAACTGATGGGCCGCGCCCGCGGCTACCTGAACGAGCTGGCCGGCGCGTTGCCCGATCTGGTCAAGAAAATTGCCGCCATTCAGGAAAAAATGGACGCCAAGCGGCTGATCGTGGCCAGCCACATGCACGCCGGCGACGGCAACTGCCATGTGAATATCCCTGTCAATTCCAACGACGCCGAGATGCTGCGCCTGGCCGAAAAGGTCGTGGACAAGGTTATGGCCACGGCCAAGGCCATGGGAGGCGCGGTGTCCGGCGAGCACGGCATCGGCATCACCAAGCTGGCCTATCTTGACGAAAACAAGATGGCCGCCATCCGCCGCTTCAAGGAGCAGGTCGATCCGCGCGAGGTGTGCAACCCGGCCAAGCTCATCCAGCGTGAACTGCCTGCACGGCCGTACACCTTTTCGTTCAACCGGCTGATTAACGACATCCACGAAAGCGGCCTGCCCGAAAAGGAACGCCTGGTCAACATGCTGCAGCTGGTTCAGAACTGCACGCGCTGCGGCAAGTGCAAGCAGGTCTGTCCCATGCTCTACCCTGAGCGCGGCATGCAGTACCACCCGCGCAACAAGAACATGATTCTGGGCGCAGTGGTCGAGGCCATCACTTACAGCCAGTTCACCACGGGCTCTCCCTCGCCGGCAGCCATGGCCGAACTGCGCTGCATGGTCGAGCACTGCACAGGCTGCGGACGCTGTGAGGCTGTGTGCCCTGTGCACATCCCCTCGGCCGAAGTGGCCCTGGTTCTGCGTTCGTTCCTGGAGCATGAAGGGGCCGGGGGACATCCGCTCAAGTCCCAGATTCTTTCCTGGCTGGTGCGCAAGCCGGCCAAGCGCGTGCCGCGTGTGGCCAAGGTTGCGGCCATCGGCCAGAAGGCTCAGAACCAGATGCTCAACTTTGTTCCGGCTTCCCTCAGAAGCAGGATGTCCAGCCCACTGTTCGCCAGCAAGGGACCGACCACCAATTATACCAACCTGTACGATGCGCTGCATATCCGGCAGGGGCACATCTTTGCGCCGGCCGGTGCGGAAGGCGGGCCCGCAGTGCTCTATTTCCCCGGCTGCGGCGGCAGCCTGTTCCACAGGGCTATCGGGCTTTCGTCCCTGGCCCTGCTGCTCAGTGCCGGTGTGACCGTGGTGGTGCCCCCGCGTCACCTGTGCTGCGGATATCCACTGCTCAGCTCCGGTGCGGACGACAAGTTCGAACGCAACCGGATCAGCAATATCGAGGTCCTGCGTCAGACACTGCAGCGGGCGTCGGACGCGGGGCTGACTATCAACCAGATCGTTACCGCCTGCGGCTCCTGCCGTGAAGGCCTCGGCAAACATCAGCTTGCCGGGGAACTCGGGCTGCCTGAAATGCCGTTCATCGACGTTTCTCAGCTTGTTATCCCGCGCCTGGAGTCTGATCCCCAGCGCTGGCCGTCCACGGTCATTTTCCATGCTGCCTGCCATACGGCCTGGGCAGGCGTGCACAGGGTCAAGGGCGTGCAGATCCAGAGCAACGCCCTGTCGGACTTCACCGGGGCGGACGTGCGCATCAGCCAGCGCTGCTGCGGCGAATCCGGCATGGGGGCGATGACGTCGCCGCAGATTTACAACCTGCTGCGCGAACGCAAAATGGAAACCTTGTCCAAGGATCTGGAAGGGTACGATCCGCGCGGACCTGTATTGGTCAGCTGCCCGTCGTGCAAAATCGGCATTGCCCGCAGCCTGATCCGCATGGGGCAGCGCCGCCCGGTGCTGCATACCTCCGAATGGCTGGCGCGGCTCCTGTTCACCCCGGTGTGGGGCCCTCACTGGCTCCGGGTGTTCAGCCGCCGGATTACGGCCATCCCGGCCGATGAGCACGGCGTGCGCAGGGTGGATATGGGCTCATAGCACTGCCCCCGGCGCTCTGCCTCCTGGCTGTTTCCGCAAGCCCCGCCTGCCAGACATGGCAGGCGGGGCTTCCAGCATGCCGCTAAGGCATGCAAACCGGCAGGCGGTATGACAAAGGCATCAGCGGATGGCAGACGGGACAGGCCTGCCATTGCCAGGAAAGCCGCTGTACAAAGGGCGCTGCAAAGGTTTCCCCGTACTATGAGAGGGCCGGGGGTGTCCCGGAAAAACAGAAGTCAGAGACGTGCTGGATCCAGGGAGCAAGCGAGGGCCTTGTGGCGTGCCGGGGCTGGATTGCTGCGCCATTTTCCGTTATGCAGGACCGTTGTACGGCCGTCTCAGGCCTGCCCCGTGCCGGGCTGGTGTGGAGAGTCCGGCAGGGCCGTCAACCAGGAGTGTCATCGTGAGCTTTTTTTCCGTCCGTCCCGTATTGAGTGGCAGTCTTCTGGCCCTGCTGGCAACGATCATCTGGTCCGGCAACTTTGTCCTGGCCCGCGCCATGGCTGAGGAGGTGCCTCCACTGACCCTGTCGCTGCTGCGCTGGGGCACGGCATTTGTGATCCTGCTGCCCTTTGGCGCGCGCAATGTCTGGAAGGCCAGGCGGTGTATCGCATCACGGTTGGGCTATTTTATTTTTACAGGGCTGGTTGGCGTTACGCTGTTCAACTCGCTGATCTACATTGCCGGCCGGACAACACCGGCCATGAACATGGCGCTGCTGGCCGCCAGCTCGCCGGTGTTCGCCCTGCTGCTGTCATGGCTGGTCAAGCTGGGGCGGCCCAACCTGCGCCATGGGCTGGCCGTACTCTGTGCCCTGACAGGCGCCCTGATCATCATCGCACGCGGAGATGTCCATGCCCTGCTCAGACTCGAATTCAGCACCGGAGACGTATGGACCCTGGCCGGCGCCGTGTGCTTTGCCGCCTACTCCATCCTGGTGCGCTGGGCTCCCAGGGAGCTTTCGCCCGTCGGGTATCTGATGACTGTGGTGGGGTTTGGGGTGATTCTGCTTGTGCCCATGGTTGCCGTGGAACTGGCGTCCGGCGCACATGTCGCCTGGAGCCCGCTGCTTGCTCTGCAGGTGCTGCACCTGGGGCTTGGCATGAGCGTGGTGGCGTTTTTGTGCTGGAATGCGGCCATTGCCCGCATCGGGGCGGCCAGCGCTTCAATGATCTACTATTCGCTTCCGGTGCTTAGCGCTGTGCAGGCCATGTGGCTGCTGGGCGAACGCCTGACGGGCGCGTTCCTGGTTGGCGCGGCGTTCGTCTTGTGCGGCATCCTGCTTGGCCGTCCCATCAGCCGTCCGGCAGGCGGCAAGCCCGTCCGATAGTGAGCGGTGCGGCACAGCGCTGACAGTTCTGCCTGTCACCAAATAAGGAGCTCCCCGTTCACTGCACTCGGGAAGGGGGCCCCGTCGCGTTCAGGGCGCTGTGCCCGCCGCTGTCCTTCCCGTTCCTTCTGCATAACCGGGAGGCGCATGCCGGCCGTGCCGGAGGCTGTGTGCCCTGCCACCTTACACTCGGCGAACGTTGTAGCGCAACAGTGAGGCGTATTGCGCTCAGAGAGCCTGTGCGTCCTGGCGGCCATGCCGGCGGTTATGGCTGCCCGGAGCGCGCGGTGTCTGCGGTCTCTTTCCGGATGGCCTCGATGCCCCCCTGAAGCCTGATAAACAGGATGCGCCGGATATGTCGCGCCAGCTCCTCCGGTGGCAGATGCAGGGCCGGGATCAGCAGGTCCTCAGGATGGATATCCTGACCCAAATGCCAAAGCGATTGGAACGCGTTTTTATGGTCCCGTGTCCTTTTTGGGGATCGTCCCCTTGATGGCTGAATTTGAGAACATGGATAATACCCCTCTCTGAGGACTCTGTGAATGTCGATTCCAGGACGTCCCCGGGAGCGGGAAAAAACGGGTGATAGCGTCCATCCGGGCAGAAGGCGGATAAAAAAGAGGAGGCATGGCGTCCTTTAGCGATCTGCCTCTTGTTTACCCGGCAAGTGAAATACTGAGCCCTGAAGAAGGACGCCTGGCATGCACAGAGCACGCCAGGCATCTTCAGTATCAGGGGAGGAGGTTTCCTGCCATGCGGAGAGGCCGGGAGGTCTTGTTCCGCCTGGACATCTCCTTAAGGCTATCGGGTGTGGTGCTGCATTTTCCGGCTGGCCAGTGAGGCCATGAACGCGTGCGCAACGGAAGCGCCGGCCAGTGCGGTAATGCCTGAAGGATCCTTGTCCGGCAGCACTTCCACAAGATCCATGCCGGTCATGTTGAGCTGGCTGCAGATGGCGCGCACCATGGTCAGGGCTTCGTAGGTGGTGAAGCCCTCGACTTCCGGCGTGCCTGTTCCCGGCGCGGCCGTGGCGTCGAGGAAGTCGATGTCAAAGGACAGGAAGGCCGGCCGGTCGCCAACCCGCTTGAGCACTTCGGCAATGATCGGTTCCATGCCGCGCCGGTGCAGTTCTTCGCCCATGACGATGCGCAGGCCCTGCGACTTGGGCCAGCTTAAGGCGTCCCGGCTGTACAGGGGGCCGCGAATGCCGATCTGGGTGGAGTGTTCGGGGCTGATCAGACCTTCCTTCAAAGCCCAGTAGAACGGGGTGCCGTGGTTGTAGGGCTTGCCGTAATAGCCGGAAATAGTGTCGCTGTGGGCGTCGAAGTGCACCAGCGCCACAGGGCCATGGACGGCGTGGGCGGCGCGCAGTGAACCCAGGCTGATGGAATGGTCGCCGCCGAGGATGACTGGTGTCGCGCCGGAGTGGAATAACGGAATCAGACCGTCACGGATGGCGTCGAGGCTTTCTTCCATGTAGCCGGGGATGGTGTCGATGTCGCCGCAGTCCACGACTTTCAGCATTTCATTGATGTCTGCGTCCAGAACGGAGCAGTACGGCTTGAGGATCGTTGACGCCTCGCGCAGGGCGGCCGGCCCGAACCGTGTTCCTGGCCGGTAGGACGTGCCGCTGTCAAAGGGAACGCCTACAACCGCGACATCAGCGCCTTCAGGCGTGGACTGGAAGGGCATGCGCATGAACGTACGGATGCCGCAGAAGCGGGGAGAGGAATTGACGAAAGCCATGGAGTCTTTTCTCCTTTGTGTTGTGGCGCGGACAGGATTGACGCCTTGATCCCTGCCTTCCTGCAGGGAGCAGCTGTTAGTCAAAAATCTTGTTGGGCAGCCAGGTGGTAATTTCAGGGAAGCACATCATGAGGGCGAGGAACGCCGCCTGGATGAGAATGAACGGGATGGCGCCGCGGTAGATGTCGGGCAGCGTGACTTCCGGCGGTGCGACCGCCTTCATGTAGAACAGGTTGAGGCCATACGGCGGCGTGATGTAGGCCATTTGCATGTTGATGACAAACAGGATGCCGAACCAGACAGGATCAAAGCCCAGCGCAACGACAATGGGCAGATAGATCGGCATGCACATGAAAAGGATGGCAATATCGTCCATGAACATGCCGAGCAGGAAGAAGCTGAGCTGGATGACCGCCATAATGAGGATGGGGTTGGGATCGAGGCTCAGGACCATCTGCTTGATCATGGCAGTTGCGCCAAGCCCTGTGTAGACTTTGCTGAACACAAGCGCCGCGATGATGATGTAGCCGGCAAATCCGGTGATGCTGAAGGTCTGGCGGCAGGCGTCGCTGAGCATCTGCAGGGACAGGCGCCGCTTGACGGCTGCACAGAGCACAGCGCCTGCCGCGCCGAAGGCGGCGGCTTCCGTCGGTGAGGCCAGGCCCAGGAAAATGGTGCCGAGGATGGCCGCAATGAGCAGCAGCGGCAGGATCAGCGAACCCAGGGACTTGAGTTTCACGTCAAGAGGCGGCAGCTCTTCCTTGCTCAGCGCCGGCGCGACTTCAGGTTTCAGCCAGGCGAGCACGCCGATGTAGATGGCATAGCATGCGGCCAGCATCAGCCCGGGGATGACGCCGGCCGCAAACAGCTTGCCGACGGAAACGCCGGTCAGGAAGGAGTACATGACCATCATGGTGCTGGGCGGGATAAGAAAGCCCAGCGCCCCTCCGGCCTGTACAATGCCCACTGCCAGCCGGCGGTCATACTTGCGCTGCAGCATGGCCGGGACGGCAATGACGCCCATTGACAGAACCGTGGCGCTGCTCACGCCCAGCATGGCCGCCATGAGCGCGCAGATGAGCACCGTCCCGATCCCCAGCGCGCCGCGCGCCCGTCCCGCCCAGAGGTAGACGGTATCGAAAAGATCCTTAGCAATTTTGGATTCGTGCAGGATAAACCCCATGAAGATGAACAGCGGCACGGCGCTCAGCACGAGGTTGTTCATCAGCTCCATGGTTGAGAAATACAGGATGTCCAGGGCTCCTTCGCCCCAGAGGAACATGGCGGCCAGCGTGCCTATGGAACCCAGGCAGTACACCACCGGCAGGCCCGTGCTCATCAGCAGCAGCATCGACAGGAACATGAGTGCGGTAACGGCAAAGGGACTCATTGCAGTTCCTCCCCTGTCCAGGCAAACCAGAGATTCCGGAGGAATACGGCAAAGGTCTGGAGCAGCATCAGACCAATGGCCACCGGGATCAGGGCCTTCCAGTGATATAGGGGCTGCCCCCAGGCCGAAGAGGAAAGTTCCTGGAATTCCCAGGCTTCAATGGCGTAGATCAGCGAGACGCTGAACAGCTGGACAAAAAAGATGAACGTGAAGCCATAGGTCAGGCAGTTGACCACGGCGCGGGTACGCGGACGCCAGCGCGAGGAGAAGACGTCCACGCCAACCTGAACGTTTTCCAGAATGGAGCTCGGGCCGGAAAAGATGATGTAAATCCCGAAAATCATCATGGCCAGTTCCGTGCCCCAGATCGTGGGGGAGTGGAAAAAGTACCTGGCAGCAGCTTCAAAGATCATGACAGCAACCAGAGGAATCATGATCCATTTGGTCAGACGGCAGATCGCGGTATTGAGGTGATCGATGCCGTACACAATGGCACGGAGCATGCGGTGTCCTCCTGTTCGTTTGCGGTGAGAGCGCCTTGCCGTCTTTTTTCGGAAGACGCGTTTGCGTGACGGGGCCTCTTCCGGCGGGCATCCGGGAAGGGGCGGTGTGCAGCTGAAGCGTTCCGGCGGACACAGGCGCGGACGTCCGCGTCCAGCCTCAGGCCTCAGTCTTATGGTTGAAGGGCAGGCCCCTTGCGGCAGAGCCGCAGCAGGCCAGGCGCGATGCCGGCGTCAGGTCTGCACGCAGCCGGCTGAAACCGTGTTTTTCCGGCTGGCGGCCTTTGCGGCCGTCAGGCAGCGTTCTTGTGGTGCGTTGCCGCAGAGATCACGTTCCGGAAAGAGCCGTGCAGGCAGCCCGGTCAGGCGAACCGGGGTGCTGCACGGGCGGCTGTGTTTAGAGGCGTCCCTTTTCCTTGGCAAAGGCCTTGAGGATTTCCACAGCCTGCTTGGCGTCAGGGGACTTTTTGGCTTCTTCTTCCCAGACTGTCAGAGCGGCTCTGGTCAGTTCCTTCTGATCCGCTTCGTCAAAGGTCGTCGTCTTGTCCTTGAAGATTTCATTGATCACGTCAGCGCTTGTACCCATGGCCCAGTCATAATAGACGGTGCGGGTTTCCAGGGCTGCGGTGCGGAAGGCTTCGCGGATCTCTTCAGGGAATTTTTTCCAGAGCTTCTTGTTGATGATCAGCGTGTCGGTAATCGGGTCGATGAGCGGCGTCACATTGAGCCAGCCGGCAGCTTCATAATACTTTGTTTCCTTGTATTCGGCTGCACAGCCATACACAACGGCGTCAATCTGGCCGGTGGTCAGCGCCATGTAGATGTCTTCCGGGGGCATGTTGACACAGCTCACGCCCAGGGCTGTCAGCATCTTGGCAGACGCGCCGACGACCCGCACCTTCATCTTGCGCATGTCATCCAGGGAGCGGATGGGCTTCTTGCTCAGCGTGTTGTAGGGCGCAGCCCAGACGGGCCCAAGATATACGACGCCCAGCTTGTCATACTGTTCGGCAAAGAGCTTGCCGAGCCCGCGCTTGTCATACAGTTCCGTCGCTTCCTGCTCAGACATCCAGGACATGGGCAGGCCCGACTCGATAAGGCCGCTCTTGCGTTCCGAGAAGTGGTGACCCATGCCGTGGCCAATGTCGATCATGCCGCTGCGCACCGATTTCAGGATGTTGGCCGAGCCAACCAGTTCACCGCCGGTGAAAACCTGGATTTCCACCTTGCCGCCGGTCAGCTTTTTGACTTCGTCCGCAAAAAATTTGGCTGCCGTTGCCGTCGTCGGGGAGTAGTAGGTTTGCAGCTTGAGGTTGTACTCCGCCGCATCCGCCGGAAAAGCCATCAGACAGGGAAGGGCCAGAGCTCCCAGGAACGCCAGGAATCGCTTGAACATATTCTGCTCCTTCAAGGTGTTAGAAGATTAATTTTGGAGGATTGACCGGAATATGTGTTTGCCTTATCGTCCTGCAAATTGAAACATCAACTCATGCATCTGTTGATGTGAATATTACAGATTTCACAATGCTTGGCAAGAAAAAAACGTCTTGCGGGGACAGCCTGTTATTTTTTAAATAAAATATTAATTGATTTTAGTGCATTAGAGATGCATGCAAAGAAAAAGGCACGACAGGAGACCCACCCGGGATGCCTCCTGCTGCGGTTCCGGGAGAATCGTGGATGTGGCGCATGGGGCGGTATGGCAGGAACAGCCTGCAGGCCGGACGTATTGCGCAGCGGCGCGCGGTTGCCTATACAGGGCTGCCTGGGGGCGGAACCATGACCCCGGACAGGGAATGCACAGCGGACTGCCGTGCCGCCGCTCTGGCATGCAGGTTGTGGGTTTTATCCTGAGTGAGCCGTGCGCACGGGGGATTGGCTTCGTCCTGTCCCGCGCCACCATCCTTCAAAAGGAGGGAAGCCGGGTGCATGGAGAAGCAGCCCGGCTTGTAATGGCAGTAAGGTTGCGGAAGTTCGGGTGAGCGTGGGCACGGGTGGCAGCCGTGCCGGCCGGAAACGGCGCTGAAAGCGTGTGTGGCTTTCCCCAGCCGGGCGTGGCGCGATTGCAGGCCGGAGTCATGGTGTTTGGTGTTGTGAGTGGCCTGCGTGTCATGTCATGCGCACGCTGTCGTGTGCGGGCTGCAACAAACGTATACGGGATGTGCCGGGGCATGCTGAAGACCGCCAGTGAGGCCGTCAGGGCGGACTTGTACCGTGAGAGCATAGGCTGTCATGGATTTTGAGCGCGTTGATGTATCAGATGCAACATGCTACACAGCTGTTTTCAGAAAGAACCGTTGCTATGCCGCTGAGGATACCGTCTTGAAGAACAGTACGTCTGCAAAAGAAGCGCAAAGGAAGCCCGTTTCAGGACGGGAAATCGTCTATCAATATATTCAGAAGCAGATGAAGCGGGGGGAAATTCCTCCGGGGAGCGTGCTGGATCTGCGTGCCATCAGTCAGGCGCTCGGCATCAGCAGCACGCCGTTGCGCGACTCGCTGATCCGGCTTGAGGCTGAAGGCTATGTAAGCATTTTCCCACGCAGCAAGGTCGTGGTGAACAGGCTGGAGCTGGAAGATTTCCCGTTTTTGTATGAAATCATGGGGGCGTTGGAGTACACGCTCATTGCCGGTGCTATGGACGCCTATACGCCTGAACTGCTGGCTGAAATGCGGGCCATGAACACCCAGATGCGTGAAGCGCTGCTCGCCGGCGACATGACCAGCTATGACGAGCGGCATTATGCGTTTCATGAGACGTTTTTCCAGGTGCGTCCCAATCTGTTTGCCAAGCGGATTCTTAAGCCCATCAAGAACCGGCTCTGGGATTTCCCCCGAAAGAATTTTGTACGGGAATGGTATGTGGCCGCTACGGAAGAGCATGAGATGATTGTCGCGGCCATTGAGGCCAGGGACGCTGAAGCGCTGGCGCATGCGGTCAAGGAACGGCACTGGGATTTTGCCTATAACCAGGATTCCATCTGCAAGGCGTACGCCTTCGAACAGGCTTAGCGCCTTTTCAGTTTGAAATGCTTTGCGTTTCAAACCATACGGCCTGTCGTTTCGCGGGAAAAACGTGGTTTTTTCGCTCACGTCTGGCCGGGCGGCGCTGTGCCGCCGCCTCGCGTTCTGCCTTTTTCAATGGCAAGACGCTCTAGCACCAGGGCGTTTCCCGGGCGCGTTGCACCTGAGAAGCGTTTTTCCCGGGAGAGGTGGGGCGTGTGTCCGCCTCTGTTCTTCCCGTTTCCTTCGCACGGCCGGCAGGCGCCTGCCGGCCGTGCCGCTGTATCCCGCACCCGGGGCAACAGTGAGGCGCATTGCGGTCAGAGGTCCTGTGCCTCCTGGCGGCCATGCCGGCGGTTATGGCTGTCCGGGGAGCGCGGTATCTGCTGTCTCTTCCCGGGTGGCCTCGATGTATCCCTGGAGCCCTGTAAACAGGAACCGCTTGATGTGTCGCGCCAGCTCTTCCGGAGGCAGGCGCAGGGCCGGGATCAGCGAGTTCTTGAGGTCTCTGTCGGCAACGAGCAGGGCCATACAGGGGGCCATGAGACTGACGACGCCGCAGTGTACCGCAGGACTGTCGGGGGGCAGCTGCATGTACTGGCCGAGCAGGTCGTGGACGATGCCGACCTTGGGCATGACGTTGCGCGCGACGCCGGCGGCAAACAGCGGTGTGGGGAAGATGACTTCCCGCGCCCAGAGGCGCAGCTGCCAGCCCCGGGGGTTGCGCAGGTTCAGGATCAGGCCGTCGACGAGCCGTTCAATCTTTTCGCGCGGGGAGACGGGGCTGCCGGCCAGCTGCATGAGGAAATCCAGGCTCATCATGTGGGTGTGGGCGATTTCGAGTACTGCCATATACAGGGCGTCGCGGCTGCCGAAGTGATAGTTGACGGCGGAGAGATTGCTTTTGGCGCGCAGGCAGATGGCTTTGCTTGTGGTGTCGGCGTATCCCCGTTCGGCAAAGAGCTGCCCGGCGGCTTCGAGAAGCCGGGCTCTGGTGGTGTCGCCGTCGTCACGGGGGGCACGGCCGGCGCGGCCGGCGTTCAGGACAGGCATGACGTCACCTCAGTCCAGGTTGCGGAACAGCCAGGCAGCCAGTGGCAGCGTGAGGACAGCCACGGCGGCCATGGGCACGCAGTTCACGGCCAGATCGGCTATGACCGCGCCTTCCAGGTAGACGCGCCGCACGCATTCGAGCATGAAGCGCAGCGGATTGAGCCAGGTCAGCAGCTGGAGCGCCTCGGGCATGTTGGCAATGGGCGTGGCCAGTCCGGAGAGCAGGATCAGCGGCATGATGAGCACAAAGGTGTACACCAGGGCCTGCTGCATGGAGCGCGATACGGCCGAGATGGACAGGCCGATGCCCACACAGCTGAGGATGAACAGCGTCAGGCAGGCGTACAGCGTCCATAGGGAGCCCGCGAAGGGGATGCGGAACCAGAACCGGCAGACCAGCAGGATGAGCGTGGCCTGCACCAGGCCGACGAACATGGGGGGCAGTGCCTTGCCAATCAGGATTTCCGGCGGGGAAAGCGGGGTGACCAGCAGCTGGTCAAAGGTGCCCTGTTCGCGTTCGCGGGTCACGCTGAGCCCGGCAAGCATGATTACCTGCATCATGCTGAGCGTGGCGATGAGCCCGGGGACGATGTTCCAGCGGGTTTCCAGGTTGGGATTGAACCAGGCGCGGCTTTTGAGCACAATGGGCATGCTCACGCCCCGTTCGGCATTGACGCTTTCGACAATGCTGCTCAGATAGCCTGAGGCGACGCCGGCGGTGGTGGAGTTGCGTCCGTCGAGGATGGCCTGAACGGGCGCGGTGTCGCCTGCGGTGAGCCGTGAATCCAGATCGGGCGGCATGTGCAGCACAAGGAGCGCCTCACCGGCGTTGATGCAGCGGGCGATGTCCGCCGGGACGCGCAGCGTGGCCACGCGGCGGAAAATGCCCGAGCCGTCCATTTTGGCCAGGATGCGTGTGGAGGCTGCGCCGTGGCTTTCGTCAAGCACGGCATACGGCACCTCATCGAGGTCAAAGGTTGCGGCATAGCCGAACAGGATGGTCTGCGCGATGACCGGCAGCACAAGCACAATGCGGCTGGCCGGGTCCTTGAGGATGGCCAGCAGCTCCTTGCGGCAGAGTACCCGCAGGCGCCGGAGCCAGTTGAGCAGCTCGTTCATTTGAACAGCCTCTTGGGCGTACCGAGGTACGCCAGAATGAGGAACAGGATGGCGTACCCCAGCAGCACACTGTTGTTTTTGAGGATGAGCGGCCAGATGTCACCGGCAAGGAACAGGGTCTTGATCAGTTCCATGTAGTAGGTCGCCGGCAGAATTTGGCCCACATAGCGGACCAGGGGCGGCACGCAGCGCAGGTCAAACAGAAAGCCTGAAATCATGACCGCCGGCAGGAACGTGGCAAACAGGGCCAGCTGGCTGGCCAGGAACTGCTTTTTGGTCAGGGCGGAGAGCACGAGCCCCAGCGCCAGCGAAACAATAAGATACAGCATGGACGTGAGCAGCAGCACGATCAGCGAGCCGTACAGCGGCACCTGAAACAGAAAGCGTGCGGCGAGCAGGCACATGAAAAAGCCGATCATCCCGACCAGGAAATAGGGGATGATTTTGGAGAGCAGGATTTCCGACCGGCGCACAGGGGTGACGAACAGCGATTCAAGCGTGCCCCGCTCCCACTCGCGCGCCATGACCAGTGCGGTCATGAATGCGCCGACCAGCGTCATGATGATAACGACAAGGCCCGGCACAAGGTACCAGGTGCTGGAGTTGGCCGCATTGAACCACAGGCGGTCGACCACTTCGATCCGGCCTGTGGACGCCGTGTCTGCGGCAACGCCGGGCGACGGGCCGCCGCGGTCGCTGTTGCGCAGAACCCAGAGGTTGAGAGCGCTGCTCACATAGCCCCGGATGGCCGTGGCGCTGGTGGGATCCGTGCCGTAGAGCACGAGCTGCACCTGAGCGGAGCCTGTGGCGAGCTGGTCGGCAAAGTCGGCCGGCAGGCGGACGATGCCGTCGACCTCGCGAGCTCTGAGCAGGCGTTCGGCCTCACGCATGGAGGCGACGTAGCGCGGTGAAAGGTATTCGCCGTCCAGGCCGCTCAGCACGTCCCGGGCCAGGGGCGAATCGTCGTCCATGACGATGGCTATGGGCGCATGCCGCACGTCCAGGGAGATGGCGTAGCCAAACAGCAGGATCAGGATGATGGGCAGAACGATGCCGATCAGGATGTTGCTGCTGTCGCGCCAGAGCTGGCGGAATTCCTTGTGCGTCAGCGCACTGAGGCGGACGAGGCATGCGGGGGGAACTGGTCGTTTCATGACCTGTCTCCTGCCTGTGCGGCACGATGCTGCTCGACAATGCGGATGAAGGCCTCTTCCATGCTGGTCACGTCCGGACCGGCCTGACGCCGTACTTCGCCGGGCGTGCCCAGGGCCAGGATTTTCCCGGCGTCCTGGATCACCATGCGATCGCAGTATTCGGCTTCTTCCATAAAGTGCGTGGTGATGATGATGGTGGTGTCGCCGGCCGCAAGTTCGGTGATCTGCCGCCAGAAGGCGCGCCGGGCCAGCGCGTCAATACCGCTTGTCGGCTCGTCGAGAAACAGAATCTGCGGTTCGTGCAGCAGTCCCGTAGCCATGGCCAGACGCTGGCGGAACCCGCCGGGCATGGCATTGCAGGGCAGGCCGGTCTCCTCGCGCAGATCGAACTGGCGGCGCACGGTGGCGATCCGTTCGCGCAGCCGCCGTCCGTGCAGGTTATAGATGCCGCCAAAGAACTGGAGGTTTTCTTCGACGGTCAGCGCGCCGTACAGCGAAAACTTCTGGGCTACATAGCCGATGTTGGCGCGTGCCTGAGCCCGTGCCGTGCGCAGATCCCTGCCGGCCACCCGCAGCAGGCCGCTTGTGGCGGGCAGCAGCCCGCACAGCATCCGGAAGGTTGTGGTCTTGCCCGCGCCGTTGGGGCCGAGCAGGCCGAAAATCTCGCCACGGTGGACGCAGAACGAAGTGCTGTCCACCGCCGTGAACGCGCCGAAGCGCTTGACCAGATCACGCACTTCAATCACGACGTCATCCGCCGCACCAGTGTCTCCGCCGCCGGCCGCGCCGATCCGGCTGCCGGTCTCCGGTGTGCCGGGCCGGACTGCGGGGGTGCGCTGCACTGACGGCGTTGCGCCTGTTCCGGCACTGGCAGGATGGGCTGGGCTGCCTGTGCCGCCAGCCGTATCCTGAGGGGCGTCCCGTCCGGCAGTACCGTCTGCCACGGTGTCGGGCGTATCGTTTCCCTTCTGGCCGTCCTGCGGTATCCCGGCAGACTCGCCGGAGTGTACAGCCTTTTTCTGCTGTTCGCGCAGCAGCAGCATGAAACCGTCCTCCAGGGTGGGCGGCACAGAATGCGCCACAAGGCCAAAGCGCGCCTGCAGCGTTCCTTCGTCGACGCCCCGGCGCAGCATGCAGTGGACAAGACCGCCTGCCGGCACCGCGTCGGCAATGGTTGCTGTATCGTCAAGCAGGGCGGCCTGTACCGTGCGGGCCACCGTGCCTGCGGGCAGCTCCACATCAAAGCAGCGCCCGGAAGCCAGCGCCGCCAGCTCGTCTGGCGTGCCCTGGGCAATCAGATGTCCCTCATGCATGATGAAAACCTGTCCGCAGAGGGCCGCCTCGTCCAGATAGGCGGTGCTGACCAGTACGGTCAGCCGTTCTTCTTCCTCAAAGTGTTTGAGGATGCTCCACAGTTCCCGGCGTGACAGAGGATCCACCCCGGCTGTAGGCTCGTCGAGCAGCAGGATGGCCGGCGGGCGGACCAGGGTGCAGGCCAGGCCGAGCTTTTGTTTCATACCGCCGGAAAGCCGTCCTGCCAGCCGTTCTGTAAACCGGTCAAGATCCATCATGGCCAGAAGCTTGGCGTTGCGTGCCTCGCGCTGTCCGGCGGGGACGCAATGCAGGTCGGCATACAGCTCCATGTTTTCGCGGACGGTCAGATCTTCATAGAGGCCGAAGCGCTGCGGCATATAACTGGTGCGGTCCTGCACGTCCTGAGGGCGGGAGGCGGCGTCGATGCCCAGTACGTCGAGGGTGCCGGACTCCGGCGTTGTCAGGCCGCAGATCATCCGCAGCAGCGTGGTCTTGCCTGCCCCGTCCGGCCCGACCAGAGCTGAAATCATGCCACCCGGCACGTCGAGCGTTACGTCATTCACAGCCTGCACAATCCGTCCGGACTCCTTGATCCGGAATGACTTGCTGACGTTGCGGGCCTGGATTGCCACGTCGCTCATGCGCCGCCCTCTTTCGCCAGACGGACCGTGGCGGGCATGCCCAGCCGCAGGCGGTTTTCGGGGTCCTCGACCATGACGCGCACTTCATAGAGCAGCGCGGTGCGCAGCTCTTCGGTCTGCACCGTCTTGGGCGTGAATTCCGCAACGGAGGCAATGAACCCTACTGTCCCTGTCATGGGTGCGTCCGGCCAGGTGTCGGTGGTCACAAGCAGGCGCATGCCTTCATGGATCAGTCCCAGCTGTGTCTCCGGCACATAGGCCCGGATCCACTTGGGACTGGTCAGGGCAACCAGATAGACGGCGCGCTGGGGCGAGGCCATGTCACCCGGTTCGAGCAGTCTGGAGCGGACGACGCCGTCACAGGGCGCAATAAGGACGGTTTCGGCAATGTCGTGCTCCAGAATGGCCAGTTGCGCCTTGGCGCTCTGCAGCTGCGCGCGGGCTTCGGCAATGTCTTCGTCACGCGGGCCGATTTCCGCCAGGCGCAGGGCCTCATTGGCCGAACGCAGCCGGGCGGCGGCCATGTCGTCGGCAGAGATGGCGTTGTCAAGTTCCTGACGGCTGACGGCATGTCCCCCGCCGCCGGCATACAGCGTCTGCATGCGCTTGCGCTGCTGGGCGGCAAATTTGGCTTCCGCCTGGGCGGCAGCCACACTGGCCCTGGCCTGGGCCAGCTCTTCGGGACGGGTGCCGTTCAGCAGCCTGAGCAGAGCCTGATCCAGCGCGGCAATGTCGGCACGGGCCTTGTCGGCCTGCAGGCGCAGCGAGGTGTCGTCAAGCCGGGCCAGCACCTGGCCCGTATGGATCCGGTCGCCTTCCTCCACAGCCATGTCCAGCACGCGGCCGCTGCTGTTGAAGGCCAGCGACACCTGCCGGATATCCACATTTCCGTAAAGCACGAACTCATCCGCGCTGCCATACAGCCGGTGAAAGCCGTACCAGCCGCCGGCTGCGGCCACGGCCAGGACAAGCAGAACTATCAGCCATTTTTTCATGTTGTACCTCGGTGCCGCGCGGGATTGCGCGGTTCGTCGCCATGCGGCCTGTCTTTTGAACACCCCGCATGCACGGATGGCCTGTTGCGCCTTGCGGACTGGCATGCTCCCGCTCCTGCGCTGTGGACGTCAGAGCATGCCTTACGGGCTCGTCCCCCGGCAGCCATGTCTGACCTGGCCGGGAGCCGGCTCTATGCAAAAGACTGTGTTAAAATTCAAATTTGAATTTTAACTATAATAAATACGGCATATTGTCAAGATAATGAGAACATGAACCGGGATGAATGTTGCGCCGTCGAGTCCGTGAACGGCTTGCCCGACGTGAGGATCCAGAGCCGGTCGCTCTGCCACATACAAAGACAGGCAGCCGTTAAGTGGGAAAGAGGCAAAGACGCCTGGAACGCCTCCGGGGAGGTATGCAGTGTTGTCTGGCCGTATGGATCAGCCGGCGATGTCGTTTCGCGTGACGCACCAGGGGGAGGGCCATGGAGGCAGGGCAAGAAAGACCCTGGCCCCGGGCGTGCCGGGCTCGAGGGTGAGGCGGAAGGCGTGCAGGAGCAGGCCGGGGATGGCCGAGCCCCGGGGAAAGGCCCGGGCCCCGCCGTATTTGGCGTCACCGAGAATGGGATGTCCGCGCGAGGCGAGCTGTACGCGTATCTGATGGGTGCGGCCGGTCAGCAGGCGGATGCTGAGCAGAGTTGCCTCGGGAAACGCACGCAGGACGGTGACGTCCATGACGGCCTGTCTGCCCGTGCTGGTAGTGTGTACCCGTTCGGGGCCACCCGGCCTGTCCGTACGCTTTTCGAGCTGGTCTACAAGGCGCAGAGAGGAGGGCAGTTCCCACCGTCCGGCGCACCAGGCCAGGTATTCCTTACTGAGCGTGTCGTGGTGTGCAAAGGCCTCGTTCAGGCGGCGCAGGGTGGCATAGCTGCGGGCTACAAGCAGCACGCCCGAGGTGTCACGGTCGAGCCTGTGGGCAGGGGTGGGGGCAAAGGAGGCGTCCGGCGGCATGGCGGCGCGCAGGCGGGTGACGACACTGTCGTCATGGCCTGTGCCCGGATGGGTGGCCAGGCCCGCCGGCTTATTGATAACCAGCAGATCGGGCGATTCCCAGACAATGGGGAGATCCAGCCGTGCGCCATCCACGGCGGACGGGAGCGTCTGCAGCCGGGCAAAGGGCGGCAGGCGCAGTTCGTCACCCGCTTCGAGCCTGTCGAAGGGGCCGCGCCGGCCTCCGTTGACGCGTACCTGTCCTGTGCGGATCCAGCGGTGCAGTTCACTCTGGGAGGCCTCAACGCGCCGTGCAAGGCATTGCAGCAGCTTTTGGCCGGCTTCGGCGTCGCTGACCCGGAATGACGCGCCCATGGTCAGGCTTCTTCCCAGGGGGCGGCGTGGTTTACAGGGCCGACGCCCTTGCCCGGCGTGTAGGAGTGCTGCAGACAGACGTCCAGATACGCCTGAGCCCGGCGCACAGCCTCGGCAAGGTCATAGCCAAGACCAAGGAACGTAGCGATGGCTGCCGACAGCGTGCAGCCTGTCCCGTGATTGTTGATGGTATCGACTCTGGGGTGCGAAAGGGCCTCAATCTCTTTGTCCGGCAGGGCCAGCCAGTCGGTCAGCACTGTTGTGTCGCTGCCGGCCTCGCCGTCAAAGTGTCCGCCCTTGATGAGCACGGCCCGTGCGCCGAGGTCGAGCAGCGTCTCCGCGGCCTTGCGCAGATCGGCCATGGAACGGATGGAGACGCCTGACAGGAGCTCTGCTTCAGGCTTGTTCGGCGTCAGCAGATCGGCTTCCGGGATCATCACTTCCCGCAGCGCCGTCACGGCGTCGTCACGCAGGAGCTTGTGCCCGCTCTGGCTGACGCAGACGGGGTCGACCACCAGCGGGAACGACCGGTCGTGCAGTCCGGCGCATACCGTCTCGATAATGGGCGCAGAAAACAGCATACCGGTTTTGGCGGCCCTGACAGGGAAGCCGTCGAGCACGGTTTGCAGCTGCAGTTTCAGGAAGGCGGTGTCCGGGGCGTGGATGCCGGTGACGCCCAGACCGTTCTGGGCTGTCAGGGCGGTGATGACGCTCATGCCAAAGCCGCCGAGCACGGTTATGGTCTTGAGATCGGCCTGGATGCCGGCGCCGCCGCCGGAGTCTGAGCCGGCCACCGTCAGAATGCAGGGATGTGTGCGCATGGGTTTCGCTTCTGGAGCGGGGCGGGGGTGGCGTTGTGCGCCCCTGCCCCTGACCGGGTTGTCCCGGGGTTAATCGTTGTCGTAATCCAGGGCGGGGGGCAGATCCTCTTCGGCCAGGAATTCCTTGGAATGGATGCGCCGGCGGACAGGGCCGCTGGGCGTGTCGTCCTCAGGGGTGGAGACCGGCTGGCGTTCAAGCGTGGGCTCGGGCAGCGAGTTGTAGGCCGTCCAGAAGGGCGGGATAAGGGCCGTGAGGCTGCCGGGGTTGCTCAGCCGCAGATCGCGCCGGGTGAAGGCCGCCAGTGCAAAGCCAATGCCCCACCAGACATCCGGTGCGGCCCAGGGCAGGCGGTCGCCTTCCGGCAGGGGCTCGAGGGTATGACCGTTGCGGGCATACCCCAGATGGCGGAGGAACTCGTCCGCGAGAAGCGTGTCGACGCCTTCCGGCAGGGCGGGCAGCTTTGCGGGGCCGGAGGCAGACAGCCGGCTGACAAACAGAGCCAGGGCCGGTCCGGCCAGCTCTGCCGGCAGATCCGTAAAGTCCCAGGCCTCGGGCGCGTCCTCGCGCGGAGCGCTCTCTACCTCACCGGCGCTGACATGCAGCTCCACGACACGGCGCAGCAGGGCTTCCGCCGGTGCGGCCAGGCGTTCATTGGCAGGCCACTGGCCGTGCAGGACGACATGGCCGCCGGTGAGCCCGGGCATGGCCAGCAGAGCGAAGGCCAGGGGTAGCGTCATGGCGAGAGCCGGGGCGGCGGCCATGCGTGGAACGCCCGGCGTCACGCGCAGCGTGAAGCCCTGACGGGTCGTTTCACAGCCGCAGCCGTGCAGGATGGTCTCGGCTTCGTCAAGCAGAGTGCCCGCATGGGCGCACGCACCAAGATCTACGGTGACCGGCTTGTGCCAGAACGGGGTGGCCAGCAGCAGGGCGGTAACGGCGTCGTCAGGCAGTTCGCCGGGCACGTTGACGGTGCAGGGCAGCAGAGCAGAGGCCTCAAGGCGTACAGGCAGGCCGTCCTGTCCGGGAACGACGCTTGACAGACGCGCGCCAAGGCGAGGCAGAAAATGCCGTACAGGCGAGAGATCGAGGAACCGCAGGGTGCTTTCCCCCAGGATCTTGACCCGCGTCGGACGGGTCAGCAGCAGAAAGAGCAGCAGGTAGAGGTTGAGCGGATCTTCGCCAACGTGCAGGACCTTGTCGAGGACGGAGCGCACAGCGCCGCCCTGTCCGGGGCCGGCAAAACCCTTGCCGGCGGCAATGCGGACGCGGGGAGTGCCGGCGTCGTCCCAGCGGGCGTTGGCGCCGAGCTGGCCGAGCATCTTCACGCATTCAACAAGGGGGGTGTTGAGCAGAACGCCGTTGATCGTTGTCTCAGCGCCGGCAGCCGCAGCCAGGGCGGCGTACAGGCGCGCCTGGCGGGAGGAGCCGGGCAGGGTGAGGTCGGCCTGCACGGGGGAGGAAGACGGCGCAAGGTTGAACGCGCCTGTAGTCAGATCTTCGGCTGCGACGTTGACTTCCTGCAGCAGGGTGAACATCTGGCGGATGAGGCGCGGATCGCGGCTGACGCGGGCGGCATGCTCCTCCCAGTGGGTGCGCAGGGCGCGTTCGCGGGAGGCGTTTTCCGGCATTCTGGCCAGCAGGCGCGCCCGCCGTACGATCAGTCTGAGGATGTCTTCATCGACGTCGCGCAGGGGACCGAGGCTGTCGCTGCGGCGCGGCGCGCGGGCCGATCCATCGCTGGCGGGCCGTCTGTCATCGCGACGGAAACGGGAAGGCGCGGTGTCAGCACCGCCGGTATGGCGGTCGGTGCGTCCGCTGCGGGGGCGATCAGGACGGGAGGCGTCACGAGCCGGCGCATCCCGGCGTGGCGCATGTTCATCTCGGTTTTTGAAGGGAGGGCGAGGCTCGCGCGGGGTCTTTACGTCGTTCATGTCAGCTATCCGTTTGTTAGGTAAAAATCTTTTGAGGGACTGCGGCGCAGGGCAGACAAAGAGGCCGCATGCCGCGGTGTGTACGCTTATTTGTCTCAGGATGCAAGCGTAAAAGCGCATGATGATGCCGGTGCTGGCGTGTTGCGTCCGGCAGGGACGGCAGACGCCGCATAACGCGGCGTCCTTGCGTCGGGGACGGCTGGACAGCCGTCCCCGGAAACCTCAGTTGAAGTTACATCTGAACCTGCTGGATCCCGTCCAGCTTCCACAGGCCTGTGCCGTCGGCATGCCGCACGAAGTGCCAGATTTCCCGCACGTCCGTCGGTGCGGACTGCCGGGCGTCTTCTCTGAGCACGACGTTGAAGAACACGGACGCCATCTGTTCGCCATGATCTTCGCGGACATCAACAAGCTGGGCGTCGATAAGCAAAATTTCGGTCTTGCCGGGATTGGGATCCTCGGCGGCCTGCTCCCGGATGATCTTGACCAGGGCCGGGGTGGAGAACTCGGCAATGTCGTCGATGTCTCGACGGTCCCAGGCGGCGTTGAGGCGTGCATAGGCAGCCTTGGCGCCTTTAAGGAATTCTTCGGTGTCAAAGCCTGCGGGCACATGGACGCCGGACGTTTCAACAGTGGCGTTGCTGCCGTCCGGCGCAGCGGAGGACACCCCGCCGCCCGACAGCAGATCCCAGTTCGGCCCGCTGCGTGGCGTGCCGGGACCTCCTGCGCCCGGGGACTGGGTCTGATAGCGCAGATTGCCGAACGCAGGGCCCGCCGATTCCTGTTCCGTGTTCCGGCGCGCGCCGCGCAGACGGGCAAACAGCCGGAAAGCCAGGTAGACCAGACCGCCGAGGATGAGGATGTTCAGGATACCGCCGATAACACCGCCGCCCATGCCGCCGAACAGCGAGCCGAGCAGAGTGCCGGCCAGAAGGCCCCCAAAGATGCCGCCCATGCCGGGCCGCTGGGCTGCGGCAGCCGCCTGTGGCGTTTCACGGGTGACCCGGGACTGGTTGAAGGTCGAGGCAGGCGGCGTGGCCGGGCGCGACATGAACGAGCGTCCGCCAAAGGAGCGCCCGCCGCCAAAGCGCGCCGCGTCAGCGGTGTCGACCGTGACGGCGAGCATGATCAGGGCAAGAAGGCTACAGCAGAAAATGGCAAATTTGGACATGATGTTCCCGCTTGGTTTGGGTGTGGCGTCCTGGTTCACGGTGCATACCGTGCGACGCATACTCATTTTGAGTATAGCTACTCGGTGCGGGCTTGGCAAGCTGTGATGGCGCCTGTCAGCCTTGACAAGGCGGCACGCTGCACGGCACATCCATGGTTCTGCAACAAACGTATAACAGCCCGTTTGAGGCGTTTTGCCTGCCGGCTGCGGAAAAATGCCGTCTGGCAAAAGAACGCCGGAGCCATGGCGGCACCGCACTGCTGAAAAACGGCGGGTGCTGCATCGGCTGTACAGAAGGCCGTCTGACAACGGGCATAGCCGGCACAGTCCGGGACTGCTGGAGGCGGATATGATCGCGCGGCTGTGCTGCGGCGGCGTCCAGGGAGTGGAAGGCTTCCGGGTGGATCTTGAGGTGGAATTGGTCCGCAGGGGCCTGCCCGCCTTTGTTATGGTGGGGCTTGCCGAGGGGGCGGTGCGTGAAGCCAGGGAGCGGGTGCTTGCCGCTGTCCGGGCAGGCGGGTTCCGCCTGCCGCCAGCGCGTGTGACGGTCAATTTTGCCCCTGCCGATCGCCGCAAGGAGGGCAGCGCCTACGATCTGCCGCTGGCCGTGGGACTGCTGTGCGCGGCGGAACTGCTGCCTGAAGGCTGTGCCCAGGGCTGGTTTCTGGCGGGTGAACTGTCTTTGACGGGTGAGCTGCGCGCTGTGCCGGGCATCCTCCCGTTGGCGCTGCTGGCCAGAAAGGAAGGCGCAAAGGGCATGATCGTCCCGGCCGCCAACGCAGCGGAAGCGGCAGCCGTGCAGGGCCTGCCTGTATACGGCATGGCCTCGCTCGGTGAAGTTGCGGCGTTCCTTGCCGGTGCCCGTGCGGCGTCGCCTGTGCCGTTTGTCCGGCCGGAGCTTGAACATCCGGCCTACCCGGTGGACTTTGCCGACGTCAGAGGCCAGGAGCATGCCAAGCGGGCCATCGAAATTGCCGCCGCCGGCGGGCATAACCTGCTGTTCGTAGGTCCCCCCGGCAGCGGCAAGAGCATGCTGGCCCGGTGCATCCCCACCGTGCTGCCGCCGCTCACCTTTGAAGAGTCGCTGGAGGTAACCAAGATCTACAGTGTTGCCGGAAGGCTTGGCAGCCACGGGCTTATCCTGGAACGGCCCTTTCTGGAACAGCATCCTACGGCCTCGGAAATCGCCCTTGTTGGCGGCGGAGCCATTCCCCGCCCGGGAGCGGTATCGCTGGCGCACAGGGGGGTGCTGTTTCTGGACGAGCTGCCTGAATACCCGCGCGGCGCGCTCGAAGTGCTCCGCCAGCCGCTGGAAACAGGAGAAGTCACCATTTCACGATCAGCCCAGATCGTCACCTTCCCTGCCGACTGCATGCTGGTTGCGGCCATGAACCCGTGCCCCTGCGGCTATCTGGGCGATCCGGGGCACGAGTGCGTATGCTCCCCCGCTCAGATCCGGCGCTACCAGGGGCGGATCTCAGGCCCGCTTCTTGACCGGATTGACATGCACGTCACTGTGCCGGCTGTGCCGTATGACGAATTGCAGTCCGGCAGGCCCGGCACCAGCTCGGCCGTCATGCGGGAACGCATTGCTGCAGCACGGGCTGTGCAGAGGGAACGCTACAGGTCCATGCCCGGCTGCCGCACCAACGCCGATCTGGCCGGCCGGGCGCTGTCGGTGTGGTGCGAGCCGGACAAGGCCGGTCAGGCCTTCCTGCGCGAGGCTGTGCACAACCTGGCGCTGTCCGCCAGGGCCTATACCAGGATTCTGCGCATCGCGCGGACCGTTGCGGATCTGGACGGCTGCGAACACGTCGAGCTGCGCCACCTGGCCGAGGCGGTCAGCTGCCGTGTGCTCGACAGGGATCGCGGCTAGAGTCTTTTGCCATTGAGAAAGGCAGAACGCGAGGCAGCAGCATAGCGCCGCAAGGGCAGAACTGCACGGCCCCCGCGTTGTTTCTGCGAAACGACAGGCCGTATGGTTTGAAACGTGAAGCGTTTCCAACTGAAAAAGGCTCAGGAACGTCCGGAGAAAACCGCTGCCGTCAGGCCGGAGCGCCGGGATTTTCCCCGACATCTCCCTGTCTTCATGCCTGTTGTCCCGGAGCCTTCCGCAGGCCGTGCGGGACAGCAGGCACGATTGCGCGGCCTGGCCGGGGAGCCACTTCAGCCCGTCAGCCGCCGTGCAGGGAACTTCCTGACTCACCTGTCCTTAACCTGTCCGGGCAAGGGCTGGCGGATCTGCGGGCGTCCGGGCGGATCAGGCAAGTCCATGCCCAGGGGAGCGCCTGCGGAGGGGCTGGCAGTCATATACCGCGCGGAATACAGAAACGGCCAGTCATCGTGCCAGAAGTCGTTGCAGTCCAGTCAGCCGGACACGTCTGAGGCGTCCGGACCGTGTGCCGACACAGAACGGAACGCCGCACATGCGGAAAGACAAAGGCCGGGGGCAGGGGGAATCTTGTTGCAAGATTCCCCCTGCCCCCGGCGGGGTATTCAGGAGACTGGACAGGCGTCAGCCGCAGTGTCTGCCGTTCTGTCTATTTCGTCTTTTTTCTGGTGCGCTTTTCCGCTTCCCTGAGGTCAGGGGTGGCGGCACTGACGGGCCGTGCGGGTTCTTCTGCGGGCTGGGCGTTGACCGCGGGCACGGCCGAAGGCGTTTCGGAACGGTGGGGCGCTGAAGGCATGGCCTTGTTCCGGGTCCGTTCCACACGCGCGACACCCTTATGGTAGACCACGAACTTGGTGGGCACGGGCATGCGGTGCGAGCTGAGCATGAACAGACTGTGGGTGGGGCAGCTGTCCACGCAGATGCCGCAGTAGACGCAGCTGAAGGGGTCATAGCCCCAGAACGCTTCCTTGGGGTCTGTGGAGATGCACTGCGCGGGGCATTTGTTGGAACAGGCGCGGCAGAAGATGCACGTTTCCACAGAGTTGATGAGGCGTCCGCGGTAGAGCGGGAAGGGATCCCTTCTGGTAAAGGGGTATTTGCGTGTGGCTGGGCGCTTGAGGAAGTTGCGCAGCAGCGTACTGATCATCAGCATGTTGAACCTCCGGTAAAGCCGGGATACAGCCCGGCGGCTGCCCTGAGGCGCCGGGCTGGCCGGCATGCCTCCCAACGGCTGGGTATGTCGAACATCAACGCGGGACGGGCCTGTGGAACAGGGTGCCTGCGGAACGTGCCAGATGTGCACCGCAGGCAGCCTGCCCGTCCAGACCGGCCGGGCTAGCGCTCGGTGCAGCTGATGCAGGGGTCGATGCTCAGCACGGCAACAGGCACGTCGGCGAGCTGAAGTCCCTTGAGCATGGCCAGCATCGGCGGGATGTTCGCAAACGTTGGCGTGCGGATGCGTACCCGATCGAGGTACTTTGAGCCGTTGCCCTTGACATAGTAGAGCAGTTCACCGCGAGGCTGCTCCACGCGGGCCACGACCTCCCCTGTGGGATTGCCGCGAACTTTGACGTTGATTTCGCCTTCGGGCAGGTGGTTGATGGCCTGCCGGACGATATCCATGGACTGATACACTTCCTTGAAGCGCACGATCGTCCTGGCCCAGCTGTCGCCGTCGAGGGCCGTGACCGGGGTGAAGCCCAGTTCCTTGAAGGCTTCATAATGCAGCATGCGGGCGTCCTGCGCCACGCCGCTGGCGCGCATGGTGGGCCCGACCGCGCCCAGCTGGATGACCTGTTCGGCGCTCAGCACGCCGACGCCCACGGTACGCTTGCGCAGTGTGTAGTCGTCGGTGCAGATTTTTTCGAGGCGGTGCATTTCGATTTCAAGCAGGTTGAGCTCGTCGACGATCCAGCGCTGGTGCTCGCGGGAAAGATCCTTGCGCACCCCGCCGACCACGTTGGTGGAGATGATGACGCGGTTGCCGGCCGTGGCTTCGTTGATGTCCATGATCCGCTCACGGATTTTCCAGAACTGCATGAACAGGCTTTCAAAGCCGATGGCGTCGGCCAGCAGTCCCAGCCAGAGCAGGTGGCTGTGCATACGGTGCAGTTCCGACCAGATAATCCGCAGGTATTTGGCGCGGCGGGGCACCTCGACCTGCATGAGGTGCTCCACGGCGTGGCAGAAGCACATGGCGTGGATGCACGAACAGATGCCGCAGACGCGCTCGACGATGAAGATCATCTGGTTGTAGTCGCGCAGGGAGGTGAGGTTTTCGAGCCCGCGGTGGATGTATCCCAGCTTGGGTATGGCTTCGACAACCGTTTCGTTCTCCAGCACGAGGGAAAGGTGCAGCGGCTCGGGAAGCACCGGATGCTGGGGGCCAAAGGGGATGAGTGTGCGAGACATGGTGACTCCTTGCCGGAAACCGGGGCCAGGGGCCCGCTTCCGAAGCGTTGGGACAATCTGTTGCCCGGGAAAACGGCCGGGGGCCGTTTGCTGCCGGCGCCGGGGCTTGCCGGCCTGGCGCCCGGGGACGGCGCTTGCTGCGCCCGGGGCTGTTTCATGCGCGCTGTGCCGCCGGATTCTGCCGTCAGTCCGGGGAGCGCGCTGGAGGTGCCGCCTTCTTCCCAAATCCACATTGCCTGGCCTGCCGGCGCTGCGTCTGCCGGTTTCGCTGGCAGCGGGCGCGGCCGGAGCGGCCTCTGGCAGGCTGTGCCTGCATCCTTTTTGAAAGCGCCTGTCTTTTGTGCAGGCACAGGCCGGTCCGCAGGCCGGGTGCCTTAGCGTCCGATGGTGGAAATGGTGCACGAAGGACCGCGCAGCAGTGGCGGCGGAGTGTCCTTTTCCAGATACAGGCAGCCCTGGAAGTCGATGACGAGACCGTCCCAGGTGATGCCGTAGTGGTCGCGGCTTTCGTTCTCGATCAGCATGGCGCAGAAATAGATGTCCGAGATGCTCGGCACCGTGACGCCGATGGGTACCGTGAGCCTGTAGTGGCGCATCTCAAGGTTCTTGTCATAGTGATAGATGATGTCCAGATTGCCGTCACCGAGGTTGACCACCGACAGAGTGACCAGCCGGTACCCGGCCTCAAAATTGGCCCGGGCCACCTCGCGCACACGGTCGAGCGGCAGCGGTTCGGCTTCCAGGATGTCCACATGGTTGGGCATGGCGGTTCTCCAGGTTATTCAAAGACGGTGGTTTTCGGGAGGGGCTGCAGGCCAAGCTTGCCCTTGACGACCTCAAGTGCGAGCACGACTCCGTCGATGATGGCTTCGGGCTTGGCGGCACAGCCGGGGATATAGACGTCGACGGGGATGATCTGGTCGACGCCGCCAACGACGTTGTAGCAGTCCTGGAACACGCCGCCGGAGCAGGCACAGGTGCCCACGGCAATGACGGCCTTGGGATCGGGCATCTGATCGTAGATGTTGCGCAGCACGGCCTTGTTGCGGTGGTTGACCGTGCCGGTGACCAGCAGTACGTCGGCGTGCTTGGGATCGCCGATGTTCAGGATGCCGAAGCGTTCGAGGTCGAACACCGGCGTCAGGCAGGCCAGGACTTCGATGTCGCAGCCGTTGCAGGAGCCGCAGTCGTAGTGGATGACCCAGGGCGACTTGACGCGCCCCTTGTTGATGTAGCCGCCCAGGGCTTCGGTCAGCTTTTTTGCGATATCCATAAGGCAAACTCCTAACGGACGTAGAACCAAAGGATGTTGAAGACCGCCAGGGCCAGCGTGGGCCCGAAGGCGTTTTTCAGCATCCATTGCCACGTCATGCGCGCGGTGATGTTGTCCACAAGAATTTCTGCCAGATAGGTTATCACCAGCAGGATGACCATGCCCACGAACGACGTGTGCCAGAACAGCGCGCAAAGGCCGAGGATCAGGATGGTGTCGAGCCAGTGGGAAAGTTCAAGCAGCGCCAGCTGCGGGCCGCTGTACTCGGTCAGCACGCCTCTGACGATTTCCTGATGTCCGTGGTGGCAGGCCGAGATATCAAAGGGCGACTTGCCCAGTTTGATGGTCAGGGCATAGCCCAGCGCGAGATACAGGAAGGGCAGCTGCAGCAGCAGCGGTGTTTCGACCGCATACACGTCGGCCACCATGAAGCTGCCTGTCACGGAGGCAATGCCCACAAACACCAGCGTGATCAGCGGCTCGTAGGCGAGCATCTGCAGCAGTTCGCGCTGGGCGCCCACATTGCTGTAGGGCGAGGGGATGCTCAGCGCGCCGGCCACCTTGAACACGGCGCTGATGGTCATGACGAAGAAAAGCAGCAGCAGGTCGCCCTGCATGTAGAACAGGAACAGTGCCAGCGCCGAGGCGGTCACGCACACGAACGAGCAGAAGACCAGCCAGGGGTTGCTCACACAGGGGGATTTGCCGCACAGTTTCAGCACGTCATAGAAGGGCTGGAGCAGCGGCGGGCCCATACGGGACTGCAAACGGGCGGTGAGCTTTCTGTCAAGGCCGGCAAGCAGGCCGCCGGCCGGGACGGACAGCGCGAGCGCCACAAGGGCAAACAGGAACTTGAGCATCAGATCAGACCTCCCAGCATGAGCGTCAGCAGGACCAGCGCAATGGTGTTGCAGGTTCGCGTAAGCGTTGCTTCACCAAACCATTCGGCCAGGTAGTAGTTGGACAGGGTGGGCTGGACAAGGCTGCTCATCGGGCCGTTGAAGCCGATTTTTTCGCCTTCGACCATCTGAATGCCTGACAGGTAGGGCAGGCAGGGAGCGCTGCCGTCTGCCGTGCTGGCCGCCTTGCGCGCAGCGCGTATGGCAAGCCAGACGCCTGCACCCAGCAGGATGAATATCGGATAGACCGCAAACAGGCCGATGCCGTTGTCAAACAGACCCCAGCTGACTGTATAGAGCCCGCGCAGGCCAAACTGTGCAGCGATGTTGGGGCCCAGCCCGGCATACACAAACGGCGAGAGCAGCGAAAGAACAACCGCAGCCAGCGCCAGCGCCGACAGCGCAAAGCGGACGGTGTCTTCCTGGATTTCGGTGGAAGGGGCCTTCCGGGCCAGCGGGTTGACGCCCAGGATAAGGCCGGCCCAGCGTGCCCAGAACAGGACTGTCAGCGCGCTGCCAAAGGCAATCAGCACCACAAACACAGGCATGAAGATCGAACTTGCCGCCGCCGCTTCGATGGCCATCCACTTGGCAAGCAGTGCACCGAACGGGGGCAGCATCAGGGTCACGATGCCGATGAGGGTGATGACCGCCGTGCGCGGCATAATCTGGTAGAGTCCTCGCATGTCTTCAATGTCGCGCGAACCGATATGCTGTTCGATGCTGCCCACGCAAAGGAACATGAGGCCCTTGGAAATAGCGTGGAATATCAGCAGCAGCGTGGCGGCCGTGATGGCGGCCGGGGTGCCGATGCCGGCGCAGCCGATGATCAGGCCGAGGTTGGCAATGGTGGAGTAGGCAAGAATTTTTTTGCCGTTGCTCTGGCCGACGGCCAGGGCCGAGGTGGCCACAAAGGTGAACAGGCCGGCCAGTGCAATCATGGGGGAGAGCATGGTGCCTACATACGCCGGGGCCAGGCGGAGCACGAGATAGACGCCGGCCTTGACCATCGTGGAGGAGTGCAGCAGGGCCGATACGGGCGTGGGGGCCACCATGGCGCCGCACAGCCAGCTCTGGAAGGGCAGCTGAGCGGATTTGGTGAACCCGGCAAGACAGAGCAGGGCCAGCGGCAGCAACGGTGCGCCAGCCTGCACGGCCGGATTCGTGCCCATGGCCAGAAGCTGGCTGATCGACAGCGTGCCTACCGTGCTCTGCAGGAACAGCATGGCCGCCATGAAGGCAACGCCGCCAAGCAGATTCATCCACAGGGCGCGCATGGCGTTGGTTCGTGCGATGGGTGTCTGATCATGGCCGATCAGCAGGAACGAGCAGAGCGTGGTCACTTCCCAGAAGAAGAACATCCAGGCGAGGCTGTCGGCCAGAACAAGGCCGTTCATGGCTCCGAGGAACAGCAGCAGCACGAAGAAGAAGCGTGGCTGGCGCGTCCTGGCCAGGCGCAGGTGTTCTTCATGCTCCTTCATGTAGCCGATGGCGTAGATGCAGATGGCGCCCCCCACAAGGGAGACGATGAGCACCATGGCAATGGAAAGCGTGTCGGCAATGAAGGCCGCAGGCGCGTGGCCGTCCAGCAGGCCAAAGTCAAGGAAAACAAGTCCGGCCAGCTGGGCCAGGGCAAAGGCCAGCCCCAGCTTGTGCCGCCGCGAGATGACAATGGACAGGATGATCAGCAGTAGAACGAAGTCCAGCAGGGTGATCAGGCTGCCAAGCATGCTGGTTGCCGGGATGGGCAGTGCAAAACTGCCGTACAGCGCAAGTCCCACGGCAGACAGTGCCGTCAGCCCCACCCCGCCGAAAACGATTTTGTTGCGCAACGCCTCGTTCGTACAGACCAGGGTGACCAGTGCGGCAAACACCGGGAGCACAATACAACCCCAAAGCAGAATGTGTAGCATGTAAACCTCGCTTTGCAGACGGGAGCGGGTGGGCCATTCCTTGCGGTTCACACTGAAAACGCGTCGGTTTTGTTAGCATTCATACCGACTCCGCTTTACTTGACATGGCGGATTCTACAAGGAAGGTCAATAGATTTTTCAATGGCGGGCATGTATCCCGTGCTATTGAGAATTCTTTCACACTGCGTTTGCCATACAGAATGTCTGCCTGAATGGCGCGGGAAGCCCTTTTTTGTGCCGGGACAGGAAATACAGCAAAGGGGATCCTATACTATTTTGCATAATAACAAATTGAAATAAAATAATAAAGAGGTAAATTTCATCTAGCCAGCTTGTGATAGAGCTGCGTAATTACGGAACAAAATGCGTGCATGACTCTTGCATGGGAGCAGACCGGCCGGCCGGCGGCGTGGCTGGTGCCGGTGGTGCTGCGGTTCTGAATGGCTGGTCTGTACCGGGCAGCCGTTGCCAGGATCCTTCTTTTGCACATCGGAGTAAGAGCAGACTTGTGACACAGGGCTGCAATGCGGGATGCAGTCTGCATGCCCACAGGGAACGGCCGGGCAGGATTCTGGTGACCGCCTGCGCCGGGCCTGACGTGGTTGAATGGTACGGCGTTGTGCAGGCACGATGTCTGGAGCCGGTGTTGCAGGATCGGCGGTCAACCCGGGGTGCCGCACAAGCCGTCTGCTTTGTCCCCGGACGCCTGCCGGGTTCTCCCTGGGCCGGCAGGCAAGTATCGTCTGATGATTCCGGCGGCAGTCAGCGGCAACGGGCCGGATGCTGTCTGGAGGGGCGGCCGGGATGGTCGTACACAGGGGGCAGGGTCTGGGCCGGCTTCAGGGAGGGCCGGTTTTGCGCAGAGCGTCAGGGCGTTACGAGGCGGCTCGGGTGGCGCGGCCGGACGGACAGAGAGAAGACCGTGCGGAGGCAGCGTTGCCACATCAGGCAGATCCAGGGGGCGGCTGCGCATTTTGTCAAGTGTATGCCGGCTGCCAGGGGCATTGCGCGTGCCACCGCATGGGGCTGTTTGGAAACAGAGCGCTGCTCTCTGTGCAGTGGGCATGCGACAGCCGCTGCACAGGGCCGGAGCAGGGAAGGAGCGGGCGAGGGGGTGGAGGAAGGGGGGAAGCCCCCAGGGCCCATGCAGCGTGCCGGTTCTCTTCTGGCGGGCAACACATCGAAAGTGCCGGCGCAGGCGGAAGGGCGGTGTCAGGCCTGGTCTGTGTGGGCGTTGGCCAGGCGGGTCGCTTCGGCGATGTCGCCGCGGGCGAAGGCCAGCACGCAGTTCAGTGCGTCGGGGAACAGGCGTTCTATGGCCTGGCGATCCTGCGGCGCGGGGCGTCCCAGCACCCAGCTGACGGTATCGCCGCCCTGGGGGCGGCCGATGCCTATCCGCAGGCGGGCAAAATCGGGCGTGCCCAGGCGCTGGGTGATGGACTTCAGACCGTTGTGCCCGGCATTGCCGCCGCCGCGTTTGAATTTCATACGGCCGGGAGGCAGATCGAGTTCGTCGTGGATGACCAGGATATGCTCAGGGGTGATGCGGTGCCAGGCAGCGAGGGGCTGCACGCAGTCGCCGGACAGGTTCATGAAGGTTTGCGGCTTGGCCAGCAGCCAGTCGCCGTCAAGATTCTTGAAGCGGCCCCGCCACAGAAGGCATTGAAAGCGGCTGCCGGACTGTCCGCTGACGGATTCCATGGCGCGCATCAGTTCGTCGATGCAGAAAAAGCCCATGTTGTGACGGGTGCCCTCGTACGAGGGGCCCGGATTGCCAAGACCGACGATAAGACCATTCAGAGCCATAGGCGCACCAGTAAGCTTTTGTCCAACGTCCAGTTGTATGTCTGTCAGTTCTGCCCTGCGGAGGCAGCCGCGCCGCAGGCAGTGCTGCCGGACGCCACGTCAGAGGTGTGTGTACAGGATGGCTGCACCTGCATCCAGGGGGACGGCGACCTTGCCCATAGTGGCTCTTGCGGGGTGTGTCCCCGCGCGGGCTTTCCAGATGCAGGGAGGGCCGTTACTCCATGAGCATTTTCAGTTTGAACCGTGTTACGTTTCAAACCACACGGCCTGTTGTTCCGTGAAAAAACGCGGTTTTCCGCTCTGTTTGGGCCAGGCGGCGCTGTGTTGCCGCCGCGCGTTCTGTCTTTTTCAATGGCAAAACACTCATGCTGCTTCTGGACTGGCATAAGAGGAAGCAGCCATTCCCTCCGGGCGTAACGCGTGTTCCCGCAGGATTCAGGAACGCCGTGGCAACGGGCTCTGCGGAGGGCAGAGACGGCAAAGGCGCCGGCCGGAGCCGGCGCCCTTGCAACAGAGACGGAATGCACCTGCCTATTCGGCTGCGGCATCGGTATCGCTGCTCGGCGGCAGGACCGACACGATGGCGTAGTTCACATCGTAGGAGGCCTGGACGCCTTCGGGCAGCTTCAGGTCGGCCACCTGGATAGTGTCATTGATGTCCATGTCGGAGAGGTCGACGACAACCTTTGCGGGCATGTCGAGCGGCTTGGCCATGAGCAGGACGCGTTCGCGGTAGGTTTCAAGCACACCGCCGACCTTGGTGCCGCGCGCAACACCGGTGAATTCCAGAGGCACGACGACCTTGACGGGCCGGTCAAGATCCACGCCGTAGAAGTCGACATGGGTGAAGGTGTTCTTGCAGGGGTCGCGCATGGCGTCCCAGAACAGCACGGGATGGCTGCCGTCGCCCTTGATGTCGATATTGAACACGGTGGTGCGGCCCACCTGTTCAAAGATCTTGTTCAGATCCTTCAGGCTGACCTGGAGCGCGATGTTTTCGCCGGAACGGGAATAGAACACAGCGGGGATGAGACCCTGCGCACGCAGACGGCGGTTGTAGCCCTTGCCAAGATTTTCGCGCTTCTGGGCGGAAAGAGTTTTGAATTCGGCCATGGTGATGGTTCTCCTTGGATTGTGCGACCGCGGGACATATACCGCGATCCTGTCAGGTCGGTATCTGCCAGAAATGTTGTCGGCGCTGCCGTGGCGGCCTGCGGCAGCGCCGGGGGAAACCTAGAACAGGGCGCTGACCGAAGATCCGATGTGGATGTTGTGGATGGTTTTGGCAAGCAGGCTTGCGATGGAAACCACCTGGATCTTGGGACAGGCGCTGAGCTTTTCCGGTGAGCTGATGGTGTCTGTCAGGATGATGCTCTTGAAGACCGAGGCGTTGATGCGGTCGATGGCCGGGCCGGAAAGCACGCCGTGGCTGGCGCAGGCGTACACTTCACGCGCGCCTTCGGCCTGCAGGACCTGGGCGGCTGCGGTGATGGTGCCGGCGGTATCGATGATGTCGTCGACGAGTACGGCGATTTTGCCATCCACGTCGCCGATGACATGGGTGGCACTGGCCTGGTTGGGACGGTCGCGTCGCTTGTCGATGATGGCGAGCGGAGCTTCGATGAGTTTGGCGTAGGCGCGGGCACGTTCCACACCACCGGCGTCGGGCGAAACCACCACGATGTCGTGGCGCATGTCGATGAGCGGTTCAAGCAGAACGCGGGAAGCAAACAGATTGTCCACAGGGCAGTTGAAGAAGCCCTGGATCTGTCCGGCGTGCAGGTCGACCGTCACCACCCGGTGGGCGCCGGCCATGCCGATGAAGTCGGCGGTGAGCTTGGCGCTGATGGGCGCGCGGGGGCTGACCTTGCGGTCCTGGCGGGCATAGCCGTAGTAGGGAATGATGGCGCTAATTCTGCCGGCGCTGGCGCGCTTGAGGGCATCGAGCAGCAGGCAGAGCTGCATGAAGTTGTCGTTGACGGGCGCACAGGTCGACTGGACGACAAAGACGTCGTCGCCGCGCACGCTGTTGCCGATTTCGATGCGGACTTCCCCGTCACTGAACTTGTCGCACAGCACTGGTGTCAGCTGGCAGCCCAGATGTTCACAGATGGCTTTGGCCAGCGGCTCGTTGGACGTCCCGGACAGAATTTTCAGATCGCCGTACATACGTTTTGCCCCGATGTGTGTGTTCCCTGGAAACTGTCCTCAAGGGGCGGGATACCCTTGGGCAAGGCGCCAAGGCGCCGGACTGGCGGATTCGGAGGCCCCTGTGGCTTCCGACATCCAAAGAACAGCGCCAGGCGGCGGCCGTTGGACTGTCTGTCCGCCAAGGCTCACTGACAGCGCGCTGTAAAAAAGCGGCGTTGATGCGGGGCCCTTGCGTACAGACGCGGGAGAGGGTGCCTGTCAGCCAGGAGCCGCCCTGCAGGAGCACGCCGTGCCCATCGCCATCATTACAGGCGGGGCCTGGGCCTTTTGCATGCCGCAGCCCGGGATTCACAGCCTTGTTTGCAGCTGTTGAAGACACGCAAAACCGGCATGCCACCACGGGAAATGGCGCAAGCCGGGATACACTGTGAAAGCCGGGAAAACTGGCTGGGGCGGAAGGACTCGAACCCTCGAATGACGGGACCAAAACCCGTTGCCTTACCTGCTTGGCGACACCCCAGCATGGATTTTTCCGGGAGAGGGTCACAGACTCTGGGCCAGCGCGCGCATCCCTTTGTCAGTCCACTGCCGGGCCAGGTCATGGCAGGCTGTGGCTGCTGAGGGGGGGAAGAGCCCGAAGAGTGCGGAACCGCTGCCGCTCATGGCAGCGCCTGCGGCGCCCTGTTTCAAAAGGGCCGCCTTGAGCCTCTCCAACTCCGGATGAGCCTTGAAAACGACCGGTTCAAGATCGTTTGCAAGAACAGTCCGATCGCGAGATAAACTCGCTCCAAGTGTCCGGAAAGCCAAATATCTATCGTCGGAGCAAACGCTTGTCAAGCGGTTTTCCGGCGCGGCGGCCTGCTGGCGGTCCCAGGCGCCGTAGGCCCAGGGAGTGGAGACATGCACGTCCGGACACAGCAGCAGCACGCTCCAGCCGGAGAGCGACGGGGCCAGTTCAGGCATGGGGGTGATGCGTTCGCCAATGCCCTGCACCCGGCAGGGGCAGGCGTGCAGGAAGAAGGGCACATCGGCCCCGACTGCCGCCGCACAGGCCGCCAGTGTGGCGTCGGGCAGCGGCCGGGCCAGCCGGTTGTTGAGCCAGCGCAGCAGGGCTGCCGCGTCGGCCGAGCCGCCGCCAAGACCGGCGCCGGAGGGGACTCCCTTGACGAGCCTGACATCTGCCCCCGGTGCTTCGCCGGCCAGCGCGGCAAGGCGCGCGTGGGCGCGGGTCAGCGTGTTCTGCCCGGGATCAAGGGATGGATCGTCGCAGTGGACGATGAGGCGGCCGTCGGTGCGCGGCGTCAGGATGAGCTCGTCGTGCGGCTCTGCCAGAGGCCAGAACAGGGAATCGATGAGGTGCATGCCGTCGGGACGGACGCCGGTGATGCGCAGCCCGAGGTTGATCTTGCAGCCTGAGCGCAGGGTTTGGGAAGTCATGCTGTGTCTCCAGAACGCGGGGGGGCGCTACGGGTGGGATGGCGCGCCGCCGCAGGGCAGCGGGCTCCATGGGGCCTGTTTGTGCGCCGCCAGAGCGTGGCCAGGCGGACGAAGGGGGCGAGAGTTCCGGGGCCGCAGCCGGAAGTCTGCACCGTTCGTGTGCCCCGGCGGGCGGCCTGTTGTCACTGTCTTTTTTGAGGCTGAACAGAGCTCCTGTCAGGCCTGTGCGTCCTGGGCACAGGCAGCCTGCCGCATGCCGGCATGCGCCCGGCCGGCGTTCCGGGTTATGCAGGGCCGGGCACACGGGGGAATGACCTTGCCGGGCGGTACACCGGCGACGTGTTTTTACCTCTTCCCGTGTCAGGTCAGGGAACGGCCTCAGCGAGCTGGCCGGACTCTTGAAAGGGTCCCTTCCAGGCCGCTCACAGATTTCGTGCACCGTGCAGCAGGCGGGGCCTGACAGAAACAGGCGCGCCTGAGCAGGGAGGGGCCTGTGCCCTTTGGCGGCCAGATTCTTGAGGCGGCCAAAGACCAGAGGCCCCACAGCGGGTGTCACTCTTTGGTTTCAGGCACTTCCGGCGGGAGCTTTTCGGCCAGCACCAGCCGGATCTGCTTGACATCCGCGTCCTTGATGGTGAAGCGCCAGTTGTCCAGGACAAAGCTTTCACCTGTCTGGGGCACATGGCCGGCTTCAAGGCAGAGGTAGCCGCCGATGGTGTCCACCTCTTCAGTTTCAAGGTGCAGGCCAAGCTTTTCGAGATCTTCCAGCCAGGCGCGGCCGGACAGCTCATAGCAGCCGTCGCCAATCTGGCGGATGTCTTCCTGTTTGGGAGTGTCGTGCTCGTCTTCGATGTCGCCGACGATTTCTTCAATCACATCTTCGATGGTCACCAGGCCGGAGGTCCCGCCGTATTCATCGACGGCGATGGCGATGTGATTTTTGCGCGTGCGGAATTCCTGGAGCAGCTGCACCACGATTTTGGTTTCCGGCACGAAGAAGGGGGGCCTCATGATGCTGTCTACGGGAGCGTTCTGGCGCTCCGGATCAAGCATGGCGCTCAAAAGATCCTTGGCGTAGGCAATACCGATGATGTTGTCGCGCGTTTCAGAATAGATGGGCAGCCGGGAATGGCCGGTTTCCACGATGTTGCGGGCGGTTTCCAGAATCGGGGTGCCCGAGGGCACACAGTCAAAATCCGTGCGGGGCGTCATGATGTCCTGCACCTGAAGTCCGTCCAGCTGGAGGATCCCGAGGATCATGGAGCCTTCCTCGGCTTCCAGCTCGCCATCGTCACGGGCTTCCATCACCGCATGTTCCAGGTCATCGCCGCCGTGGCGATGTCCGAACCAGTTTCGTAAACGCGACCAGACGGTATCATCCGTACTTCGGTCCACCGGTATCTCCTTGGTTGAGGGTTTGTTGCCGCCGGGACGAGAGCCATGGAAAAGTCCTGGCCAGTGCGCGCAGCGGATATGGATCCGGCCATGCCTGCCCTGACGCGGGGCCCTGCGTCCCCTTGTGTGCCAGGGCCGCTGGATTTTATGTCTGAACGCCTTCAGCATAGCTGAAGGCACATCGTTCGGCAAGGGCGGCAGGGCCTCTGTGCACTGCAAAACGCATGACCCGGTGTGTTTGCAGCTGCCGGCGTGCAGGGCAGCCTGCGCGGTCTGCTTCAGGCAGGCCAAAGCGCCCGTCCGGACACTGAAAAACAGCACGGCACCGGGGTCTGCACTCCGGTGCCGGAAGCCTATTTGCTCATGGCGTTGATGAAATCGGCGTTGGATTTGGTGCCGCGCATCTTGTCCAGCAGAAATTCCATGCTGTCGATGGAGGACATCGGCGCAAGGATTTTGCGCAGGATCCAGACACGCTTGAGCACGTCTTCGGGCAGAAGGAGATCTTCCTTGCGCGTGCCCGTGCGGTTGATGTCGATGGCCGGGAACACGCGTTTTTCGGCCAGGTGGCGGTCGAGATAGATTTCCATGTTGCCGGTGCCCTTGAATTCTTCAAAGATCACCTCGTCCATCCGTGAGCCGGTGTCGATGAGCGCTGTGGCGATGATGGTCAGCGAACCGCCGCCTTCGATGTTGCGGGCGGCGCCGAAAAAGCGCTTGGGACGCTGGAGGGCGTTGGCGTCAAGCCCCCCGGAAAGCACACGGCCTGACGAGGGCGTCACCGCGTTGTAGGCGCGCCCGAGACGGGTGATTGAGTCAAGCAGGATCACCACATCGCGCTTGCGTTCGACCAGACGCTTGGCCTTTTCGAGCACCATTTCACAGACCTGCACATGCCGCTGCGGCGGCTCGTCAAACGTGGAGCTGATGACTTCCGCGCGCTTGACGGTGCGTTCCATGTCGGTCACTTCCTCGGGGCGCTCGTCGATAAGCAGCACAATAAGGTAGGCGTCCGGATGGTTGGCGTTGATGGAGTTGGCGATGTTCTGCAGGAGGATGGTCTTGCCGGTCCGTGGAGGGGCGACAATGAGCGCGCGCTGGCCGCGGCCGATGGGGGCCATCAGGTCAATGACCCGGCAGGAAAGGTTCTTTTCGCCGTTTTCCATGATGAAACGGCGGTTGGGATACACGGGAATCAGGTTGTCGAACAGGACCAGGTGCTTGGCGGTTTCCGGCGGTTCGTAGCCGATTTCCTTGACCTTGAGCAGGGCAAAGTAGCGTTCGCCTTCCTTGGGAGGGCGGATCTGCCCGGAGACCACGTCTCCCTTGCGCAGATAGAAGCGGCGGATTTGTGACGGAGAGACATAGATGTCGTCGGGGCCGGGCATGTAGCTGGACAGAGGAGATCGCAGAAAGCCGTAGCCGTCAGGAAGGATTTCAAGCACGCCGTCGCCGAAGATCATGCCGCTGCGGGAAGCGCAGGCCTGCAGCATGGCGAAGATAAGCTCCTGCTTGCGCATGGAGCTGGCGTTTTCGATTTCGTGCTCTTCGGCCAGGCTCATGAGCGCGGACATGCTCATGGTCTTCAGTTCCGAAAGATTCAGCGTCACACCTTCCTGTTCCGGCAAGGCGCTTTCCTCGACATCGGTAACGATTTTTTTCTTCCGCATATTGTGGAGGGATGGAGGTAAGAAGTCGATACAAAAACCGCCGCGGCAACAAGCCATGGTTGCGCGCCGGAAGAAACCGGAAACGCACAGGGAGGGGATGGCGGGGAAAAGACGGATTTGAGAAGCGCGGCGAGGGCCAAAAATGTTGCTAGCGCAACTACGGCCGCTTGGCAAGCGCAAAGCGCCGTTTTGCAGACATTTTTTGATAAAAAAATGGAAAATGGATGCAAAAGGCGTCACTGGGGGCCGGATTCCGGCCCCAAAACGCCGTTTTGCGGTCTGTTTAGCCTGCTGGAGCACGCTCCCGGCCGGCCGGGACAGACCGTGGAACAGACTGTTACAGTCCTCTGTTCTTGAACATCACAATCATGTCGGCAACGCGGTTGGAATAGCCCCATTCGTTGTCGTACCAGGACACGACCTTGGCCAGGGTGCCATCCTGCACCGTGGTGTATTCGGCTTCCACGATGGAGGAATGCGGATCTCCCTTGAAGTCCATGGAGACAAGCGGCAGGTCGGAGTAGGCAAGGATCCCCTTCAGGCGGGTTTCGGAGGCTTCGCGCAGTACGGCACGCAGCGTGTCGGTATCAGTGGGCTTGCTCAGGATGGCGGTGAAGTCCACAATCGACACCGTAGGCGTGGGCACGCGCAGCGACCAGCCGGTAAACTTGCCCTTGAGCGCCGGGATGACCTTGGCCACGGCCTGTGCAGCCCCGGTGGACGTGGGGATGATGTTGCAGGCGGCGGCTCTGGCGCGGCGCAGATCCTTGTGAGGCAGATCCAGGATGCGCTGGTCGTTGGTGTAGGCGTGGATGGTGGTCATCGCGCCGGTTTCGATGCCGAAGCGTTCCTGCACGATGAGCGCCACGGGCGCAAGGCAGTTGGTCGTGCAGGACGCGTTGGAGATGATGTGATGCTTGGCCGGGTCATACTGATCGTCGTTGACGCCCATGACGATGGTGATGTCCTCTTCCTTGGCCGGCGCGGTGATGATGACTTTTTTGGCGCCGTTGTCCAGATGGACATGGGCCTGCTTGGCGGACCGGAATATCCCCGTGGATTCGACGACCACGTCAACGCCTTCCTGTCCCCAGGGGAGCTGGGCAGGATCGCGCTCAGAGAAGCAGCGGACCTTCCAGTCGCCTATGCTGGCCACGGTGCCGTCAAGCTGGATATCCATGTGGGCGCGGCCGTAGTTGGTGTCAAACTCAAGCAGATGGAAATTAGTCCTGGCGTCATACAGGTCGTTGATGGCGACCACTTCGATCTGATCGGCGTAGTTGGCATACAGGGCGCGGAAGACCTGGCGTCCGATACGCCCGAATCCGTTGATGGCAACTCTTGTCTTTTGCATGGGAAATGTCCTTGCCGCCCTGGGGCGGCTGGTTGGTTGAGGACGGCTGTGTGTGCGGGGCCGTCCCGGTGCGCCTGTGCCTGGCGGCACAGGGCGTCTTCACCTGGCGCGGCGTCATGTCCCGGCCGGGACTCAGGCAGGCCGGTCATCCCGTGTCTTGCAGAACGCGGGGTTACCTGCGCCAAGGACTCGTTCAAAGCTTCCTTGTCCAGCGCGCCGCACGGCACTGAAAGGGCGGCCCCGGTCAGGGCCGGCGCGTCCGTGCCGCGCCGGCGGGGAAAGCCCCCGCTGCTGCGCTAGTCTTCGTAGATCCGGTTGTTGAAGGAGGTGAGCAGTTCGTACTTGCAGCGCAGGGCCTCGTTCACGCGGGCGTTTTCGATGGCGATGGCGGAAATGTTGGCCACCCCCTGCAGAAACGCCTTTTCTTCTTCCGAGAAGTCCCGCTCGGTGGAAGAGTAGACGCGCAGCAGGCCGATGGGCCGGCCGTCCACTGTCAGCGGGGCGGAAAGCACCGACACCAGACCCTCTTCATGAGCGTTGGCGGGATACTGGAAACGGGGATCGGCACAGACGTCGCGCACATGGATGACACGTCCGGACAGGACATCGCTGTCCATGCCGCTTTTGGCCACCTCCACGGGTCCCTTGCGCATGTAGCCGGCCGAAAGGCCGTAGGCCGCGCTGGCCAGCAGGATTTTGCCCGTCCTGTCCAGCAGGCGGATGGTGCTTGCCTTGCAGCCCATGTTCCGGGCGGTCTGTTCGGTGATTTTCTGCAGAACGATGGCCGGTTCAAGGCTGGAGGTGACAACGGTGGCCACATCCAGCAACGCGCGGAAATAGTCTTGCGAAGCCATTGGGATTCTCCACTGGGTAGAGAGTTGCAGTACCCGCAGAGCCCGGGGGAGCCGGACAGCCGGCGCGGCCTGCGGGGAAAGGGATCATTGTGCCTGCTGGGCCAGGCGCTGCACTTTTTTCAGAAACCGCTCTTCCTCGCTGAAGATGCAGGCGCAGTAGTTCTGTCTGTACAGGCCCCAGGCCTTGGAAAGATCAATGCCTTCCTGCCAGCCGGGCCGGAAGTCCATGTACAGGAATTTCACGCCGCCCACGCGGGCCTCGGCGCGCTCGCCTTCCTCGCGGATGCTTTCATGGCGCTGGTGGCGCGAATAGAGCAGGCTCGTGCAGAAGGCGTCAAACCCGTACTCGCGGGCCGCAGCAGCGGTGAGCGTCAGCCGGCTGGCATAGCAGTAGGCGCAGCGGCGGCCGTCCGGATTGGCTGCCAGGCCCCGCTCGTACACGACGCCAAGCCAGCCGGAGATGCTGTAGACGTCATACTGCCAGATGACCGGCAGATCAAGCCTGCGAGCGGCTTCCTGCATGGCTTCGCTGCGCCGCAGAAACTCGCTGACGGGGTGGATGTTGGGATTGGCAAAATAGGCCGTGACCTCATGGCCGGCCTCGCGCAGCATCTTGACGGACATGATGCTGCACGGGCCGCAGCAGGCGTGAAGCAGAACACGCATGGCTTACACTTCTCCAGGGGCGATCCGGATTTCCAGCCGCAGGTGGAATTCCTTTTCCAGCGCAGCCAGTCTTTCCCGTTTGTGGTTGAGCACATACACGGCCAGCTCGGCCCCCAGCGGGCAGATGTATTCCGACTGGCCGTTGCGGGCGGCCAGGCGCATCTGGCTGCGCAGTTCGCGCAGCAGCTGCAGGGCCTGCCACTCCATGTTGCGGCGCAGGCCCGTGCCGCGGCAGTGCGGGCAGGGCTCCTGCGAAATGGAGATGGCCGACGAGCCGATGCGCTGGCGCACGATCTGCAGCAGGCCGAAGGAACTCATATGGCCAATGTCATGCCGGGCCCGGTCGCTCTTCATGGCGGCGTGCAGGGTCCGTTCCACCTCGCGGCAGCGGCTCTGATCGCGCATTTCGATGAAGTCAATGACAATCTGGCCACCCACGTCGCGCAGCCTGAGCTGGCGTGCAATGCTTTCGGCGGCTTCCAGGTTGGTGCGCAGCGCCGTGGCTTCAAAATTGTTCTTGCCCCCGGACTTGCCGGAGTTGATGTCGATGGCCATCAACGCTTCGGTCTGGTCAAACACGAGCCGTCCGCCGGAGGGCAGCGTGACCTCTCTGGCGTGCACCTGTTCCAGCTGCTTGCGGACGTTGAAATATTCCCACATGGACTTTGCCGGATTGTCATACAGGCGGACAAAGTCGCCGCGCCGCGGGAACAGCATGCTGGTCATGGCGCGCATGGATTCGGCGGTGGCAGGGTCGTCCACCCAGACTTCGGTCACGTCGTCAGACAGATAGTCGCGCACTGCACGGCTGGCCAGACCCGGCTCCTCATAGATGAGGCAGGGCGCTTTTTCCGTGCCCGCGCGCTTGTGGATGTCTTTCCAGACCCGCTTGAGATAACTCAGATCCTTTTGCAGCGTGGTCTTGCTCGTGCCTGCGCTGACCGTGCGGACAATGGCCCCGAGACCTTCGCCGGGGTTCAGTCCCTTGATGAGCTCACGCAGGCGGTTGCGTTCCTCGCCGTCCTCCACCTTGCGGGAAATGCCGATCTGCTCCTGGCCCGGCGTAAGCACAAGGAAACGCCCGGCCAGCGAAACCCAGGTGGTCAGAAAAGCTCCCTTGCTGCCGTTGGGCTCCTTGACGACCTGGACCAGCACTTCCTGGCCGGCCTTCATGACCTTCTGGATGGGCGGGTACTTGCCGCCTTTTTCCGGATCGTGATGCGTGAGCCAGTATTCGGGATGGACTTCGTCGATCTGCAAAAAACCGTTCTTGGCACCGCCAAAGTTGACAAAGGCCGCCTGGAGGTTGGGGTCGATGTTGCTGACGATGCCCTTGTAGATGTTGCCGCGGATTTTTGCCTGATGGACCATTTCTACATAATATTCGGCCACCAGGTTGTCTTCGAGGATGACGACTTCCACCAGCTCCCCGGGCAGAACGCTGACCAGCATCTTGCGTTCGGCAGCGGGTTTTATCCCTCTGACGGCATTTTCGTTCTCGGCGGCGTCTGCGTCAGCGTATTCTGCCGGCAGTGTTCCCGGCGTTTCGGCCGCTACTTCAGCCGCCGCTTCCTGTGCGCGTGCGGCCGCCTCGGCCTTGCGGCGGGCCGCAGCGGCGCGGCGGCGTGCGGAGCGCGAACGGGGCTTGGAGGCGGGCTGGGCGGCAGCTTCGGCTGGCATGGCCTCGGACTCCGGAGCGGCCGGCGGCACCGCCGGATCCGCCAGTGCCGGTTCGATCAGCAGATCCGCAGTGGGCGGCAGGGCCAGAGGCTCGTCACTGGCGGGCAGGGCCAGCCGTTCGTCACTGGCAGGCAGGGCGGCCTGTGGCGCATCAGTCTTCCGACGGTTCCTGCCCCCGCGGTGCGTGCGCTTGCGCCGGGGGCTGGCCTCTTCCTCCTGTTCCAGCCCCGGTGCGGCTTCGGCGCTGTCCTGCGGAGCGGCCTGTTCGGCGGCAGGCGTCTCGGACCGGGATCCTTCGGCCGGCGCGTCCCCATCGACGGGCCGGACGTCCGCGACTTTGGGAGCCTCAGGCCGGGATTCTTCGGCCGGCGCGTCCGGAGCAGCCGGCGCAGGGGCCGCCGGGGCAAGAAGTTCCTCGATAACGGGCGGCCGTATAGCGGATTCGTCAGGCGCCGGGGTGTCGTCTGCGGGGCCGGCCTGGTGCGCCGCTTCAGCGTTTCCCGGGGCGGGGGCTGGTGTGCGGCGGGAACGGGATCGGGAAGCGCGGGACGGCCGTGCCGGAGCGGTTTCCTGCACCGCTGGGGCGTCATCCTGATGCACGGTTTCAGCTGGCACGGCCGGGGCGATGAGACTGTCGAGCACGGGCGGGCGGTCTGCTTCAGGCGCAGGGACTCCGGCGGTTCCGCCATCGCCGGTCACAGGCTGGGCCGCGGCGGCTTCAGCCGGCGCTGCCGTGGAAAGGTCTGCCGGCGCTTCGGCATGGGCTGCGGCCGCCTTTCTGGCACGCGGGCGTCTGGCCGGCGTTTTGCGTGGCCGGGACGCCGGGGCGGGGGAGGCGTCAAGATCGTCAACGACCGGAGGCGTCAGGGCCGGTGTCTGGCCGGCGTCTGCGGCCTGGGGTTCCTGCGGGGTCTGGGCCTTGCGCTTTCTGGACGGCCTTGAAGGTTTGGACTTCCCGGCTTCGGAGGAAGCAGCCGTGGCGTCATCCACGGCGGGTTCGGCTTTCTTGCGGGGGCGGCGGGGTCTGGCGGGCTTTTCGGTCAGGCTCTTGACATGAGCGGCCTGTTCCTGATCATCGTCAAAAATTTCAGTTACTACCATTGAATCCTCAAAAAAATTTCAGGCACGGGCCGCGGTATGCCGCGGCAGGTTGCCGTGCCCCTTGCTGTGCGGCCAGGCCGTTTACAGGCCGGCCGCCGTTCAAATTCGCTGCCGGCGGGTGGCGGCAGAATCGTGGCGTCAGCCCGGGAGCAGGCGTGCTGTCCCCGGGTCAGTTTCCGGCAACGTGCCGGCTGACCTCCAGGGTTGCGCCAAGCGAAAGGACGGCGTAGCCACCGTCGCCCAGCGCCCCGGGATTGACCACACGCGTCCTGCCCAGGCGATCTTCCGCGCAGGACTCGTGGATATGCCCGCAGAGGCATACGTCGGGCTGATGCTTCACAATGAATTCACGCACGGCCTCAGAGCCCACATGAAGCCCGCCGGCGGTCCTGTCGCATGCCGTCCCGAGCGGGGGCGTGTGCGAGACAAGGACAAGCCGGGAGCTGTTCCGGGCCTGGGGCAGAAGTTCGTCAAGCCATCTGGCGATGTCGGCTTCGGAAAACTCGCTGGGCGTGCCAAAGGGCGTCGGGGTGGAGCCGCCAATGCCCAGAACGGCCGTCGCTGCGTCCAGCTGGCGGACAGTGCGGTGCAGATCAATGCCGGCCTCACGCAGGCAGGCGGCCACGCCGGGCTTGTCCATATTGCCGAACAGCGCAAGCGTCGTGGGATTGAAGGCGGCCACGCTGTCCAGCACATGCCTGGCGGCCGCAGCGCCGCCGGCCGTGGTGAGGTCGCCTGTGATGAGGATTCCCTCCGCGCTGGCGGTGCCGGGAATGGCGGACAGGCGATCCGTCCGGCCGTGGAGATCGCCGATGACGATCCAGAAGGGGGCATGCGAACTTTGCATCTGCAAATCTTATATGCTATTTAAAAAATCTACAAGATACCAACACGCCGCTTTTGCGGACAAGTGAGGAAAAATGAGCGACGACGCACGACAGCCGTTGCGCAGCCGGATGATTGCGGCACGGAAGGCGTTTGCCAGGCAGACGCCCCTGCTGGCGCAGGAGGCGGCGCAACAGGCGCAGCAGCGCATTCTGGCCTGCCGGGCCTGGCAGGAGGCCCGCAGTGTGGGGCTGTATGTGCCTGTCCGCAGCGAGCTGTCCACCGCGCTCCTGTGTGAGGCGGCCTGGCGGGAGGGGCGGCGCTGCCTTCTGCCGCGCTGTCTGACGGGCGGCGCTGAGGCCAGGGGCCAGATGGAATTTCACGACTGCCCCGGCGAAGACGCCCTGCTGCCGGGTTCGTTCGGCATCCCGGAGCCCGATCCGGCGCGCTGCCCGGTGGCGGCCGGGCCGCCGGATCTGCTGATTGTGCCTGCCGTGGCGCTTGATCGCGACGGGTACAGGCTGGGCTATGGCGGCGGATACTATGACAGGCTGCTGGCCAGGCCCGGCTGGGAGGGCGTGCGCACGCTGGGGCTGGTATTTGCGCTGCAACTTGTTGATCGCCTGGACCGGCGTCCGTGGGACAGGCCCCTTGACGGACTGGCCACCGAGGAGGAACTGACATGGCTGCGGAGGTGATTCCTTTTGTGTTTCCCGGCGTGCCGGGGGTGCGCTGCGCGTTTCAGACACGGGTCGGGGGCGTTTCGCCTGCACCGTGGGACAGCGCCAACATTGGCGACAATGTGGGCGACGATCCGGTGCGGGTGGCTGCCAACAGGCAGGCCCTGCGCGAGACCCTCGGCGTTGACAGCCTGGTGGCGCTCCATCAGGTGCACGGCACGGTCATGCATTTTGATCCTGCTGATCCGGACGTGACGCTGGAGGGCGACGGACTGGCCACCACCCGTCCCGGGCTGGGCCTGCTCATCCGGACGGCAGACTGCCAGCCTGTGCTGCTGGCGCATGCGAAAGGCCGGCATGTGGCGGCGCTGCATGTGGGCTGGCGGGGCAACCGGCTGAATTTCCCGGGTCTGGCGGTTGAGGCGTTCTGCCGGCAGTATGATCTGCGCCCCAGGGATCTGTACGCGGTGCGCGGGCCGAGCCTTGGGCCGTCGTGTGCGGAGTTCGTCAATTTTGATGACGAATGGGGCAGGGACTTTGCAGACTGGTTCGACGCCAGCCGCAAAACCATGGATCTCTGGCGGCTGACGGCCGATCAGCTCCATGCAGCCGGGGTGCCTGCGGCGCACTGCTTCGGGCTTGACCTGTGCACCTGTCTGCTGCCGGAGTTGTTTTTTTCCTACCGGCGTTCCGGGCAGACGGGCCGGCAGGGCAGCGTCATCTGGATTGAGGGCTAGCCCTCTCCGGCGCGGAGGTGCAGGCAGACTTCAGGTGTCACGTCTTCCCTTGACGCACTCCGGCGCGGGGGTGCAGGCGCGGTGCGGGGGTGTGCGGCCTGAAGGCCGTTTCTGCGCCGGTTGCGCGGGACTGGCTGGCGGATTCTACACGCCGGATGGGCATGTCCGGTTTCTGCGCCGGCGGCGCGGGATCGGCAGGCATGGTTTTGGATGCAGAACAGGGCGGCGGATGCGGAGGGCAGGCCACGCCGCGTGGAAACAGGAGGCATGACGTGGCGGAAGAAGCGATAGTGGCGCGGCGGCGCCTTGAGGTGGCCCTGGCGCGGATCCGGCCGGCAGACATGGATCTGGAATCCGCGGCACGGGCCAGACTCGACGACTTGACCAAGCCCCGGGGCAGTCTGGGGCGGCTTGAAGACGTGGCCACGGCGCTGTATGTCATGGCCGGCGGAGTGACGCCGCTGCGGGTGGATCCTGTGCGGTTCTTTACGGTGGCGGCGGATCATGGCGTGGCCGCCGAGGGTGTCAGCGCCTACGCCCAGGATGTGACGCGGCAGATGGTTCATAACTTTCTGTCGGGAGGTGCGGCCATCAACGTGCTGTGCCGGACGTTCGGCATCGGCCTGCAGGTGGTTGACGCCGGCTGCCGGGGCGGCGCATTTGCCGCGCACCCCATGCTCATTGACCGCCGTCTGGGCGATGGCACGGCCAACATGGCCGCAGGGCCGGCCATGACGGAGGAAGTCTGTGCCAGGGGCCTGCTTGCGGGCATGGAGCTGGCGGCGGAGGCTGTTTCTGCAGGGGCGCGCTGCCTGGGCATTGGTGAAATGGGCATCGGCAACACAACGGCGGCCTCAGCTTTGTTTGCCGCCTGGCTCAAGCTTTCGCCGGAACGGCTGACAGGGCCGGGCACGGGCCTGAACGCCGAGGGGGTACGCCGCAAGACTACGGTGATTGCACGGGCTCTTGAGGTCAATGCCGGAGCACTGCAGAGCGGGGATCCCATACGCGTGCTGGCCGCGCTCGGCGGATTTGAAATTGTGGTCATGGCGGGGGTGGCACTGGGTGCGGCGAACTGCCGGGTACCCTGTCTGATTGACGGTTTTATAGCCCAGTCTGCCTGGCTTGCGGCCCTGAAACTGTGTCCGGCGGTCCGGACGTACACGCTTGTGGCCCATGTCTCGGCCGAGCCGGGTAGTGCGGCCCTGCTGCCGGCGTTTGAAACCCGCCCGCTGTTTGATTTGGGCATGCGCCTTGGCGAGGGCACAGGGGCGGCGCTGGCTGTGCCGCTGCTGCGCGCTGCGGCGGCGCTGTTCAACGACATGGCGACGTTTTCCGGCGCGGATGTTTCCGGCAGGCTGTACGCTGCGGGAGCGCCGGAAGGGGCCAGGCCATGACGGCCGCTCCGGAAGGGGCCAGGGAGCCGCTGCTTGAAGTCAGGCATCTGTCCCGGGGGTTTGATGTCCGCCGGGGGCTGTTCCAGACGCCTGCCGGGCGTGTGCTGGCTGTGGATGACGTGTCGCTGTCTGTAATGCGGGGCGAGACGCTGGGCCTGGTTGGCGAGTCCGGCTGCGGCAAGTCCACCCTGGCACGGCTGATTCTGCGGCTTGTGCCGCCGGACAGCGGGGACATCCTGTTTGAGGGGCGTTCCCTGCTTGACGGCAACGTGCCTCCCGAGGTGGCGCGGCGGCTGCAGATGGTCTTTCAGGATCCCTTTTCCTCGCTCAACCCGCGCCTGCAGGTCGGGACTTCCATCGGCGAACCGTTGCGTGCGGCGGGCGTCCCGCCTGAGGAAACGCGCCGGCGCGTGGCGGCCATGCTGGAGCAGGTAGGCCTCCTGCCGGAACATGCCACGCGCTATCCTCATGAGTTCTCCGGCGGGCAGCGGCAGCGTATCGCCATTGCCAGGGCCGTGATCCTCCATCCCGAATTCATCGTCTGTGACGAGGCTGTTTCAGCGCTGGACGCCTCGGTGCAGGCCCAGGTCCTCAACCTGCTCAAAGACATGCAGCAGCGCTACGGGTTCGCCTATCTGTTTATTTCCCACGATCTGGCGGTGGTCGGGCACATGAGCGACCGGGTTGCCGTCATGTACCTGGGCCGGATTGTCGAAATCGCCCCGCGCGACCGGCTGTTCGGTTCGCCGGCGCACCCGTATACGCGGGCGCTGCTTGACGCTTCCCCGCGGCGCGAGCCGGGGCGGCGTCCGCATGTTTCGCTGGGCGGAGATCTTCCAAGTCCGCTGGATCCGCCTTCAGGATGCGCGTTTCATCCCCGCTGCCCGCTGGCGTTTGAGCGCTGCCGGCGGATGAGACCCGTGTTGCAAACCTTTTTCCCGGGGCATCTGGCCGCCTGTCATCTGCTGGCGGCGGCCGGTCAACCGGCTGACTTTCAAAGGTAGCGCCATGCCTATGCCGATCAAACCGTCGTCGTTCGCACACGTTCTCATGCTCGTTGTGGCACTTGCCCTGACGGGCTGCGCGCAGAAAATCATCGATCTGTCCGACGTCTCGTCCATCTTCTCCCCTGCACCGCCGAGCAGCAGCGCGCTGGGTCAGGCCGATGCGGCCTGGAACGCGGCCAACATGCGCGAGGCAGAGCGGCTCTACAAGAACGCCCTGCAAAGTCCCACGCTCAGCGATCGCGAACGGGAGATGGCGCTGTCGCGGCTGGCTGAGGCAGCTATGGCCAACAAGCATGCCGGCGTGGCCCTGGAGGCCCTTGACGCCTGGAAGCGCCTTGACGGCAGTGTGGCCGCCTCCGAAAGCTGGCTCAGGCTCTGGTGCAGGGCGGTCATGGCGCTTCCTCCGGCGCAGGCTGTCAGCCGGGCGCAGGCAGTGGTCAACGCGGCCCAGGAGGCCGTGCCCTTCAGGGCAGCCGCAGCGGACGTGCTGATGGCCCGCGGCCAGTCCGGCGACGGGCTGATGTGGGCGCAGCGGCTGACCTCCCTCTATCAGCAGGCCGGCCGGAAGGATCGCATCGTCATGGAACGCTGTCTGGTGCAGATTGGCGGCGACATGCCGGCAAACACGCTGGTGAGCCTGCTGCAGTACACGCTGCCTGACACGGACGGCGTCTTCCCCTGGTCTGTGCTGCTGCTTGAAAAGGCGCGCCGGGAAGGCGCGGCCGTACCCTACGACACAGCGGATCCGGCCCTGGAAGGCACGACCCTGAGCCGGATCCTCGGCAGTGGCGTGTTTGCCGACACAGGGCTCATTGCGTCCACATTGCAGGGCGGCCAGACGCCAGGCCGGACGCCTGCCGTCCAGGTCTCAAGCGTGCCGATGTATGCCGGCTCCTACGCGCTGGCGTTGCCGCTGAGCGGCTCCTACTCGGCGCTGGGCAACAAAATCGCGCTGGGCGCCAAGGCCGCGCAGACCGAACTGAACAGCCGCGGCATCCGGACAGAACTGTATATCCTCGACACGGATCGTGCCGACTGGATAAGCCGTCTGAACAGTCTGCCCCCGCAGTGTGTGACGGTGGGCGGCCCCATGCTGCCTGCCGCCTTCGATCAGGCCCGGGCCGCACAGGCTGTCCGCCAGCGGGCGTTTTTCACGTTTTTGAGCTCGCTGGGCGAAGGCGAGGAAGGCAGCATGGCGTGGCGCTTTTTTACAAGCCCGTCCGACCAGATCCGTACGATGCTCGATTTCGCCGGGCGTGCGGGCGTGCGGCGCTATGCCGCCCTGTATCCCGAAGACGCCTTCGGACGCCGCATGTCTACGCTGTTTTTGCAGACAGCGTCTGCAGGCAGCGTCGTCACGAGCCGGTCGTACCCGAAGGGCAGCGTTTCGGAATGGAACGCCGTGACGGCCAAGCTCGTCGGCAGCTATATGGTGGGCAAGGTGCCCGCATCCTCGGCAAACTTTGAAGGCGTGTTCCTGCCCGACTCGTGGAACAACGCGGCATTGCTCATTCCCTGTCTGTTTTTCAACGGGGAGGATCGCCTGCTTATCATGGGTACATCGCTTTGGGAACAGGGACTCCCCGGCGGCGCGCGGCTTGACGCAAGCAACCTGTCGCTGGTGGTCTTCCCCGGAGCCTGGAACGCCACCAACCCGACGCCCGCGGCACGCAGCCTGAGCACGCTGCTTGGCGGCGAGGACGAGGCAGACATCTGGACGGGTCTCGGGTATGACTTTGTCCGCTTTGCCGCAGCGCTCCATCTGCAGCCCGGCTGGACGCCCGGCAGGGTCAACAGCCTTCTGCGCGGGGCCCAGCAGATCAGCTGGAGCATGGCTCCCATGACCTGGAATGCCAGCGGCAAGGCCAGCCGGCAGCTGTATGTGTTCAACCCCACCCGGGACGGCGCGCAGCTGGTGACGCCGCAGGAAATGCGCCGGCGCATCGATCAGGCCCGGGCCCGTTATGATCGCCGCATCAAGGCAGGACGGAAATGAAACAGCCGGGCCGGGCGGCTCCTGGAGAAGGGGTTGCCTCCCCTGGCAAAAGGGTTTTGTTCCCGGGATATTCTTGACCTGAAAGTTGTCTTCCGGGCAAAAAGGACGTAAGGGAACGTGCCCCTGCCCGCAGCCTGGCGGTGCAGGGGCGTGCCTTGTCCCGCGCTGTGCCTTGCCCCCCGGAAGGATGGCAGGCTGTCCTTCTTCTGGCCGGGGTACGCTTTTGTCAGCGCCGGTCAGCGCGCAGCTGCGTTTCACAGCGGTCCGGGCGGCTTTCCGGTAACGCTGCCTGCATGGCTGCATAACCTACATTGGAATAATAGAGCTGTTATGGAACCTTCCTTCATAAGCCAGGCCCTTTCGCTGCTCCTGCATGTGGATCAGCATCTTTTTGATCTGGTGCAGGCCTACGGGGCGTGGCTGTATCTTATCTTGTTTGTGGTGGTGTTTTGTGAAACGGGGCTGGTTGTCACTCCGTTTCTGCCTGGGGATTCGCTTCTTTTTGCCGCGGGGACCCTGGCCGGAGCGGGCTACATGAGTTATCCCGGCGTGATGGGTACGCTCCTTGCCGCCGCTGTGCTGGGTGACGCCGTCAATTTCGAAATCGGCCGAAAGACAGGACCATCCATTTTCAACCGTGACACTCGCTGGCTCAACAAGCAGCATCTGCTCAAGGCCCATGCCTTTTATGAGCGGCACGGAGGCAAGGCCATCATCCTGGCCAGGTTTATCCCCATCGTGCGCACGTTCGCACCGTTTGTGGCCGGTATCGCCCTCATGCATCCGGTGCGTTTCCTGAATTTCAATATCATCGGTGCAGTCTGCTGGGTGCTCGGTCTTGTTTCAGCCGGCTATTTCTTGGGCAACATCCCGGTGATCAAGGAGAACTTCAGCCTTGTCGTTTACGGCATCATTGTGGTGTCGGTGGCGCCTGTGGCCATTGAGCTTCTGCGCGCCCGTTTCGGCAGCAAAAAGGCTTAGCCATGTCCAGCAAGAAGACCAACGCGGCCCGCGAACTGGAGCGCCTGGGCGTTCCCTTCACGCTTGTGGAGTTCGAACCTGATCTGGAGGATTTGTCCGCCGTGCACGCCGCTAAGGCGCTGCACGCCGATCCGGAAACCGTTTTCAAGACGCTGGTGGTGCATACACAGCCCGGAGGTATTTGGATGGCCTGCGTGCCTGCCGAAGCTGAACTGGACTTCAAGAAGCTTGCCGCCGTGACAGGCAACAAGAGCGCTGAAATGGTGCCGCTCAAGGAAGTCCTGCCGCTTACGGGCTATATGCGCGGCGGCTGCTCTCCGGTGGGTGCAAAGAAGCCCTATCCTGTCGTCATTCACGAAACGGCGCAGCTCTATGATGCCATTTATGTCTCGGCCGGGCGAAGGGGGTTGCAGTTTCTGCTGCGACCGGATGATCTGCTTCACGCCGTGAACGGTACCTACGCTGATATCTGCAGAGATTGACACAGGTTTTCCCCCTGCCCGGACGGATACCATCTGTGCACGTCTGGCAGACGGGACCTATCGTTAAAAAGCATGCAAGGAAATGTGCTATCCGTGTGCGCATGGCACGCGCAGGGGGGCCGGTGTGTTTCGACACCGGCCCCCCTGCGCTGTCGTGTGCAGTCCAGACCCCAGCCGGCCCCGCACGCCTGGGGACGGACGCTCGGGAGAATGCAGAAAGCGTCTTGAGCTGCCGGCCTGTCCTGCACGCCGGGGCTGGGTGGACAGGAACGGCACCCTGCCTCTTTCCCCCTGCCAGCGTATGAGGTCTTTCCAGGGCATGCACGCTGTTGTGTGCTGCAGGCGGCAGGCTGTGTGCCATGAAGGCGGACGGCAACGTGGCGAAGGGAAGGACAGAGAGTCTTTCCTCTGAAGGCAGCCGCAGAGGCTGTTACCTTCTGCTCCGGTACGGTGCGGCGGGATTGCCGGTGCCGTCTGGTTCGGGCAGACCGCCTACAGGTTTTGTGTTGTGCCGCCGGAGAGATAAAGCGCCTCAAGCTGTTCCAGAATCCGCGCGAGCAGGTCCGCCCTCTGCTGCCGCTGTCCGCTTGCTGCATACAATGACGTGGCAGCTGCAGACAGGCTGCCGGCAAAGTCTTCTTCCCTGACATTGACATTGACGCCAATGCCCACCACGGCCCAGTCCATATCCGGCCCACGGTATCCGGCCTCTACCAGGACACCGCAGAATTTGCGGCCATCCAGCAGCAGATCGTTGGGGAGCTTGCGCAGCGGGCGCAGGCCGGTCTGCGCTTCCACAGCCAGAGCCACGGCATGCTGTGCAAGCAGGGTGAGCCCTTCCGGTGTGGCCGGCATCTGCGGGCGCAAAATGACGGAAAAAGCCAGACTCCTCGGAGCCGAAAACCAGTTGTGCCCGCGCCGGCCCCGTCCGCGCATCTGGCGCTCGGCCACAACGACGGTGCCTTCCGGCGCGCCTTCCATGGCCCGCAGGGCAGCTTCGGTGTTGGTGGAGGTCGTCTCGCCCAGCCACAGCCAGTCACGCTGGCCAAGGAGCCGGCTGCGCAGACCGGCCCTGACGGCGCCTTCGGAAAACCGCTCTGCTTCCGCCTTCAGACAGTATCCGCGCCGGGGCAGGGCATCGATGTCGTACCCTGCCTCCCTGAGGATGTGCACATGCTTGCTGATGGCCGCCCGGCTCATGTGGAGAGCTTCAGACATCCTTTCTCCGGAAACCCAGCCGGTTCCCGATTCAGCCTCCCGCAGCAGCCGCAGAATATGATCCCGGGGGTGCATGACAATTGTAAACCTTTTTTGCAAAAAATTATGGTTGACGATACCTATTAACAGTGTCTATACCCTGAGACATTGTCTGAGAGTAGCCAAGGTCAACGACGCATTCAAGGAGTTTTTGGCATGCATTCGCTTCTTTCCACGGTCATGGAACGCATAGCCGGCCGGCGGCCCGGGGCTCTTCTGTCCGCTGCCGAGGCTCTGGAGTTTGTCAATCTTCCCGAAACCGAGACGCTGGGCATGCTTGCGGTGGGCGGGCTGGCCCGGGACGTCTGGCGGGCCGGGAGTTTTACCTGCGGCATCATCAACGCCAAGTCGGGGCGGTGTCCGGAAAACTGTGCCTTTTGTGCACAGTCGGCGCATTACAGGACGGGCTCTCCGGTCTATCCCCTGGCCGACGCGGACACGCTGCTGCGCCGGGCAGAGGAGCTGGCTGCGGCTGGCGCGTTGCGGTACGGCATTGTGACCAGCGGTACGGCCTTGAGCGAAAAGGATCTCGACAGCCTGTGCGTGGCGGTGGAGCGCATTGTGCGGGAAGTGGGCATCCATGTGTGCGGCTCCCTGGGGCAGCTGACACCTGAACGGGCCCGCCGGCTGCGTGAAGCGGGCATGACGCGCTATCACCACAATCTGGAAACGGCTGCCAGCCACTTCAGTGCGATCTGCTCCACACACGCGTATGAGGAAGATCTGGACACGGTGCGGATTGCCAGGGCCGCTGGCCTGCGCGTGTGCAGCGGCGGCATTCTGGGCCTTGGCGAAAGCCGTGCGCAGCGGGTGGAGCTGGCGCAGACGCTGGCCGGGCTGGATGTCAACTCCATTCCCCTCAACTTCTTGAATGCCATCGCCGGTACGCCGCTTGAAAAAATGCCGCCTCTGCCGCCTATGGAAGCTCTGCGCAGCATTGCCCTTTTCCGTCTGATGCATCCCACGCGGGACATTCTGGTCTGTGGCGGCCGGGCCCATGTGCTCGGGAACTGGCAGAGCTGGATTTTTGCGGCAGGCGCCAACGGCATGATGACCGGCAACTATCTGACCACGGCAGGCAACGCGTTCGATGGCGACAACGCCATGCTGGCGACGCTGGGGCTTGCGCGGCAGACGCTGGAGGGGCAGCGCTCATGAATGCCCGGATGCTGTTTGTCACCGGAACGGACACCGACGCCGGCAAGACCACGGTGACAGCCGGGCTCCTGCGTGCGCTGGAGGATCTGGGCGTCTGCAGTGAAGTCCTCAAGCCCGTGCAGACAGGGTGCGAACCTGACGCAGAGGGCGTGCTGCAGGCACCCGATGCGGATCGCTGTGCCGACGCTCTGGGCGGAAGACAGAAGGCCGGGCGCACCAGAGCCTTGCGCTGCTTCAGGCCGGCGTGTTCCCCGCACCTTGCCGCGGCAGAGGCCGGCGAACGTCTGGATGCGCGGGAGCTGGCGGCGGCCTGCCGCCGGGCTACAGGAGCGGCTGTCACGCTGGTTGAAGGTGCCGGCGGCATTTATGTGCCGCTCAACGATGACGAGACCATGCGGGATCTGATGCAGGAACTTGGCGCGCCGGTGCTGCTGGTTGTGGGCAACAAGCTGGGCTGCATCAACCATGCGCTTCTGTCGCTGGAAACCCTGCTGGGCGCGGGGCTGCGCGTTGTGGGGATGGTGCTGTGCCGCACGGCCGCGCTTCCTGATGACGCCGTGGAACGGCGCCTGCTGGAAGACAACGCCGTCATGCTTGAACGTCTGGGAGCGGCACGGGGCGTGCCCTTGCTGGCCTGTGTTCCGTTTGAACCGCTCTTGACGAGTGCCGATCCGGCCGTGCGGCAGCAGGGCTGGCGGGCCCTGGCCCGGAGTCTTGAGCCTGTGGCCCGGATGCTGCGCAACAATGGCGCTGAATCGGCGTGCAGCGCGCCTCAGGCCGGAGCGGCGGAAGAAGGCCGCCGGACGGATCAGGATGACGCCAGGGCGCTGCTGGCCTTTGATCATGATCATCTGTGGCATCCCTATACGTCGGCTACGGCTCCCCTGCCTGTGGTCGAGGTGGTTTCAGCACAGGGCACGCGTCTGCGCCTGCGTGACGGCCGGGAACTTGTTGACGGTATGTCGTCGTGGTGGTGCGCGGTGCATGGCTACAGCAACCCGCAGCTGGTGCGGGCCATGCAGGAACAGGCTGCGACGCTGTCCCATGTGATGTTCGGCGGCATCACCCACCGGCCTGCTGTGGAGCTGGGGCGGCGTCTGCTGCGCCTCCTGCCTGAGGGACTGACGCGGATATTTTTTGCCGATTCCGGTTCAGTGGCCGTGGAGGTCGCGCTCAAGATGGCCATCCAGTACCAGCGGTCGCGCGGGCTGGATGACAAAACCGGTCTTGTCGCTCTGCGCGGGGCCTACCATGGCGACACCCTGGGAGCCATGTCGGTGTGCGATCCCGTGACGGGCATGCACCGGCTGTTTGCCGGCGTGCTGCCGCAGCAGACCTTTGTGGAACGTCCCTCCTGCCGTTTTGACGCACCGTTTGACCCGGCTTCCCTGGAGCCTATGGCCCAGGTGCTCGAGCGCGATCATGACCGCCTGGCGGCCGTGATCGTGGAGCCCGTGGTGCAGGGTGCGGGAGGCATGTGGTTCTATCATCCCGACTACCTGAAGGGCCTGCGCCGTCTGTGCGACCAGTTCGACGTCCTGCTCATTGCCGACGAAATCGCCACCGGGTTCGGCCGTACCGGCAGAATGTTCGCCTCGGAATGGGCCGGTGTCACGCCGGACATCCTGTGCTGCGGCAAGGCGCTGACCGGCGGTATGCTGACCTTGTCGGCCGTGGCGGCTACCGAGGCGGTGGCCGTGACCATCGGCCATGCCTCACCGGAGCGCGGCGGGGGCACGCTCATGCACGGCCCTACCTTCATGGGCAATCCGCTGGCCTGCGCCACCGCCTGCGCAAGCCTCGATCTGCTGTGCGCGTCGCCCTGGCAGCAGCGGGTGGCACACATCGAGTCCGTACTGCGTGACGTCCTTGCACCCTGCCGGGGACTGCCCTGCGTCCGTGACGTGCGGGTGCTCGGGGCCATTGGCGTTGTGGAAGTCGACAGCTGGGTCAACGTCGCTGCCATGCAGGCCTACTTCCTCACACAAGGCGTGTGGATCCGTCCGTTCGGCTATACAGTCTATCTGATGCCGCCGTTCATCGCCTCTGACGAGGACCTGCACAGGCTCGGGCAGGCAGTGTACGGAGCGCTGCATGAGGGACGGCACCGCTGACAGGCCAGGCGGCAGGGGGCGCTGCCGGAGAGTAAAGGCAACCTCCTTGTAACGGGGCGTTTCCCTGTCCCCCCGGCTCCGTCTCGTCCTTAGAGCCTTTTCAGTTTGGAACGCTTTGCGGTTCAAACCATATGGCCTGTCGTTTTGCGGGAAAAACGCGGTAGTTTCCACTCACTGTTGGCCGGGCGGCGTTGTGCTGCCGCCTCGCTCCTGCCTTTTTCAATGGCAAAACGCTCTAGACGGTTGCAGGGGCAGGGCCGGACAGGTGTCGCTGGAACGCGCCCGGAGGCAACAGGCGGGGGCGTGCACTTCAGACGCCGGCGCTCCGTTATCAGGGAGGGGCAATGACTGTTCAGGTGCGCTCCAGAATCGGAGGATGCCGAGTTGCGCAGGCAGGCGCAGCGTGAGGCCGGAGGTGCGCTTCAGGGCCGGGAGATGCCCCCGGAGGAAGCGAGCTCCGGCAGACCCGGGGCGGGGAGAGCTGCCCCAAGGCTGGCAGGCCTGTGGCAGGCTTCCGGCGTGCGCCCGCAGTCCCCGCTTTTTTGAAATTTGGCAGGGCTCCAGACCGTATGATTACGGAGAGGCGGTACCGGCTTGCCTCCCTGCACGAGGTCTGCCCTGCATTATGCGTCGTCAGCCGGGCACGTTTACCGGAGGAGTCACGATGATCATTTTTGCCTTGTATGCGGTGCTGCTTGTGGGGCTCGGCCTCTGGGACGCCAGACACGCCGGTTCCGCAGAGGCGTATTTTGTGAACAGCCGGGCTTCGGGTCCCTGGCAGGTGGGGCTTTCCATCACGGCCTCCTGTGTGGGCGGATCGGCAACCATCGGCATGGCGGGTCTGGCCTGGCAGGTCGGCACGCCAGCATTCTGGTGGCTGGGCAGCGGAGCCTGCGGCCTGCTGCTGCTTACTGTGGCCCTGGCCCGCAAGGTCAGAGCCAGCGGCGCCCTGACGCTGCCGGAACTGATTGGCCGGAGATTGGGCCAGCAGGCCCGCACGTTGTCTTCCCTGATCATCGTCATCGCCTGGCCGGCAATCCTGGCCGCCCAGTTCACTGCCATGGGCCAGCTGACTGCGGCGCTGACCGGCTTTGACCCTTCACTGGCCTTGCCAGCAGGGGCTTTGCTGATTGTCCTGTACGCGCTGCTCGGCGGTCAGGCTTCCGTCATCCGCAGCGATGTGCCACAGTTTGCCCTGCTGTTCGGGGGGCTGTGCCTGACGATGGTCTGGCTGTTCGTTCACAACCCGCACCCCATGCTTTCGGTCGAAGTCGAAGTGCTTAACGCAGGCTTCGGTCTGTCCAAATTTATATACTTTTTCATTATTATCGGCGGAAGCTATGTGGTTTGTCCCATGCTGTTCGGCAGGGTTCTGAGCGCACGAAATGAGCGGGCGGCGTTTTATGGCGGGCTTATCGGCGCGGGCTGGCTCGTTGTCACCGCTGTGGTCATCGTCCTGGTGGGGCTGGGGTGCAGGGGGCTCCTGCCCCCGGGCAGCGCTCCTGACAGCGTGCTGACGGCCGTGCAGGGTGTGCTGCCGCCCTGGATTGGCATGGCCCTGATGGTTGCTCTGCTGAGCGCGGTGCTTTCATCGGCTGACTCGTGCCTGATTACAGCCTCGACCGTACTGTGCCACGACCTGCTGCGCACGGATCGCCTGGCTGTCTGCCGGGTCATGACGCTGGCGCTGGGCGGCATCGGCTACCTGCTGTCCACGCGCGGGCACGGGATTCTGGATCTGCTGCTCATGGCCAACGACGTCTATGTGTGCGGGGTGGTCCTGCCTGTGTTCTGGGGGCTCATGCTGCCCATGACCAGGCATATTCCGCACAGAACAGCCACCGTGGCCATGCTGGCCGGCGGTGCGGGCGGTCTTGCGTCGGCGCTGCTCGGCATGCCGGAAGCCGGCTACGCGGGCCTGCTCGCTTCTCTGCTGTGCCTGTTGCCGACAGCCTGCGCCGGGCGCGATGCAAGACAGCCCGCGCTGTGACGGACACAGGGAGAAGGGAATGCAGAGAAAGCGACCTGCCTAGGAGGGGAAACGGGGATTCGTCTTTTTTGTCCTGCACGCCTTCATGCCTTTTCACAGACGTCTTAGAGCATGTTCAGTTTGAAACGCCGTGCGTTTCAAACCATACGGCCTGTCGTTTCACGGAAGTAACGCGGTTTTTCCGTTTATTTTGGGCCGGGCGGCGCTGTGCTGCCGCCTCGTGCTTTGCCTTCTTCAATGGCACAACGCTCTAGAGGGCTGTTGTCTGGCTGAAGGCCGCTGCGCCGGTTTTGACGAGCGGAGCGCGGGGCTGTTGCGGGCGGTGTACAGCTGATCTGGCGCCGGATGGCGCTGTCAGGTGGGGGAGCGGATGCCGGAGGCGTGCTGACAGCAGCCTTGCTGAGGTGTTTCAGAGCGATGGCTGAGATTCCGGGGAAAGGGGGAGACCTCTCAAAAGAGGTTTCTCCTTTCCCCGGAGGCCTTTTCTCCGGTAGCGCGGTTTTTGCCTTCTTGCCGTCGCGGGCGTGGCGAAGGGCTAGCAGGCGGGATCCACCAGCAGGTTATCGCGGTGGACGACTTCGGGATAGTGCGCATCGCCGAGTCTGGCGGCGACTTCCAGGCGCGAGAGGCCGCGGATGAGCTCGAGCTCGCTTGCAGGATAGTTGCTCAGGCCGATGCCGATGGTCTGACCGTCGTAGACGATGCGCACGAGTGCGCCGGCGTCGAAATGGCCTTCCACAGACGAAATGCCGCCGGGCAGGAGGCTTTTGCCCTTATGGCGCAGGGCGTCGGCTGCGCCGGCGTCGACGTGGATGGTTCCCTGGGGTTCGGCCTGATAGGCCAGCCAGTATTTGCGGCGTGAAATAGGGTTGGGCTCGGCGCAGATCCAGGTGCCGAGCTGTTCGCCGGCAAGGGCGCGGGGGATGACGTCGGGTTCCCGCCCGGGCAGGATGAGCGTGGGCACGCCGAGCTGGGCGGCGCGGGAGGCGGAAAGGAGCTTTGAGTACATGCCTCCGGTGCCCAGAGTGCTTTTGCCACCGCAGAGGGTGTTCAGATCAAGCGTGCGGACGTGCTCGATGCAGGGCATGATTTGAGCGTCCGGGCAGGTTTGGGGATTGGCGTCGAGCACGCCGCCGATGCTGGTCAGATTGACGAACAGGTCGGCTTCCACCGGGTTGAGCAGCAGGCTGGCAAGGTTGTCGTTGTCGCTGAATTTGAGCTCGTTGACTGAAACGGTGTCGTTTTCGTTGACGACAGGCACGACGCCCCAGTCAAGGAGTGTGCCGAACGTGTTGCGGATGTTCAGAAATCGTCCGCGATCGCGCAGGTCGTCGCGGGTCAGCAGCACCTGTGCCATCAGCGCGCCGCGCCTGGCAAAGCTCTGATCGTAAAAATGCATCAGCCGCCCCTGACCGATGGCGGCAATGGCCTGTTTGGCGGCAAGCCCCTTGGCCTGTGACGCTTCGGGTTTGCCGTGTTCGGCCAGGGCCACACGGCCCGCGCCGACCGCACCGGACGATACCAGCACCACGCGCCGCCGTCTGCCGTCGCGATCCTCGCCGCCCTGCAGGCGGACAAGCTGTTCGACAAGGTTGTCCAGAACATGCATGTCCAGGGCCGCGCCGGTACTCAGAACCGCCGTGCCCACCTTCACCACCACGCAGTCCGCATGGGCCAGCGCGGCGCATTTTTCCTTCATCCAGTCCATCATGAGGGTTCCCGTGTATAGATGACTTCGATGTCGGGGAAGGTTTCCTCCTCGACGGTTTCTTCCTGAAAATGCTGCAGAGGGGCGTGAGTCTGTTCGTCTTTGCGCATGGCCCACATGGCGTCGACCAGCGCCTCGAGCGCCTGGGGATCGCCGTGATCCCTGGCAATGATGAAATGGACGTCGCGACCGTCGGCGCGGGCCCGGGCACGCAGCGCCTCGACGTCTTCCGGCGTGCGCAGGTCGCACTTGTTGACGACCTCGATCTGTTTGCGCGTGGCAAGCTCGGGATCAAAACCGACAAGTTCGGCGTTGACAAGATCAAAACCTGCCCAGGGGTTGGCCGGATCGATATCCTCAATGCTCAGGATATGGACGAGGAAGCGTGTCCGCTCCACATGTTTGAGGAAGCGGTGCCCCAGTCCCTGGCCAAGATGCGCCCCTTCAATGAGCCCGGGGATGTCGGCAAGGACGAGCCGCATGTCGGGATCGTGCTCGCTGATCATGACACCGAGGTTGGGAGTCAGCGTCGTGAAGGGGTAGTCGGCAATCTTGGGCCGGGCCGCTGAAACGCGGGAAATGAATGTGGACTTGCCGGCGTTGGGCAGGCCGATGATGCCTGCATCAGCCAGGATTTTGAGTTCAAGGCGCAGCTCCAGCTCCTCGCCGGGCTCCCCTTTTTGGGCAAAGCGCGGCGCGCGCATGGTAGCGGACTTGAAATGCTCGTTGCCTTTTCCCCCGCGTCCGCCGTGCGCGACAACCACTTCCATGTTCGGCTCGTTCAGGTCGACAAGCTGGGTTTCCCCTTCCGGCGTGCGGGCAAAGATCTGCGTGCCCACGGGCAGGCCCAGGCGCAGGTCTTCGCCCTTGCGGCCGCAGCACTGGCTGCCCATGCCGGACTGGCCGTTCTGAGCCTCGTACCGGCGCTTCAGCCTGAAGTCGTACAGGCTCAGCAGGCGCGGATCGGCAAAGACGATGACGTTGCCGCCATCGCCGCCGTCGCCGCCGTCAGGGCCGCCTTTGGGGATGAATTTTTCGCGGCGGAAGGAAACACAGCCGTGGCCGCCGTTGCCGGCCTTGACGCTGATGGTGGCTTCGTCGACAAATCGCATGATAAACAGCCTGTGTTGAGGTTGTGCATGGAGCGGGGGACAGGGGCCTGTTAAGGCTGGTTTCCTGCAAGCCCGGGGTTGAACCCCCACATGTGTTGGCGGGCCTGTGTGAAAAGACTGGCGCGCCGGCAGCGGCCGCGGAATATGGCCGTGGCAGTGCGCGGCGACAGGCCAGAATTTGCCCCGGAGAGCGGCAGCAGTGTACCCCTTGCCGGGGGTTCCGGCAAGACGTGTCTGCCGCCTGCTCAGGCGTTACGGGCAGGTTTGTGCAGCGGCTGCCGCGTGCCGCCGGCCATGGGGCTTCCGGCAGTCCCGTCAGGAGCGCAGGCAGCAAAGAGGAAAGCGTACTTCCGTTTACCGGCAGCCGTCTTTTCAGCGGCTGCAGCGTCACTGCTGTCAGGGCGACAGGCCTGGGCAGCCGTGCGGAAACGCGCTGGCAGGGATCGGCCAGGCATTCTGCCGTGGCAAGCCGCGAAGGCTGGCGGCAACAGGCCTGGCCGCGTCTCTGTACCGGTGTCCGGCAGTCTGTTGAACAGGGGGCCGCGCAGCAGACGCCAGGTCGGCCTGGAAAAAATACGACAAAAGGAAAGAGAAACATCCCATGACGTTTCCCTTTCCCAGAAAAATAATGCGCGCGGACAGGTTACTCGGCGATGGCCGGGACAATATGGACGCGCTTCATTTCGCGGCGTTTGCGGAGGAAGGTTTCGTACTTGACGACGCCGTCCACCTTGGCAAACAGGGTATAGTCACGCCCCATGCCGACGTTTTCGCCCGGGTACACTTTGGTGCCGAGCTGACGGATAAGAATGTGTCCGGCAGCCACATGCTGGCCGCCAAAGCGCTTCACACCCCGGCGCTGACCGGCGCTGTCGCGCCCGTTGCGGGAACTCCCGCCTGCTTTTTTATGTGCCATGGAAGTTCTCCTTACGCCTGAATGGCCGTAATCTTCAGAGCGGTGTAGTCCTGGCGATGCCCCTGGGTCTTGCGGGAATCGTTGCGACGCCAGTGCTTGAAGACCATGATTTTTTCACCGCGGCCGTGTTCGGTCACCGTGGCCTTGACAGCCGCATTCTCGATATACGGAGCGCCGATTTTGACATCGCCGTCACCGACCATAAGCACTTTGTCGAGGGTGACTTCGCTGCCCGCTTCGGCATCGAGTCTGGCAACCTTGATGCTGGCGCCTTCTTCGACTCGGAACTGCTTGCCGCCCGTTTCGATGATCGCATACATGAATAAAGACCTCCAAAAAGAGAAAGACATATCGTACAGATAGGTCTATGGTGTGTCAAGCGTTTCTTGCAAGGGCTTTCTATGTTTTGGAAAGCTACCTATCATAGCGTATTTTTGCAAAAAAGAAAGCTGATTTGGCGCAAAAAAAATAGTAACGCATATCATATTGATTTAATAAAATTTTTTATATAAAAGCAAAAAAATATGTGTGCCCCCCCTTCCCTTCGCCGAAGGAGGCATTATCTTCTGCCTCGGTTTGAATGCAGGCGTTTTGCCATAACACCATTTGCCGCGCTGAATGCAGCTGCGGCGCCCTAGGGCAGAACCCTTGGCAACCCAAGCAAAATATTTCTGGAGGATATGTCGTCATGAGTTTGAAACCGTTGAATGACCGTGTGCTGGTGAAGCGTCTTGAATCTGAAGAGAAGACCGCTGGTGGCCTGTACATCCCCGATACCGCGAAGGAAAAGCCCTCGCGCGGTGAAGTGGTTGCCGCCGGCCCCGGCAAGCGCGCCGACGACGGCAAGCTGATCCCCATGGCTGTGAAGCCCGGTGACCTGGTTCTTTTCAACAAGTATGCCGGGACCGAAGTCAAGCTGGACGGCGTTGAGCACCTCGTGATGCGCGAGGACGACATCCTGGCTGTGATTGAATAGTTCAGGAACGCACGTATCCTGACCCTGATATTTACTGATAGCAACGACGAGTTTTCCGAGGAGAATAGATTATGGCTGCCAAAGAAATTTTGTTTGATACCAAGGCTCGCGAGCGTCTTTCCCGCGGCGTGGACAAGCTTGCCAACGCCGTGAAGGTGACCCTTGGCCCCAAGGGCCGCAATGTGGTCATTGAAAAGTCCTTCGGCGCTCCGGTCATCACCAAGGACGGCGTGACCGTGGCCAAGGAAGTCGAACTGGAAGATAAGTTTGAAAATATGGGCGCCCAGATGGTCAAGGAAGTCGCTTCCAAGACCAGCGACGAAGCTGGCGACGGCACCACCACTGCCACCGTGCTTGCTCAGTCCATCTACCGCGAAGGCGTGAAGCTCGTGGCCGCCGGCCGCAACCCCATGTCCATCAAGCGCGGCATTGACAAGGCCGTTGACGCCATTGTCACCGAACTGGGCAACATGGCCAAGCCCACCCGCGACCAGAAGGAAATTGCCCAGGTCGGCACCATTTCCGCCAACTCTGACGCCACCATCGGCAACATCATCGCCGAAGCCATGGCTAAGGTCGGCAAGGAAGGCGTCATCACCGTGGAAGAAGCCAAGGGCTTCGACACCACCCTGGACGTCGTGGAAGGGATGCGCTTTGACCGCGGCTACCTCTCCCCGTATTTCGTGACCAATGCCGAAAAGATGCTCTGCGAGCTGGAAAACCCCTTCATCCTGTGCAATGAAAAGAAGATTTCCAGCATGAAGGACATGCTGCCTGTCCTCGAACAGGTGGCCAAGGTTAACCGTCCTCTGCTCATCATCGCTGAAGACATCGAAGGCGAAGCGCTGGCCACCCTCGTGGTCAACAAGCTGCGTGGTACCCTGCAGGTCTGCGCTGTCAAGGCCCCCGGCTTTGGCGAACGCCGCAAGGCCATGCTGGAAGACATCGCCGTGCTCACCGGCGGCGAAGCCATCTTTGAAGACCGCGGCATCAAGCTTGAAAACATCGGCCTCGACTCCCTCGGCACCGCCAAGCGCGTGGTGATCGACAAGGAAAACACCACCATCGTCGACGGTTCCGGCAAGACGGAAGAAATCAAGGCCCGCGTGAAGCAGATCCGTGCTCAGATTGAAGAAACCTCTTCTGACTACGACCGCGAAAAGCTGCAGGAACGTCTTGCCAAGCTCGTTGGCGGTGTGGCTGTGATTCATGTCGGCGCCGCGACCGAAACCGAAATGAAGGAAAAGAAGGACCGCGTGGAAGACGCCCTCAACGCCACCAAGGCGGCTGTTGAAGAAGGCATCGTCCCCGGCGGTGGCACTGCCCTCGTGCGCGCCATGAAGGCCGTTGATTCCATCAAGACCGCTGATGACGACGAACTGGCCGGCCTGAACATCGTCCGCCGCGCTGCTGAAGAACCCCTGCGCCAGATCGCCGGCAACGCTGGCTACGAAGGCTCCGTGGTCGTGGCCAAGGTGCTGGAAGGCAAGGACGGCTTTGGCTTCAACGCCGCTACCGGCGAATATGAAGACCTCATCAAGGCCGGTGTCATCGACCCGAAGAAGGTGACCCGTGTGGCTATGCAGAAGGCCGCTTCCGTGGCTTCCCTGCTGCTGACCACCGAATGCGCCATCGCCGAAAAGCCGCAGCCCAAGAAGGATGCCCCCATGGGTGATCCTGGCATGGGCGGCATGGGTGGCATGGGCGGCATGTACTAGTCCGTCCGGCCTTGCCCTTGCGGCATAGCCTCTGAATGCAAAGCCCCCTGTCCGTCAAGGAGAGGGGGCTTTTTGGCATGCGGGCTCCAAGTCTGTCTGCTCTTGCGGCGGTTCCTCCTGGTGTGCTGTACCGGCCTGCTTTTACCGGAACGGCAAATGCCCGTGGCTTGCCCCCTGCATGCGGTGGCGTGGGCAGCTGTGTTCTCTTTCGATGAAATGACGCCGGTTGTTGCTGGAAGACCGTGCCGGGTAATGTTTCCTTCAGGGGAAAGGAAGCCCCGGGCTGCTGAATTCCGCAAGGATGGTTTTCCGTTCCCAAACGTCGCGTATCTTTCAAAAGCATCCCGGGGGACGGGCACGCTCCTGCTTGCCCGGGACCGGCTTCTGTCCGGAAAGACAGAGGAACGCCAGGGAGGAGACCCTGGGGCCTCCCCATAGCAGGAGGTTCCCTGCCCTGCCTCAGGGGCTGGGCAGTAAGGACACGTCCTTCCATCCATAAATGCTGCCAAGGCTGGGAAGAACGCCGCCGCAGCGTCTTTCCTCCGCTGAAACGCGTGCGTTGCCGTTTATCAGTTTCTTTCATCCTGACGGAGGGGGGAAAAAATTCTGCACAGCAGGCTGCGCAGAGCAAGCTGCCGAAAGGACACTGACCACCGCTGTTCTGGCCTGCTTCAAATCTTTGGCTGCGCCTGAGGAGCGGTGCAGCTCCTCTGGAAGAGAACTGGGCTGTACGCCTCCTTCACCTGCCGTGGAACGCCGCTTCCCCCGGTTGTCACAAAACCGGTACACCAGGCGTCTCCCCTACCTGCCGGGGAAGCCCGTCTGGAGCCTGAGATAGCCCAGCCCCGTTTTTTTTTGTGCATATGTCATCAAAGGCCGCGTCGTGCAGGGACGTTCGGGGGAGGCTGATGTCTTGTGTATCGGTCAGGTTGGTTTCTGCCGGAATGACTGAGTCTGTCCTGTCAGGTTGTCCGCTCGTTCGGCATGCAGCCCTGTGTGCCATTCCTGCGGTCATGGCAAGAAAGCGTGAATTGTTCCGCATGACACGGTGGGGAAAGAAGAGGATGGAGAGAGTAGAAGAGGGCAGGAAAAAAACCTTGTAACAAAGATTTTTTCCTGCCCTCCTGCCTGCCTGAAAGCGGGCGGCGTCAGGACACGGGGACGGTCCGGCTAGCCGCGGAATGGCGAGATGGCACGCAGGCCGGCGATGATGCCCGGCATTTCCTTGATGACGTAGTCCACTTCTTCCTGCGTGGTGTAGCGCGAGAGCGAGAAGCGGATGGAGCCGTGCGCATAAGTGAACGGAACACCCATGGCGCGCAGCACATGGGAGGGCTCCAGGCTGCCGGACGTGCAGGCAGAACCGGAGCTGGCGCAGATGCCCAGGCGGTCGAGGCGGAGCAGGATGGCTTCACCTTCGACATACTTGAAGGCGATGCTCAGGGTGTTGGGCAGGCGGTGTTCGAGGTCGCCGTTGACGATGCTGTCGGGGATGGCGGCCAGCAGTCCTGCCTGCAGCCGGTCGCGCAGTTCGGCAACACGCTGCTGCTCATAGTCAAAGTACTGGCGGGCCAGTTCACAGGCCTTGCCCAGGCCGACGATGTAGGGCGAGTTTTCCGTGCCGGCGCGGCGGCCGTTTTCCTGATGCCCACCGCGCAGGAACGGGCGGAAGCGCGCGCCGCGGCGGACGAACAGCACACCGATGCCCTTGGGCGCATGGAGCTTGTGACCGGAGATGGCCAGGTAGTCGATGGGCAGCTTGGAAAGATCGTAGGGGATCTTGCCGGTGGCCTGTACGGCGTCCACATGCAGCAGGATGCCGCGTTCCTTGACCATCTGCGCGATTTCGGGAATGGGGAAGATGGTGCCGGTTTCGTTGTTGGCATACATGATGGACACCAGCGCGGTGTCCTTGCGCATGGAGTCGGCCAGCTGGGCCATGTCGAGGCGGCCCTTTTCGTCCACGTCAAGCCAGGTGACGTCGTAGCCCTTGGCTTCGAGCTGATGGCCCAGGGCCAGCACGGCGGAATGTTCCACCTTGGTGGTGATGACGTGCCGTTTTTCAGGCTGGCTTTCGGTGGCGGCCACAAACGCGGTGCTGTCCGATTCGGTACCGCAGGAAGTGAACACGACTTCTTCAGGATGGGCGCCGATCAGTTCGGCTACGCTTTCGCGGGCCTTGGCCAGCATGGAGCCGACCTGCCCGCCAAAGGTGTGCATGCTTGACGCGTTGCCATAGTAGTCGCTGAACATCGGGAGCATGGCTTCCACCACTTCGGGGGCAACCATGGTCGTCGCATTGTTGTCCAGATAAACAACTTTCATTACTCGGCCTCCACAACCACAAGATTGGGTTCGACGTGCTCACGGAGCGTCTGCTCCACCATTTCCCTGATGGTCGTCTGACGCGAACGGCAGGACGAGCACTTGCCGGTAAGCATGACGGTCACCTTCTGTCCATCGACATCCACAAGTTCGATGTCGCCGCCGTCGGCAGCCAGTTTCGGACGGATCTGGTCATCCAGCACATGCAGGATCTTCTGCATCCGCTGGACATTGGTCATCGCGGTTTTGGGCTTCGGATTGAATTCCTGAAGGGTGACCCTGGGCTTGCCGAGCTCTTCGTCAAGGATGGCCTGGATGGCTTCCTGGCAGCTTCCGCAGGCGCCTCCGGCCTTGGTGAAGTTGGTGACGTCTTCCACGGTCTTCAGGTTGTTTTCGCGGACCGCGTGGCGGATTTGCGCGTCGGTCACGCCGAAGCACTTGCAGATAAGCTTGCCTTCATGACACTGGGGAACGGCAGGTTCGCCGCGCCAGTTGCGCAGAGCCGCTTCAAGCGCTTCCTCGCCCATGACGGAGCAGTGCATCTTGGCCTGCGGCAGGCCGCCCAGGTATTTGGCAATGTCCTTGTTGGTGATCTTGGAGGCCTCTTCCACGGTTTTGCCTTTGATGAGCTCGATCAGCGCGTCGCTTGAGGCAATGGCGCTGGCGCAGCCAAAGGTCTGGAACGAGGCGTCCTCAATGACGCCGTCAGGGCTGATTTTCAAAAACAGCTTCAGTGCGTCGCCGCACGCGAGGCTGCCGACTTCGCCAATGGCATTGGCGTCCTTCAGTTCACCCGCATGGCGGGGATTTTCAAAATGATCGCGGACAGCATCCGTATATTCCCACATGATAGAGCTCCTTCACGATTGTCAATCAAGGGCAAATCGGTCATCTGTATGTGCAGGAGCGATCCCTGCATATAAACAATAAGATCGAATGCGGCGATGGAAAGGGGGGAGGGGCGCTTTTTAACCGGACTCACCCGTCGCCGTTTTCCATACCGCGTGAAGCCTGTTCGCGCAAGTCGTACCGATGATGGATCAATATCAGGAAAAAACAGGCCCTTTGGAAACCGGCCGCTGGATCATGCATGTGGACATGGACGCGTTTTATGCTTCCATCGAACAGCATGACTTTCCGGCGTTGCGGGGGCGTCCGGTCATTGTGGGCGGAGGCCTGCGCGGTGTTGTGAGCGCGGCCTCCTATGAGGCCCGGCGCTTTGGCGTTCATTCGGCCATGCCGCTGTGGCAGGCCCGCCGGCTTTGCCCGCAGGCCGCGGTGCAGCCTGTGCGGATGGCCCGCTATGTCGAGGTCTCCCGGTGCGTACAGGCGGTGCTGCACCAGTTTTCGCCCCGGGTGGAGCAGGCTTCGGTGGATGAGGCGTATCTGGACGCCACGGGACTTGAACGGCTGTTCGGCCCCGTGGAGGCGCTGGCCCGCGCCGTCAAGCAGGCGGTGTTTGAGACCACCGGGGGACTGACCTGTTCTGTCGGGCTGGCTCCGGTCAAGTTTCTGGCCAAGATCGCTTCCGACAGAAACAAGCCGGACGGGCTGACCATCCTGTTTCCGGAAGCGGTGGACGCCTTTTTGTGTACGCTGCCCGTCAGTGACATTCCCGGTGTGGGCAGGACGTTTCTGGAAAAGCTGCAGGCTCTGGGAATCCGTACCTGCGGAGAGGTGCGCCAGCGCTCACAGGCGTTCTGGGAGCGGCGTTTCGGCAAGGCCGGGGTGGCGCTGTGGCAGCGCGCGCACGGCATAGATCTCCGGCAGGTTGAGCCGGTAACACCGCCCAAGTCCGAAAGCGCGGAAAACACGTTTGATGAAGACACCCGGGACAGGGACGTGCTGCGCCGGTGGCTGTTCCGGCAGGCCGACAGGGTGGGGCGCTCCCTGCGGCGGCAGCAACTGCGCGGGCGGGTTGTGACGCTCAAGGTCAAATACGCCGATTTCAGACGAGTCAGCAGGAAGCTGTCGCTGCCGGAGCCTACCTGTGCAACCCAGACCATCTATGAGGCCGCCTGTCACCTGCTTGAAGCGCTCAACCCGGTGCGGCCCGTCCGGCTGATCGGTCTTGGCGTCTCGCATTTTGAGGAGGGGATGCAGCAGGGTTTTCTGCCCCAGGCCGTACAGCGCCACGAGGAGGAGGCCCGGCGTGCCAGGCTGGATCAGGCGCTGGACGCTCTGGGCGGCAAGGTTGTACGGGGGCGACTGTTTGTCCCGAGGAATAAAACCTGAACGGATCGCGGCAAGGGGCATGGCCAGGACTGTGCGGACAGCCGTTTTGCCTTGCAAACACAAGGCGTGCAGGACCGGCCATACGGTGCAGAGAAGGAGGGAAAGCGTCCGGAACAGAACGCTTTCCCTCCTTCTTTACTGCTGATGTCCGCAGTCATGGAAGCAGGGCAGTGGAAATGGCGCTGCCTGCCGGACAGAAGACACAGCGGAATGGCTTAGTTGCCGGCGTTCCCCCGCTTACGTACCATTTCGATATATTCCTTGAGCAGTTCCTTGTTGATCATGCCCGGCCCGCTATAGACGAGGGTCCCGGTCCCGCTGAGCACGACATTGAACGGGATGCTGCCCAGGCCCATGGCCTGGGCAATGCTCCCGTCATCCCTGTAGACGGGGTAGTTAAACCCTTGCTTTGCCGCAAAGGCGTCCAGGGCCTGACTGCTGGAGTCAAGCGAGATGCCGAGGACGTCGACCTGCTCCGCCGGATACTCCGCGCGCAGAGCAATGAGTTCCGGCAGTTCTTCACGGCAGGGGGGGCACCATGAGGCAAAGAAATTGATGACAACGACCCGGTTGCCGGTATCCCGGATAAGTGTCTGCAAGCCCTCCTTGGTGAGGGTGGGCACAGACTGGACGTCCTGTGCGGCCTGTGCAGGCGCAGGCAGGATTGTCACGGTACACAGAAAAAACAGGGCAAGGCCAAAGATGGCCGGCGACAGCAGACGTTTCATGCAGGCTCTCCAGAGAGTGGTCGAGGACAGATGTCCAGTCAGGAACAACGATATAGTGCAACCGTCATTGTTTACTAGGAAAGCACGCTGAAGGCAAGTCATGGAAAGAAATGGGTCAGCGACAAATATTTGTTTTTTTATAGTTGTAATTCTATAAATGATAATCTATATTTTGGTCGAGCCAACAGGTGCCGGATGACGTCGGGGGGACAGGCGGGGTGCAGCAACGCTGCGCGGGGTCTGCCGACAGTGAGTCGTCATTCCGATAGGCACTCTGGAGGCTGAATGACAGGCCTGCCGGCATGTGGAAGGAAGGCCGGACAGCGAGGGTGAAAAGGTATGGCATGCTGCGAGGATGGTGCAGGAACAATGATATTTCTGTTTATCATTGCAACATGTTGCAGCCTTTACTAGACTAATGGATAAACGCGGACATTTTGCAGTACAGCACTTAGGAGGAGATTATGAATAAGGCCTTCATTAGCAGCATTCACGAGCTTGTCCTCGACAGCCCTCTTGGAGCAAGGCAGATCGCACAGGCGGTTGGCAAGCCGTATTCGACGCTGTTGCGAGAGGTCAATCCCTACGACGCCGGGGCCAAGCTGGGTGCCGAGACGTTGTTGAAAATCATGAAGATCACGGGGAACGCCGCACCACTCAAGCTCATGGCCGATGAAATGGGCTTCCGCCTTGAGCCCATTGCCGGCCTTGACCCGAAGTCGCATGAAGCCTGACAGATTGGAGGTCTGTGCTATGGACAATGCTCTCGCCAACAGTGTTCATGATCTTGTTCTGGAAAGTCCGATGGGTGCCAAGGGGCTGGCCCAGGCGGTCGGTAAGCCGTATTCCACCCTGCTCAGGGAAGTAAATCCTTATGATGCGGGGGCCAAGCTCGGTGCAGAAACGTTGCTCAGCATCATGAAGGTAACTGGCAATGTGGCGCCTCTCAGGATTATGGCCAGTGAAATGGGCTACATTCTTGCGCCAAGTCAGGAAAAGTCCGGCAATAACCAGGGCGCGTAAGCGCTTGTCCCAGAATTGGTAGTGCAGTCTTTGGCGGGAGCAGTCAGGGGGGCACCTGCCTGGAATGCCACTTGAAAACAGGCTTGAACGGGGGAGAACCGGACCTGTCGCTTTCACGCATTTGTCCTGAAGCGACCTGCCAGGTCCGCAGTTGAAACCGCCGTCGGGAAGTGCTCCCGGCGGTGGTTTTTTGTGTCTGAAGCGCTGCTGCACGGACATCCTGCCCGGGCCGGACCGGATTTTCGGCTCCGTGGACGGCAGGCCTATGGCCACCTGCATGAGGTGGCCGGTAACAACGCTGCCAGGCCCCGGGCATGCGTCAACGTCCAGCGCATCATGTCCCGGATGTCGGGAACGGCCCGTGGCTTGCAGTCAGCTGGCGGGCCTTGGCGGGGTATCGTGTTGCGCTATGCTGGTGCAGCCGCAGCGTCTGCCGGCTGAAAAACGACGGCAGAGGCATGCCGTGGAGGGGCCGGCGTCTGTTCGGCGGGTCGGGCGCTGAAACGCGCAGGCGGCCGGGACGAAGGGAATGCATGGGGGCAGAGCGGAAGAGCGTTCCGTCACGGCAGACGTCCAGACAGGCAGCGGTCTGCTGCTCATGCAGGAGCGGGCAGCGCCTGCCGGCATTTTATGACAGGAGGACGCCGTGTGCCGGTGCAGCTTCAGGGGATCTGAAACTGCGCCGGCACACATGACATGCCTAGCGGGCAAAGGATCTGGCGAACAGATCGGCGATGGCCTTGCGGCCGTTGGCTTCGAGGAAGCGCGTGCCGGTGGCGGTAAAGCGGGTATGGGTCAGGACGGGATCGGTGGTCTGGGTCCATTCGTCCTGGGTCCAGGTGAACCAGTCGTTGCGTTCCTGGTCAAAGACAAGCAGCGGCTTGTTGCAGATCTTGGCGAATTCTGCACCCCAGCCGGTGCCGCCCTTGACCGTGTTGTCGGGCTGGATGGTGCCGACAACAACCACTTCCTGCCCGCTGCTGACCTGCCAGCAGATGGACTGCAGAACCTTGCGGAACAGCGGCGCGCGGGTGAATTCACGGCCCATGAGCTTGGAGACGTAGGTCAGGCTGACGTCCTTGAGTGCCAGCTCTTCCGAGGTAAGCACGCGCACGCCGCGCCGGCGTTCGATTTGATGGCCTTCAAAGCTGTAGTTGACTTCTTCAATGCCCCAGGCTTCCGCCTGTGCGCCAAAGAATTGTTCGGTTCCGGTAGCGCCGCCGCTGAACAGCACACACTGTTTGGGATCCAGCATGAAAACTCCTTGTGATTTAAAAACGCGCAAAGGTACCAGCTGCCACTGTCCCGCAGCGGGATCTGCCCTGCGGCAGCCATGCAGCGCAAAAACAATGCGGACACCGCGTCAGGATAGAAAATTTTCCTGCAGTTGGCAACGGATTGGCTCTGGAGGCTTTGTGTCCTTTTCTCTTTTTCTATAGAGTAGAGAGCACGGGCATCAGCAGGCGATCCTGTTTCGTCGGCAGGGGAGCCTGTCCACACGGGAGCCTTTCCCCGTGCCGCCTGGTGCCGGAGGAGCCGTGGGCTTTGCGGCATGCGCGCGATGAGATGGAGCGGCGAAGCCGGCCAGGGCCCGGGTGAGGCAGCCGCCGGGCTGATTCGGCAGCGTCGGCGTGGATCTTGATGTGCTGTTGTGATAAAAAGGGCAAAATGGAACCGCTCTGCAGCGGATGGCGACAGTTGTCAGGAGATGTTCTTGACAAAGCGTCGTTCAGTATTAGTTTAAAGTTGCAAAACGGCAACATTCATGAGCTGAATTATAGTCTGGTTGCAATTTTGCAACGCATAACGAAAGGCAGATGTAGGGAATTTGCAGGTTGGTTGCAATTGTGCAACATTTGATAGGAATGTCTTTCAATAAGGAGTGAGCTGTTCGCTTCGTAACTTGGTGAATTTGCAGCGTAAAAAAATAAGTCGATTTTGGTATGGCAATTGCATATTCTTAAGTAACCGTGACGGCCTGCGGGCCGTGCCCTCCGGGGCCCTTGACGGGACTACCTTGGAGAAACACCGCCGGAGGTTTTCCGGACGGATCACATCAAAGGAGAACTACCATGGTTGAGATCAGCTTGTTGTCACCCCAGGAACAGCGCCTGGCTGACCGTATGGCAGGCAAGGAAGACAAATACCGCCCCACGCATGAACGCGTATTCAGAATGATCGAACGCTTCGACGGCCAGAAGCCGGCCATCGACGTGGAACGCGCTCTGTACTTCACCCAGTCCATGTCCCAGACCGAAGGCCAGCCCCTCATTCTGCGCTGGGCCAAGGCTCTGATGCACATCGCCAAGAACATCACGGTGATGGTTCAGGAAGACCAGCTGCTGCTCGGCCGCGCCGGTG
>CALUZP010000066.1 GCA_944325325.1 uncultured Desulfovibrionaceae bacterium
TGAAAGATCACCTCACACGTTGCCCAGGGAGAACCGGCAAGGGCAGGGCCGGGCTGGCGGGCACGACAAATTGAATAATGAATGACTTCTTCTGTCGCAGACTCTGCGCCGGCTGTCAATGGCCGAAGCCTGCGGCGCCTGGGCTGAAGCGCGCTGCTCCTGCTTCCAGAAGCAGTTCCCTTCAAAGAGGTAACGGAGAGTGCCGGCCAGGTGGTGGAGGGGCGCTGCAAGACTGCTGCTTCTGTGTCGGAACGCGTGCGATGGCAGAGAGGCCGTGGACAGTTCCAGGCTGTATATTTATCGGAAACTGTGTAAAATACTTTTGTATTGACAAAAGCTGACAGGACATGTAATGTTCCCTTGTCAGGAAGCCTTATCGTAAGAAAAGGCTTCGCATTCCTGTTTGACTCGCGTGGTCCTACCGGGGTGGCCTTCTTATAGGCCCCCTTTTTTATTGCCGCTGATAAGGCGAAAGAGAGATTATGACAACGGATCGCATATCGTTTATCACCGATCTGGCTGCTCCCCTTGCCGCGTCGTTAGGCCTTGAGATCTGGGGTGTGGAAACGGCTGGCGCATCGCGCCCTGTGGTGAGGCTGTTTGTTGAAAAGGCCTCTGCGGCACCGGAAGATGGATCTGCCGCTGAACCTTCTGCGGCAAGTGTCAGTGAAGTGAGCGGAGGGGTCTCCATTGAACAGTGTGCGGAACTCTCGCGCCTGCTTGGCCTGGCTCTGGATGTTGAAGATCCTTTTTCGGCTGCATGGACGCTGGAGATCTCGTCGCCAGGACTTGAACGGACGTTCTTTCGGCTGGATCAGATGCGGGCCTATGTGGGAAAAGAGGTGGACGTGAGTCTGGCAGAGGCGCATCCAACCTGGCCGGTGGCTGAAAATGTCCCGGGGCGCAAGAAATTTCGCGGCACGCTGCTTGACGTGAGGGATGTGTCGTTTGTCCTGGCTGTTCCGGCGGAGTCGCGCAGGCCTGAAGATCCTGAGCAGGTTGAAATTCGTTGGGATACGGTGCGGCGTGTGCATCTCGTTCATATATTTCCTGAACCAGGTCTGCCCGGCAAGGGCGGCAGGACGGCCAAAAAGGCCCCCAAACGCGGAGACGACGCATGAATTTGGAACTGAAGAAGGCCATTGATCAAATCAGTAAGGACAAGGGCCTGGATAGGGATATGCTGATCGATACGCTTGAGGATGCGGTACGCATTTCCGTTGAGCGCAAGTATGGTGACGATCTGGATGTCGAAGTTCGGTACAATGATGAGACCGGGGACCTTGAAGTCTATCAATTTAAGATTGTTGTGGACGAGGTCGAAGATCCTATCCGGGAAATCAATATTGAAGAGGCCCGTACACACGATCCGTCCGTGCAGTGCGATGATGAAATGGGTTTTCGGCTTAAGGTTGAGGACCTTGGCCGTATTGCCGCTCAGTCTGCCAAGCAGGTCATTATCCAGCGGATGCGCGACGCCGAGCAGGAAATCATTTATCAGGAATACTGTGATCGGGTCGGAGAAATTGTCAGCGGGATCATCCAGCGGCGTGACAAAGGTGGCTGGGTAGTCAACCTGGGGCGTACCGAGGCACTGTTGCCGCGTGAAGAGCAGATACCCCGTGAGCACTACAAACGCGGCGAGCGCGTGCAGGCGCTGATCATCGAAGTCCGCAAGGAGGGGCGTGGTCCCCAGGTCATCATCTCCAGGGCTCACCGGGATTATATGGCGGCGCTGTTCCGGCGTGAAATTCCTGAAGTGGATGATGGTACAGTCCAGGTCATGGGTGTGGCCCGCGATCCGGGCAGCCGTGCCAAGGTGGCGGTTCTGTCGCGGGAACGGGATGTGGACCCTGTAGGGGCGTGTGTTGGCGTCCGGGGATCGCGCATTCAGAATATTGTCCAGGAACTGCATGGCGAACGTGTCGACATCGTGGTCTGGAGCCAGGATGTTTCTACATATGCCCGCAATGCCCTGGCGCCGGCAGTGATTTCACGCATCACCGTCAATGAGGCGGAAAACCTCCTTGAGGTGACAGTTCCGGACGATCAGCTGACCAGCGCCATTGGCCGCAAGGGGCAGAATGTCAAGCTTGCTGCCAAACTTCTGGGCTGGAAGATCGATATCTTTACCGAAACGCGCTACAATGAGGCCAATGCCATTGGACGTGGCCTCGAGCAGGTGGCCAATGTTGCTGAGCTCTCTGTGGAGACGCTGCTTGCCGCCGGTTTCAATACGCTGGCCCGGCTGCGTGACGCCAGTGATGAAGAACTGGCTGAGAAGTTGCTGCTTTCGCCGTCGCGCGTGGCGGACTTGAAATCAGCGGTGAATTTCCTGCTGCCAGCTGAAGAGCCTGCAGCTTCCGACAGTTTGGCCGGGGCTGAAGAGGCTGTGGAACCGGAAGACGCTCCGGAGAAGGACGCCTAGATGGATCGAGGGCATGTTCCTACCCGGATGTGTGTCATTTGTCGACGCCGTGCGCCACGCCGTGAGCTTACGCGCCATGTGCTGCCCCAGAACGGGGACGACTCTGCTGCCGGGGGGCTGCAGGTCGACGAGCGCCAAAGGTTCCCCGGGCGAGGGTGGTATGTGTGCGCGGACGAGAAATGCAAGGAACAGTTTCTCAAGTTTCGGGCTGCCAGGCGGAAGAGAAAGGGAGAGAGCGCATGAGTGACGAAAAGGTCAATGTTAAGGAACTCGCGGCTGAGCTTAATGTTCAGCCCAGGGAACTGATGCGGGTTCTCAGGGAACTGGGGGTCCCGGCCAAAAGTACGGTGAGCATGGTTGCTGCAGATGATGTGCAGCGCGTGCGGGACCGTTTTGCCGGCAGCAAGGCCGGTGACGGCGTCGATGAACGCCGTGAAAGCCAGGCTGGCGTCATTGTGCGTCGGCGCAGAGTCGTTGCCGACACGAGCGCTGCCCCGGATATGGAAGCCTCGGCAGAGCCGGAAGTGCCTGCTGAAAAGGCTTTCCCGCCTGCAGAGGAAGAGGAAGAACAGGGCGCCGTGCACGAAGAGCCAAAGGCTGCACCTGTATCCGGTAAGTCGGACGAAGAGGCAACGCCTGTCGTCAGCAAGAGCTCTGACACTCAACAGCAGGAGCCTCCGGCAGAAACCGGCCTCCGCCAGGAGTCTGTCAGTTCGGAAGGTGAAGGCCGCGTCAAAGCCGTCAAGAAGAGTGGAGGCAAACGTCCCGTGGAGACCCCAGCAGCCAGAATCATCAGCCGTCCCCGGCCCGAACCGGCTGTGGCCAGTGAGCCCGTTGTGGCTCCTGCCAGTCCGGAAGCCGCCATGGTGGCTGGTCAGTCCGAACCTGCTCCAGCCAAGGTGGCTGTTGAAGTGAGCTCAGCGCCTGTCGAAATGTCATCCCAAAGTGCGGCTTCGCGTGTTGCTGAGACTGCCGGAAGCAGTCCTGCCGAGACCGGGGAGTCCCAGAAGGCCGAAGCGCCGGTAGAACCTGTGCGCAGGGTGCGTCCTGCGGCGTCAGCTGAGCCGGAAGGCTCGTCAGCACCTTCGCTGCTGCCGCCCGTGTCCGAGCCGCGCGAGTCCAAAGAATCCCGCGAGCCCAAGGAACCCCGAGAGCAGCGTGACACCCGCGAGCCGAGAGAAGGCCGTGGAGAGCGCAAGCCAAGACGGCAGGAAGCGGTACCGTCGACGCCGCAGGTCCGCATCATTTCCCGACCTGATCCTGTTTCGGTGACGGCTTCTCGTGACAGCCGCACTAATGGAGGTCGTGATAACGGCGGTCGTGACAATCGCCGCGATGACCGGCATGACGGCCGCGAGGACAGAGAAGGCCGTAATGGCGGCGGTGCCCGCCCCAGTCGCAACGGCGGGTCTGCCCGTACCGGAGCCATACCGGGCGCTGTCGCTGGAGGTATGCCTCCGGCGTTTGATGGCGGCCGTGAAGGGCAGGGCAAGAAAAAGCGCAATAAGAATCAGAACCGGCGGATGATGGACTTCCAGAGCGACGACGTGATGGGACGCCGTCATGAGGATGACGACAGCGAAATGCCTCGTGTGCGGGGCCGCCGCCGTCCGAAGAGCCGCGACAGCAGGCAGGTGTCGCAGGCTACACAGCCCATTAAGGCAACCAAGCGCAAGATTCGGGTTGAAGAAGCCATCCGCGTGGCGGATCTGGCCCATCAGATGGGCTTGAAGTCTGGCGAAATTATCAAGGTGCTGTTCAGCCTGGGTATCATGGCCACCATCAACGAGGCGCTGGATATTGACACCGCGTCCGTAGTGGCGGCTGAATTCGGGTATGAAGTGGAAAAGGTTGGTTTTGCCGAAGAAGACTATCTGACCCAGACCACTCCGGATTCCGAGGAGTCACTGGTGCGCCGTCCCCCGGTAGTGACCATCATGGGACATGTTGACCATGGGAAGACCTCTCTGCTTGACGCCATCCGCAAGACCAACGTCACGGGTGGCGAAGCGGGTGGCATTACCCAGCATATCGGTGCCTATTTCGTAAAGACTAAGAATGGCAACATCGTATTCCTCGATACGCCCGGCCATGAGGCTTTTACCGCCATGCGCGCACGCGGGGCCCAGGTTACTGACCTGGTGGTGCTTGTTGTGGCTGCCGATGACGGCGTCATGGAACAGACCCGTGAAGCCGTCAACCACGCCCGTGCGGCTGGCGTGCCGATCATGGTAGCCGTCAACAAGATTGACAAGCCCGAAGCCAATCCGGATCGCGTGTTGCGTGAACTTGCCGAGATCGGCCTTGTGCCTGAAGAGTGGGGCGGCGACACCGTGGTGGCCAAAGTCTCTGCCAAGACGCGCGAAGGCTTGGACGAGCTGCTTGAACTTTTGGCCCTGCAGGCTGAAATCCTTGATCTGAAGGCCAATCCCAACAAGCCGGCCCGTGGTCATATCGTTGAAGCCAAACTCGACAAGGGCCGTGGCCCTGTGGCAACGGTGCTTATTCAGGAAGGTACGCTTCACCAGGGGGACAGCTTTGTGTGTGGCGTCTTCAGTGGGCGCGCCCGTGCGTTGTTCAATGATCAGGGCCGCAAGGTCAAGGAAGCTGGCCCCTCGTGTCCTGTGGAAGTCCAGGGGTTTGAAGGCGTCCCGGACGCCGGTGAAGAATTCGTCTGTCTGGCGGATGAAAAACTGGCCCGCCGCATTGCTGAAAGCCGCGCTATCAAGCAGCGTGAGCGCGAACTGGCCCGAGAATCCCGTGTCACGCTTGAGACCTTCCTGGCCAGCTCCGGCGACGCCACCGAAACACATACCCTGAACCTTGTGGTCAAGGCCGATGTGCAGGGGTCGCTTGAAGCCATTGTCGAGGCTCTGAACAAGCAGAGCACCGACAAGGTCAAAATTCAGGTTATTCATGGTGGAACCGGCGCCATTACCGAGTCGGACGTACTGCTTGCGTCGGCTTCCTCGGCCATCATCATCGGGTTTAACGTGCGTCCAACGGCCAAGGTCAAGGACGTTGCCGAGCATGAGAACGTGGACATCCGCTTCTACGACATCATTTACAAGCTCGTGGAAGAAATCAAGAGCGCCATGGCCGGATTGCTTGCGCCCGTGAGCCGTGAAGTCTACCTGGGGCAGGCCGAAGTGCGCCGTGTCTACTCTGTGCCCAAGGTTGGGGCAGTGGCCGGCTGCATTGTCTCTGACGGCAAGGTTACCCGCAATGCCGGTGTCCGTCTGCTGCGTGACAGTGTTGTGGTATATACAGGCAAGCTGGCCTCGCTCAAGCGCTTCAAGGATGATGTCCGTGAAGTGCAGAAAGGTTATGAGTGCGGTATCAGTATTGAAAACTTCAATGATATTAAGGAAGGCGACGTGCTCGATCTCTTTGAGACTGTGACCGAAGCCGCGACGCTTTAAATCTTCTGCAGTGGAAAAGCCTTTTCTGCTGCACCGTTCACTGCCGCGCCCGGGGATGCCTCCGGGCGCGGCCAACCTTCTTTTCCCACCATGTTGATTGCCCTGCTGACTGTCGAGTATGCGTTACACGGGAACGATTCCCTCAAGGGGAAGCGGCGGGTTGCCAACAGCCTCAAGCAGAAAACCCGCAATACCTTCAACGTGGCCATCGCCGAGGCCGGTACTGAAGAGTCATTGACCAGGCTGCGGTTGCAGGTGGTTTCCATCAGCAATAACGAACGCCATCTCCGCTCCCGGATGGACAAGTGCCTGCTCATGATGGAGGCGGTATGCTCAGAAGAAATGACCTACAGCGAACTGGAGATTTTTGATGCCGACTGAAGTTTCATCCGGCAATGTGGCCATGCCGCGGACTGTAATGGAACATGCCGCGAAAGTGGTGGAGATCCTGCGCGCCCACGATCAGATTCTTGTATCGGGCCACATCAATCCGGATGGTGACGCTATAGGTTCCAGCGGCGCACTGGTCTGGTTGCTGCGTCGTATGGGCAAGCAGGCGGCGTTGTACAACGCGACGGGTGTGCCGGACTACCTGAACTGGATGCCGCTGCCCGGCGAGGCCTACCGTATAATGGCGCGCCTGCCCTTTAAACCTAACGTGCTGGTATCGCTGGACTGTGGGGATATCTGGTGTCTGGGCAAGGAGTTGGCCGGGATCCTGCCGCAGATTGCCTGCGTGAATGTGGATCATCACCAGGGCAATCCCCGTTTTGGGTCTCTGTACAACTGGATTGATCCGCGCATGGCGGCTGCAGGGCAGATGGTTGCGGCGCTGGCAGATGCCGCCGGCGTGTCGCTGGATGGTGAACTGGCTGTCTGCATCTATGTGGCGCTTGTGACCGACACGGGATCATTCTCTCACGGGAATACGACAGCGGATGTGTTCCGACTCACGGCCAGGCTCATGGACAACGGGCTTGATACAGTTTCTATTCGCAACCAGCTTGATAACCAGTGGAGTATGGCGAAACTCAAACTGTGGGGCAAGCTGATGCAGCAGGTACACTTGGAACGGGACGGCATGGTAGGTGTATGTATGGTGACCATGGCGGACTTGGCCAATGCCGGGGCATGTAAGGAGGATCTGGAAGGTTTTGTGGAGCAGATCCGGCATATCCGCGGCGTGCGTGTTGCCTTGCTGGCCCGTGAGGATGCACCCGGCCGTTGCAAGGTCAGTCTGCGTTCGACAGGATCGGATGACGTGAGGGTGACCGCGGCGCAGTTTGGTGGAGGGGGACATAAGAACGCCGCCGGCGTTACATTGAAAATGTCCCTTGATGAGACCGTGAGCACGCTTGTGCCGGCGTTACAGCTGGATTGACGTGTTCAGCACGGTGTTTGGGAAGACGCATCCCTGTCTCGGGGATGCGTCTTTTGTGTTTAATTTTGCGCAGTTGTCCCATGCTGCACGGATGTGGTCCTGCCGTCATATCCGACAACTCTCTGCCGGCACTGCTGCAGCAGATTGTGGGGAATACAGAACTGCTTTTGTGAGGCTGGCATCTCGTCCCGTCTGCGACAGGCATGGCGTGTGCTGAGTTTGGAAAGCCTGTACAAAGAAAGGGAGACAGGGGCCGGCTGGAGACAACACATATTCGTTCTGTTTCTGGCAGAGGAATGGGAAGACGGCGGCGGGGTAAAACAAAGCCGTTGGTCGTGTTCATATATGTCCAGATGCGTGTCTGATGAAGAAAAGCAAGGCCCAGCGGAGAGAAAAAGGCTTGTCTTACGTGTGCCGCCGAGGGGCAGAGGAGCTAATCCGGATCCATAGTGGAGTAATAGAGGCTGCCAGAGGTCATGACGGCAATGCCGTGGCGGGTTTCAAGGCGGATGCCGCCGGATGGGGCAAGGCCCAGGAGGCGGCCGCAAAGAGGAGGGGTGTCCGGATCCTCGACCAGAGTGACAGGCTGCCCAAGATTGAGCAGATACCGTTCGGCAAGGATCAGCCAGCGGCGGGAGAGGGTATCGAGCGGCTGGCTGCGCATCCAGCTGACCGTGTGCCGCCAGACATCCAGCAGAGAGCGGAAACCACAAGCCCGTAAGGCTTCGGCGGGCAGGCAGCCTGCGGGCAGTGCGCGATCGGTGCGCATGAGCGCGTCAGATGGAGCATGCAGCACATTAAGCCCGATACCGGCGAGGATGCTTCCCTCGCGTTCTTCAATCAGGATGCCGCCTGCTTTGCGGAAGGTACTGCTGGATTCTGACGGTGAGACAAGCACCAGATCATTCGGCCATTTGATCCGGATGTCAAAGCCAAGTGTCGCCAGCATTGCCGCAAGAAGTGCGCCGACAGCCGGTGCGGCCGCACTTTCTGAAAAGGGAGGGCAGTCTGGCAGACGCAGCGCGGCATACAGATTGCCAGCCGGAGACTGCCAGCGGCGACCAAGCTGTCCACGCCCCCTGGTCTGCCTGGCGGCAAGGACGCTGCCCCATACGGGCAAGGCGTGCTGCCTGGCAAGCACGGCAGCGGTCGTCAGTGTTGATTCACATTCGTCATACAGCCAGATCGGCGGCGCATCCGGCGCCGCTGCATTGACGCCTGAAGAAAACGCAGGCGATAGTTCTGGCGGAAGGAAACACAACGACTCTGACATAAAGAAGCGCAGCCGCCTTAGGCTTTTTCGGCCACATGCAGGCAGACGATGCCTGACGTCAGCGGGAGATAATAGACTCTGGCAAACCCTGCCGCGCGCAGCTCGTCAGCCAGCACATCAGCCGTCGGAAAGTTGCAGATTGTCCTGGCAAGATAGCTGTAAGCGCCGTCTCCAGAAAAGAGACGGCCCATGAGAGGCAGAATGCGGTTCAAATAGATGTTGTAGATGCCTGACCAGATACGCTGCCTGCCTGAACCGAATTCCAGAATGCAGGCCCGTCCTCCTGGCAGCAGAACCCGGTACATTTCCTGCAAGGCCTGGGAGCGTGGTGTGATGTTGCGTATGCCAAACGCCATGGTCACAGCATGGAAAGAAGCGTCGGCAAGCGGCAGGCGACGCGCGTCAGCCACTGCGGTGTCAATGGCGTGTTGCAGTTCCGGAGTGTGGAGTTTGGCACGGCCTTTTTCCAGCATGGGCTGGCAGAAATCCATGGCGGTGACGTGTCCTTGCGGGCAGAGTTTGTGCAGAGCCAGTGACACGTCAAGTGTCCCGGCGGCCAGATCCAGCAGGCGAGGGGATGGCTCATCCTGCAGGTGCAGAAGTGCCGCACGGGCCAGCAAAATACGCCAGCCCTGATCCAGGCCAAGACTGAGCAGGCGGTTGAGCGGATCGTACCAGCGGACGATACGGCCAAACATGGCCGATACGGCCTGGCTTCCGGTGTCTGTTGCGGCTGGTGCAGGAGCGCGCTGGTTCATGCGTCGGCCTCTTCAGCGGCACTGGCGTCCTCGGCAATGACGCGGCGGACCACGGCGTACACCGCGGGGAACACATCCGCAAAGTTGCTTGGCGAAACCCGCTGCGTTTCAATAAACTTCACTACGATTTCCTTGCTGACCTGCAGGGCTTCCTTCTGTATCCTGTCCATGAATGTCCTTGCCTGGGTATGGAGACAGAAAAGCCCGTCCGTGGGAAATGGTCTTGACCACCGCGGACAAGAGCCCGGACGGGCAAAACGAAACGAAACCGAAGAGCCCCGCTCCGTTTGAGTTTTATCTAGCCTAGCTGACTGAGTGACAAAGTGCAATCCCCGGACAGCACTGGCCACTCCTGAGAATAGGATGGGGCTTTCTCTGCGCCAGTGAGGCATTCGTGTGTGATGGCGCAGGCTGTTTCATCAGCTGTCTGTCTTCTGCAATGAGGCGAATGCTTGAGCGTCAGCGACGGAAATGGCAGAAGTGGAAGGCTGTGGGGCGGTACAGAGTGTTTCCAGTAGAGGTTTATGGATATTTTTTGGCAGGAACGCGGATACGCTGGGGGGGTATGATTAAACCATCTTCTATTCCCCAGATGCCGCCTGCTGCTTCGGCGCGGTTGTTCTGCAGACGGTGTGGTGTCAGTCGTTCTTGTGTTAGCATGAGAACTGATTTCAGATGTTCGGAAGTGTTCAGCCAGGCTTTCTGGACAGTCCGATAAGGTGAGATTGCGGCAACGAGAAATTTTTTAACAGCCGTAGATAGTCTTTTTGGGCTTCAATCTGACAGCGACAAATGAACAGGATAAAGGGAAGCCTGTTCCGATGAGAAATTTCCAGAGCTTCAAGATACTCCGAACGGAGCACAGGGGGAATGAGCGTGATTCGATGTCCGCTCTGGAGCAGGGCCAGGTTCATGAGCAGTCTGGCAACTCTGCCGTTTCCGTCAGCAAAAGGATGAATGGCCACGAGCCGCTGATGGATGAGGGCCGCCTGTGCGACAGGGTGGTACCGTTTTCTCCACTGTGCGGCCTGCTCCACAAAGTCCGCCATCAGGGCAGGCACCACTTCAGGCAGTGGGAATCGGTGGGCAGAGCCTGTTACCATGACGCGGCTCTTTCGGTAGACGCCGGCTCGTTGCTTATGGATTTTACTGAAAAACAACCTGTGCAGTGTGAGTATTGTCTGTTCGCAGAAGCCGGGATGGTATTGGAGCGTGCAGAGATAATCAAAGGCGTCTGCATGGCCGGCGGCCTCAAGGTGATCCCGCAGAGGACGGCTACCGCTGGGAAGGCCGTCTTTCAGGAGTTTTCTGGTTTCTGACTCTGTCAGTATGTTGCCTTCCAGTGCGTTGCTGCTATAAGTAAGTCCGATTTTGTCATATTCACGCAGATAATTCGCTTCTGTATCGTCTAACGGGCGAAGAGCGTTGATTTGCAGCTGAAGATAATTAATCCGAGAAAGCAGCTCTGTTAATAGCATTTATGTTACTCTACTGATTTTTTTAAAAAATAGCATGGATAAGATATACAGGCAAGGAGAAGCATAAGTGTCTGATATATCCATATGGTATGTTTATATTGTCTGCTGTTCCGATGCAACGTTGTATTGTGGCGTCACAACTGACGTGTCCCGCAGGTTGGCACAACACAACGGAGAATGCCGGGGAGGGGCGCGCTATACGAGAAGTCGCCGTCCGGTAACACTGCTGGCCACACGGCGATGCGAGGGACGATCGGAAGCCCTGCGGCTTGAATGTGTCGTCAAGCGGCTTCCGCAGGCGCAGAAGCTGGCTGCCTTGCAGATGTGGATTCGGCCTGGAGAACCACAGCATTCCCCGGTGTTAGGCGTTGAAGCTGACAACGTCCGGCATAAGCAAAGAGGACGATAAGAGTGTGTTTGCAACCTGTCTGGATGACCGGGTCCCAACGGCTTTCCCCAGTTGGGGAAGGGGAAGCCGCATGGATGGAAGCATTGGAGCAGGCACGCAGCATGGCTTTTTCTCGCGAGTAGATTGCGGCTGGCTCCGAGGTTTCACTGGACGCGCAAGGAAGGCTGGTTGTTGTGCCGGGGCCTGGCGTTCACAGCGACAGGAAGCCCTTTCAAACGGTTTGGCTGTATCGGACAACGGGTGAGATGGTGCGCAGCCTGTATGACAATCAGAGCGGTCACTGCAGGAAGCGAGTTTGGTCTTCACTCATTGAGTGCGCACCGGCAGGCGCACACTGGGCAAGGATACGCGGATTGGAAAGGAACAATAGTGCGGGCGCTCGTTCCTTTTTCAACTGTCCGCGTCTCAGACGAAAAACCATTTCATCGTGAGCATGCCCATTGCCGCATTGAACAGGCCGATGGCGTACAGAATCGGATAATGTTTCGAGGGGACGCCGGCCACACCCAGAATACGTCCAGCATACTGAATTTGGGCGCCCATAAGAAAGATGCCCGGCATGATGATGGTGATGTCCCTGCTGCTCATGATGCCGTGAGTATACAGGCCGGCTGCCGCGCCGACGCCTCCGCCCGCCGAGAACCATGTGGAGATGAGCACGGTGATGGCCTCTCCCGGCAGGCCAAAGAGATTCATCAGCGGCGCGCAATATTCGCCTATGCTGTCCAGCAGTCCGCTCAGTTGCAGCATCTGGATAAAGACAAAGGCCAGGACGACATTGGGCAGCATATTCTGCGTGGCGACCTTCCAGCCTTTTATTGAGCCTTCCACAAATGCGGCATAAAGATTGCCCTGTGAGCTCATACGTTGTTTTTCCTTTGCAGCAGATGCAGATAGAGCCGCATGAGATTGGTGCCCACAACCTTGTAAAAAAGAATCACTCCCAGGGGAATGAGGTGTGATACCGAAAGGAAGGGAAACAGCGCAACGCCCATGCTCAAGTACACCGTGATGGATGAGGCCGAGGAGAACTGAAAGGCGGCGAATAGCAGTTTTTCTTTTTCGGAGATGAGGCCTTCATCGTAGAGTGTGCGCGTCATGGCTGCCCCCGCGTCGGAACTCTGCAGGCTGGAAATGAGTGCCAGTCCTGCCGCACCGGGCAGACCCAGCAGAGGCCGCATCAAAGGGGTGAGCAGCCGCTGTGCCGCGCGCAGGGCCTGAAGCCGTTCGGCCACTTCAACAACAGCCAGGGCCAGCATGATCCCTGGCACCAGGGAAAGGGCGAACAGGAATCCGTAGCGGGCGCCTGTTCCTCCCCGGCCGACAAAGGTGAATTCCCCGGCAATTTTGCCAAAGGAGCCACTGAGCGCGGTGAAGTCGAGGCAGCCAAGAATGCCATGGACGCCGGAAAAGGCTCCGGAAAAAAACAGGATTGTCACAATAAGCGCCACATAGGCGCTCCAGGGCAGCGCTCCGTCAGGGCTATTTGGGCGTGTGCTGGGCATGGCTGTTCTCCAACAGCTGAGAAAGCATGGCGCGGGCCGTAACTCTGTCAGGCTTGCCTGAACCTGTCAGGGGCAGGGCAGGCACGGTGAAAATATGTTTGGGGCGGGCATATGGATGCAGGCGTGTCACATACGGCCCCCAGTCGTCTCTAGCCTCTGTCACCAGCATGGAGACGACTTCGCCAAACTGGGGATCTCGTGCGGGAACAATCTGAAAGGCGCAGGGCATCACGGGCAGGAGTTGCGCCTCCAGGGTTTCGATTTGCAGCTTGATGCCGCCGCTGTTGATGATGTTGTCCTTACGGCCAAGAATACGGAAGCGGCCTGCAGCGTCCAGTTCCGCAAGATCGTTGGTGACAAGCTCTTCAGCACAGACGGCAGGCGCCCGGATAATTAAGGTTTCCTCCTCGCTCAGGCGCAGGCTGACGCCATCCAGTGGTGAATACCAGTCAGAGGCTTCAGGGCCGCTGAGACGGCGCAGGGCGATGTGCGACAAGGTTTCCGTCATGCCATAAGTGGACCATACCCCGTGGGGAAACAGGCGTAACCGGCGGGCAAGCCCGGCATCGACAGCGCTGCCGCCGATGATAAGATGTCTTGTCTGCCGGAGGAGCTCGGTTTCACCGTCCTCTTCCAATGAGGAAAACACTTGAGCCGGGGTCATGGCCAGAAAGGTCGGCGCCTTGCGGATGCCGCGCAGCGCGTGCCCGGAAGGCTCGGCGGCCTCCAGATTGAGACCTGCCTCCAAGGCACGCACGACCATCATCTTGGCGCCGATATATTTGAGAGGCATGCACAACAGCGCTGTTTCCCCAGGCTTCAGGCCAAGAAAGGAGCATGTCATGCGGGCGCTGGCCAGCATGCGATCCTTCTCAACGTGCATCGTCTTGGGCGTTCCGGTCGATCCGGAGCTCTGGACGGTGACTGTCGGGGTGTCTGCGTACCATTCGGCAAGAAAGTCCGCAAGATCTTCACGGACATATCGTTCCTCGTGCTGGCGCAGCTGATCCAGATTTCCCGGACCATAGCAACGGCCGTCGATCATGATGGTTTGCCTGTTCATGCCTGCAGCTTTTCCCTCTCAGCTATTCTCTTCGCGTTCTGCATAGTCGGTGCAGATCTGTCAATTTTTCTTCACAGGCCTGCATTTTCAGGAATTGCCATGCCTGTGCGGACCGCAGCAGGCTGCTGCGTCCCTTTGCTCGGGCGGCTGACTTTCAGCAACCGCCCGCAAGTCACACAGCAGTACAGAAAGCCTAGGGAAACTGAGGAGTCTTTGAAAAATCGGGGCGGCGTTTTTCAAGAAAGGCCCGGCCGCCTTCCTGCGCTTCGTCGGTCAGGTAGTAGAGCAGGGTGGCGTCCCCGGCTAATTCCTGGATACCGGCCTGACCATCGAGTTCGGCATTGAGGCCGGCCTTAATCATGCGCAAGGCCAGCGGGCTGTGTTCCATCATGGCTTCAGCCCATTCCACCATTTCATCTTCCAGCCGTTCGAACGGGACAACTTTGTTTACAAGCCCCATGTCGAGCGCTTCCTGGGCGCTGTACTGGCGGCAAAGAAACCAGATTTCCCGGGCCTTTTTCTGGCCGACCACGCGTGCCAGATACGAAGCGCCAAAACCGGCGTCAAAGCTGCCTACCTTGGGGCCTGTCTGACCGAACCGGGCGTTTTCGGACGCGATGGTGAGGTCGCAGACAACGTGGAGTACATGACCGCCACCGATGGCAAAGCCATTTACCATAGCGATCACGGGCTTGGGCAGGGAACGGATCTGCTTTTGCACGTCAAGGACGTTCAGACGCGGGATGCCGTCCTGACCTACATAGCCGCCGCGTCCTTTAAAGTGCATGTCGCCGCCGCTGCAGAAGGCCTTGTCCCCGGCGCCGGTCAGTGCCACGACGCGGATGTCCTGCGATTCGCGGCAGAGACGCAGGGCATCGCCGATTTCGGCCACTGTAGTGGGCGTAAAAGCGTTGCGCCAGCGGGGACGGTTGATGGTGATTTTGGCTATGCCATTGTAGAACTCGAACAGGATTTCCTGATATTCCTTGAGAGGCGTCCATTGACGGTTGCTCATGAGGGTTTCCTTTCCTTGATGCAGTTTGTGACCCGGCATGAAGAGACGAGCCGACCTTCTTCATCCACAATATCCACATTCCACACATGCAGATGGCGGCTTTTTTGAAGCAGACTGGCGGTTGCCGTAACACGGCCGCCCAGGGGCACAGCATGGATGTGGTTGGCGCTGACCTGGATGCCGAACGGCAGTTCATTGGGAGTGCAGAGAACCAGAGAGCCGCAACCTGCCAGGGTTTCTGCCAGCGCCAGCGAAGCGCCACCACTCAAAAAACCGAACGGCTGGCAGACCTTTTCCTGAACGTCCAGCCTGGCCTTGGCCATGCCGGGCTCTGCGCAGAGCAGCTCCATGCCCATCATTTCATGTAGATAGACCGGATGGTGTTTGTTGCCGGGGGCGTTGTCCAATGTCGCGTTGTCTTGTTTTTGCATGGCAGGGTCGCAGGGCTGTATGGTGTGTGAGAGGGTATCCCTGCATTGTTATTGTGTGCGGGGACATCCACAGGTAAACCGAAATCCGCATTCTTTCAAATGGAAATGCACCGGAGGGGGGATGTCAGACTGTGCCGGTAAGTGCAGCTTCCCTGCCTGGAAGGTCAGGGCTGGCAGTCCAGGAGCTGACTGGAGGGCGGGCTGTCCGCTGTCATGGTGCAGGAGCGGGAAAAGCCCTGGCCGAAGTTACAAAGGCCGTTCAGGCGCACACCGCGCGTCACAAAAACACGGCATGCGCCAGAATGGCTTTGCACAATACAGGTCAGAACAGTTCGTTGGCATCGCCGGCGGCGATTTTTGAGGGGGTCAGCCAGTCACTGTCGGTGCGATTGATGAGCCTGGCATTGTTATAGGCCCAGTCGGGCCGCAGTACGGTAAAAACTTGATAAACCTTACCGACTTTTTCTACCACCAGCACGGCGTCCACCTTGTCCGGGATGCCGGGATCAAGGCAGAGAGGCAGCAGGAACTGGATCTTTTTCTTTGCCGGATAGTACTGGGGAACGGCAGTCTTGAAGTTCCAGCGGAGGCGGTTCTGTACTGTTCGGATGGCATTCAGCAGCAGAGGGTTCAGCCTCTGCTCGAGGGTTGTGCGATCCGTGCAGTTCTGCAGTTCTTCGTCAGGGATGAGACGATAGCTCCGGTCAGACAGAATATGCTCAAAGTTGGTGTCTATACGGGCTTCGACATCGAAAACCAGCTCGCTTGTCTGGGTAAAGTATCTGGCCCGCCGGGGAAGGGGATCAAGATAGGCCAGCAGCCGGCCATATCCGTTTCCGCGGGCGTCAAAGGCCAACAGCCGATACAGAGGCCTGCCGGGTCTGGGTTGGGGGACTTTTTTGAAAAGGGCAAAAATATCCTGATAGAAGCGGTCGACAAGGCCAGTGTTGAAGGCGGCGTACTCGCCAGCGTCCCGGGGATTGTCCGACTGGGGGATATAGAAATCCATGACAGCATTCAATGAGCCCCCGTTTTCGGGATCGAGCATTTCTGACTGGAGCTTGGCGTACGTCTGGAAAAGATAGTTCCAGAGGATGGGCTTAGCCCGTACAGACGTGGAAAGGAATTCCCAGCGTTCGCCCGGATGGGCTTTGGCTGCCAGTTCTTCAAGCATGTGATCCTCATCGCCGAGATCAGCAAAGCAGCGCAGAGGATAGCTTTTGCTGGCAATGATGATGCGTTCTTCCCGATCGAGCAGGAATTCGCAGACCTCGCCATCCTGAGGGAGCCATGGTGTGTCCTTGCGGCTGAGCAGCACATTTTTGGGCAATTCCAGTGCGGGATAGTTGCCGCAGTTGATGAGCCGTACACGGGTGCCGCCGTCAATGACGTATCCGTGCAATACGCGGTCTGCGGGAATAATTGTGTGGCGGACGCATTCAAACCCGCGGGCGTTCTTATGGAATTCTCCAGAAATATAGCATCCGTGCCGCAGCGATGTGTCGGGATTGCCGATGATGGCTCGAGGGATTCCCGGTCCGGACACCAGCGCATAATTTTGCCGGGGATTGATGTTGACCACGCGTGCCACGGCAGTGATGCCCGGTTCCTGTGTGTGCGGCTTGAGAAAGACGATGCCGTTGTCGCTCAAGACAGCGTCGGCTTCCATACCTGTCTGGACAGCGTCTTTTTCGGCTGTCACGTCAGCGGAGAAGGTCACATGGCCGCCATTGTCTGTTTCAAGGGAGCCTGCCGTGCCATCCCAAGCCGTGATGACGCCATGACACAGGGACGCAGCCGGTACCGGTACAATATCGTAGGCAACGCGTTTGACCTCTCCCCCCGGCATGCGGATGGAGCGAGAGGCGAACGTTACCAGTTGATTGGGAGAAAATGTTGCCGTACCGGTTACCTGCGTAAAGGCGCAGTCTCCCTCTGCCGTAATGATGGTACCGAACAAGTCTTTATGGTTGTGGAATTTGATGGTGCCGAATTCTGTCGGTTTGGCCGGCAGCACCATGATGTCCACAGCTTTGTCACTTTTTTCTTCGGCTGCTTCCACGCTGAACTGGACAGGAGAGCCTTGGTAGGCGTCTTCATTGAGCAGTTTGGAAATATGAAAGAAATAGGATGTGCCATCCTCGGCAGTAATGAAGCCAATTCCCTTTTTCAGTCGATAATAGCTGATGTATCCACGAATCATACGATGTTCCTCGGTGTGGTGCCGGTTCTTAGTATGTAGGCCGAGGTCCGAAATGCTTTTTCCTGAAGCGGAAGTCGCAGCAGGTCGCATAGCAGACAAAAGAGCGCAGCGCTGAAACCATCTGGCTACATAACATGGTGGTTAGATTATATTATCCTGAGAAGAGGCCGGGTGCAACCGTCTTAGCTGCCCTGTGTAAACACGGCAGCCCGTCACGCGGGGCAGAACACATGGCAGGCGCAGGGGACAGGATCGTCGATGCACAGTACTCATCGGCCGGGGTGTGCCGTGAAGGCAGACGGTCAAAACGGGTGACAAGTGCCATCGAGATCATTTCAGCGCAAAAGGTTTTCATTAACAATTAAAAATTAGCTTGCTCTCCGCTGGCCGTGGCCAGTTCACGAAACAGCCGCAGGCTTTCTTCGGCTTCAGTTCGATCCATCTTGTGCAGGGCAAAGCCTGCGTGCACGATGATGTAGTCGCCGATTTCGACCGGTTCAGGGAGCAGCATGTCAGAAACAGTAAGGCAGGTCGGTCCGTTGCCGACCGTTGCCCGCAGCATGCCGTTTTCACGTTTTTCAATGACTTTTGCCGGGATAGCCAGACACATGAGAGCCCTCCGTAAAGCCAGTTTGGGTTAGTTGCCGCTGCCGTGGGCAAGTTCGGCCATGCAGCGTCGTGCAGCAGCCAGGTATGTATTGAAATGTGCCTGCAACGGCAAGGAAAGTCCGATCTGCCAGCTTGTGATGTCATAGGGCTCCATGCCGAGGATGGTCAGCTCCGGTGCATGCCCCGTACGGCGTTCACAGATATTCAAGGCATCAAGCAGACCAACGTCATGCAGGGAAAGTTCTCCAAAGGCCTCATCCAGCAGTTCCGTGCGGTTGAACCGTCGGATAGTCCCGCACGGCGCTCTCATTTGAACAGCGTCAAGAACCAGGAGACGCTTTGCACAAAGCAGCGGTTCGGAAAGATCCTGTGTAAAGGTGCCTGCATCCAGCAGGGTTATGCCCGACGGCCAGGACTCCTCGAGCAATGCCTGAACAGCCAGGACGCCAAGTCCGTCGTCAGCGCGCAACAGATTGCCAACGCCAAGCACCAGCAATACATCCATGCGGTGTTTCCTATCCCCCCAGGAGGGCGGAATGTTTCATCCGAGCTGGCTGTGCCGACGTGGCAGAGGATGACCGCATCTGGGTACGGAATCCTTTTCTGAGGCGTATTGAAGGTAGAATCATTTTAACTTGCAATGTAAAAGATGGCTTTTAAAAGAAGCTGCACAGGAGCCCCGCCGGACAACATCCGGCGGGGCAGGAAGACAAGGATTTATTTTTCCGCCTCAAGCGGAACAGTTCTGAAGAAGGTCTGGCCATGCCGGAAAACCTGCAGCATGACGGCACCGCGCTTTGCTGCATCCCCGCGGATGACATTTGCCAGATCGTTGACGGTATGCAGCGGGATAAGGTTGGCTGTCAAGAGAATGTCACCTTCAGTCAGACCGGCCTCATCAGCAGCCTTGCCCTGGGCAATGCCGACGACGAGAAGCCCTTCTCCTGTCTTGAGGCCGGCGCTGGCAGCTTCTTCAGCCGTCAGGGCTCTGACAGAGAGACCAAGTGACGGGGTAAGCTGCCGATCGCCGTTCGTGCTTGAACTGGTTCCCTTTGAGCCGCGTTCACCAAGTTTCACTTTCAGCACCTGTTCTTTGCCAGCACGCCAGATGGTCAGCTTGACGGTGGCACCAGGCTTCTGTTCCGCGATAAGGCGTAAGAGCTCCGAAGAGTTTTCAACGGCCTTGCCATCCATGGCCAGAACCACGTCACCGGCCTTCATGCCGGCCTTTTCGGCGGGTTCACCAGGCATGACGGCACCAATCAGCACACCGCTGCTCTTTTCAAGCCCGAGCGCCTTGGCTGTATTGGCGTCCACTTCCTGAATTGTCACGCCAAGCCAGCCACGGCTGACACGCTTGTCGCTCTTCAGCTGTTCGACGATGCGCTTGGCCATGTTGCTCGGGATGGCGAAGCCGATCCCCTGGCCACTGGCAATGATGGCCGTGTTGATGCCGATAACCTTGCCATCCAGATTGATGAGCGGTCCACCACTGTTGCCAGGGTTGATCGAGGCGTCTGTCTGGAGGAAGTTGTCATAAGGGCCGGACTGGATGTCTCTGCCCTTGGCACTCAGGATGCCCTGTGTGACCGTGTGGCCAAGACCGAACGGATTGCCGATGGCCAGCAGCCATTCGCCTACTTCGGCTTTGTCAGAGTCGCCGAACTCAAGATAGGGCAGAATGAGCTTGGCGTCGATTTTCAGAAGTGCAAGGTCGGTGTCGGGGTCCGTGCCGATCACGCGGGCACGCAGGGCTTCTTCCTTGTCGGAGCCCTGAAAGCTCACACGGACAACATCAGCGCCCTCAACAACATGGTTGTTGGTCACGATGTAGCCGTCGGACGAAATGATGAACCCTGTGCCCAGGGCACGCTGCATGCGCGGCTGTGCGCCCCGGCCGTCAAACGGTTCAAAGAAGCGCTCAAATCCCGGGGGAAAGTTGCGGAACATCTCAGAGGGGAATCCCGGTAACCCCTTAGCGGCGACTTTCTTTTCCGTACTGATGTTGACCACGGCTTTGGTCACTGTTTTGACCAGTGGCACAAAGTCCGGGAGTTGGGCGGCCATGGACGTCGTGGTCAGGCACAGGGCCAGTACCGCTGATCCAATGGCAGTCAGAAGGCTTTTCTTTAACATAAGAGACTCCTTAAGATGCGTGGGACCCGGAAGATGTCCCACGCAATCGGATTCTGCAGAAGAAGTTTTTTGATAAGATAACGCGCTGCGGACTGAAGTAAAGGGGCCGCTATGGCGGAGCAGGCTGATTTTTTATGGGAGACGCCGAAACATTTCGGAATGTCCCGACAAATTTGGTGTGGCATAGGCCTGTGTGGCCTTGCGTGCAACACGTCTCGCGTCAGTCGGACTCCTTGTCGTTGCTGGTCCGTGGATCCAGGGCAGAGCTTTCAATACCGGCCTGAACGGCAACAGCCACAAGCACAGGGCCGGCGAAGACGCCAACGGGGCCAAAGGCGGCAAGCCCGCAGAAGATGGAAAGAATGAGGACAATCAGCGTCGCGTTGATGCCTGTTTTGAGAAAGAGCGGCCGCAGAAGATTGTCAACACTGGTCACAACAAGCACGCACCAGAGCGCGGTTCCAATGGCAGCCGTCTTTGTGCTGGTAAACCAGAGCCAGATGACAATGGGCAGCCACACCAGGGACGTGCCCACAAACGGAATGGGCGCGACGAAGGTCGCAAGCAGCCCCCAGAAAGCAGGCTGCGGCACGCCGGCCATGCGGAAGCCGACACCACAGAGAAAGCCCTGAATCATGGCCACAAAGACGATGCCGACCATAACCCCCAGAATGGCCTTGCGGATGGTGTGGGTAAACCGGTCATAGACATCGACCGGGAGCCTGGACAGACGCAGGCCGAATTCTCTGATCATGCGGCCCTGTATGGTGCACATGGCTGCAACCATGACAAAAATGAGCAGTACCAGCAGTGCGTTGAGTGCGCCTCCGGCAAGGCCCACGCCGCTGGTAATGACCGTGCGTGCAGCGCTTCCGGCGAGTCCGGCTATCGAGGAGAACAGCTGGCGCAGCCCTCCTTCAAGACCGGGAATATCTTTGAGCCATTCGTCAAGGCTGGCGATCATTGCCTGGTTTTCCGGGCGTTGCATCCATGAGGGATCAACCAGTTCGTCCAGAATATGCAGGCCGGTCACGGCCTGCGGCATAACCAGCAGCGTAATGGTGACGACCGGCAGCGCCGTGAGGATGGCCAGTCCCGCTGTATAGATTGTGGCCGGCCACAATCCTTTAAAACGAGACTTAAGCTTCAAATAGACTGGATAAGTTACGCAGGCGGTGCAGGCGGACATAAAGGTTGTGATGGGGTAGGGGCGAAGCAGAAGAATCCAGGCTGCGACCGCGATGCAGGCCAGCACGCGGGACAGCTGCGAAGACTTGGGGGAGTCGGTACTCATCAGACGTCCTATACGGAAAGACTGTTGGGGATACAGCGGCAAGCGTCAGAGGCAGTGGCCCGCACACTGCACTGCCCGGAAGGACTGGAGTGAGCTCCTGGATGGAGCAGGAGTCGTCCAAGGTTTCCAGAATAGGGCAGCGTCCGGGAGGAATGCACACCGTACATACAAAAACGGAATGCGTCTGTCCGTTGCGACTTGCCGTACTGAAAAGAGGGTATCTGCAAGTCGCTATCCTGTCCAGAGGCCTGTATTTTCTTCCATCCGGCAGTGTGCCGGACAGCGATCATGAAGGTATGCCCGATCCTGCCCCGGTAAGGCTGATGTGGTAGCGCTGTGCCTTGCGCACTACGGTCGACTGGCTGACCTTGAGTCGCTCGGCTGCCTTGTAGGTGCTTCCTGTTTCGCTGAGTGCCACCATGATCATGGTCCGCTCAAGCTCGGCCACGGCTTCCGGAAGTGAACGCAACTGTGGAGGCGGCGGGGTCTCGGGCAGTGAGGGCTGGAGGTACTCGGGGAGATCTACGGGCATGATGAGGGTGTTTTCACTCATGGTGGCGAGAGAGTAGACAATGGCGCGCAGTTCACGCACGTTTCCCGGCCATGAATAGGTGAGGAAGCAGTTGAGCACGGCGGGATCGAACGCTTTTGTCAGATTGTTTTTTGTGCAAATTTCGTTGAGGAAATGCATTGCAAGGATGGGAATGTCGTCCACTCTGTGACGCAGCGGCGGGATTTCAAGCGTCAGTACCCGGAGGCGATAGAACAGATCTTCCCGGAACTGTCCGGCAGACACCATGTCCGAGAGTTTGCGGTTTGTAGCCGCGAGCACACGTGCGTCGGAAGTAATGGGACGTGTGCCGCCTACACGCAGGAAGGGATGACCGTCAAGGACTTGTAACAGCTTTGCCTGGACTGACATGGGCAGTTCACCGATTTCATCAAGCAGGATGGTTCCCTTTTGAGCCAGTTCGAACATGCCCGGCTTGCCGGTATTGGCTGCGCCTGTAAAGGCGCCTTTTTCATACCCAAAAAGCTCGGATTCGACGAGAGAAGGAGGAATGGCTCCACAGTTCACTGCGATGAAGGGGCCGGATGCGCGGGCGCTCTGATCATGAATGGCCTTCGCGGCCATGGTCTTGCCCGTTCCCGTTTCTCCCTCGATGAGCGTGATGGCCTCGGTTCTTGCGGCCTTGGCCACATCACGGCGCAGACGGAGAAGGGCTGCGCTGTTGCCTACAAAGCCTGAGGCGTTGCCGCCTTCCAGACTTTTCAGACGTTCCTTATAGCTTTGGGTCTCCATTTCGAGATCGGTGAGCTTGCGCTGAAGTGCCTCAAGTTCGGTCATATCTCTGATGGAGGCGATGACGCGCCAGACATTGCCGTTTTCATCAAAAATAGGCGTGCTGGTGTTCAGGCAGCGTTTGCCATTGGCGTAGTCGTCAAACATGGTTACCGGGCGCTTTTCCGTGAGGGCGCGCAACGTGACGCAGGTCTCAAAACGGCCTCCGCGCATGGGCTCCGTAACGTGATGTCCGATGACCTCTTCCGCCTTAAGCCCGGCAATGCGCTCTGCAGCCTTATTGATCCGGACGGTGACCCCGTTGGCGTCAATGACCCAGATGCCGTCGTGGATGGAGTCGAGCAGGACGTTGAGTTCCTGCCAGGGCAGGGCTGCGCCGCTGTTGATGCGGGCAGGATCCACCTCCGTCATGGTCAGGACCCGCACAGCCTTGGGGGCATGCGCCATCAGTCGCCAGTGGACGATATAAATTTTACCAAGTCGTTGGTAGGCAATGAACGTGTCCTCCAGAGTATCGGCCGCGGGCAGAGAGAGGTTTTCAAAACCGCATGCGCGCAGCAGGTCGGAGAAAGCACCAGCGTCCCTCTGCCCCGGGTGGATGCGCAGAATGGCGGCAAGCGGCGCGTTGGCGTAGACGAGCTGCCATCTCTCGCCAAGGCATACGCCTGCAGCGATGAGATCGGCGCGATCAATAAGACGTGCGTAGTCTGGAGTGTTCATAGTTCTATATTCCGATGCATTTTTGAATTGTAATGCAAAAACGAATCGAGTTACATCACCCGATTACGGCGAGTTAAATCAAAAATGACTTGCCACGTAAAGTCCCCAGGTGGAATTTTTTTTAATATACTGAAAATATTACAAAAATTTTTTTGGGAAAAATGGCACAGTTGTTGCTCTAGAAAAAGTGAAACCTTGAACATGGTTTTAGGTTTTCATTGAACAAGGACCAAACATACAAATTCATCCATATTACTTCGGAGGCACCCCATGTTTGTAGGTATTCCCAAGGAAATCAAGGCTCAGGAAAATCGCGTCGGTATTACCCCTGCTGGTGTTCATGCTCTTGTTGAAGCTGGTCACCGTGTGGTGGTTGAAAAGGGCGCAGGCCTGGGCAGCATGATCACCGATGAAGAATACATTGCCGCTGGTGCTCAGATCGTGGCTACCGCCAAGGAATGCTGGGACGCCGAAATGGTTGTGAAAGTCAAGGAACCCCTTGCCCCCGAATATGAGCTCTTCCACGAAGGGCTGCTGCTGTTCACCTATCTGCACCTGGCTCCCGAACCGCATCTGACCAAGGCTCTGCTTGACAAGAAGGTTGTGGGCATTGCCTATGAAACCGTGCAGCTTGACAACGGTGCCCTGCCGCTGCTCGCTCCCATGTCCGAAATCGCCGGCCGTATGGCGACCCAGGTTGGCGCTCAGATGCTGACCAAGATTGAAGGCGGCATGGGCGTTCTGCTGGGTGGCACCGCCGGCGTGCAGGCCGCGCATGTGGTCATCATCGGCGCCGGCACGGTGGGCCTCTCGGCCGCCAAGGTGGCCATGGGCATGGGCGCCCGCGTGACGATTCTCGACAGCAACCTGAACCGCCTGCGCTACATCGATGACATCTACGGTGGTCGTATCCAGACCCTGGCTTCCAACGCGTTCAATATTGCCGCGGCTGTGAAGGAAGCTGACCTGCTCGTTGGGTCCGTGCTGATTCCTGGTGCGCTGACTCCGAAACTGGTGACCGAAGCTATGGTCAAAACCATGAAGAAGGGCGCGGCCATTGTTGACGTGGCCATTGACCAGGGCGGCTGCATCGAACCGACCGCCAAGCACGGTGCCACCTATCATGACCATCCGACCTTCATGTATGAAGGCGTGGTGTGCTACTCCGTGGGCAACATGCCCGGCGCTGTGGCCCGCACCTCGACATTCACGCTGACCAATGCTACCATGCCCTACATGATGGCGCTGGCCAACAAGGGCTGGAAGAAAGCCTGCCAGGATGACAAGGCCCTTGCCCGCGGCATCAACACCTGCGATGGCAAGGTGTATTTCAAGGGCGTGTCCGATGCGCTCGGCTATGAACTGAACTGCACCTGCGACCTGCTCAAGTAAGTATTCCGTTCAGACTCTTCCCGCCATACGGCGGGAAGAGTCTGCTGTCAAGCCGGGAGAGGGCCGGACACTCCGCTGGGGTGCGCCCCCTTCGGGATTTGTGACAGAATGGTCTAACCTTTTGACCCATTAGGGGAGTCAAGACAATGTCGAATTGCTGCTGCAACAAGGAAGAACTGATTGCTCTGGATAAGAAACATGTGTGGCACCATCTTACCCAGCACAAAACGTTTGAAACCTCCGATCCCGCCATTTATGTGAAGGGCGAAGGCATGCGCATCACCGACATCAACGGCAAACAGTACATTGACGCCGTGTCCGGTGGCGTGTGGACCGTGAACGTTGGCTATGGCCGCAAGGAAATCGTTGATGCTGTCAGCAAGCAGATGATGGAACTGTGCTACTTTGCCAACGGCATTGGCAACATCCCCACCATCAAGTTCTCCCAGAAGCTTATTGAAAAAATGCCTGGCCTGAACCGTGTGTATCTCTCCAACTCCGGTTCCGAAGCCAACGAAAAGGCCTTCAAGATCGTCCGTCAGATTGGCCAGCTCAAGCATGGCGGCAAGAAGACCGGCATCCTGTACCGCTATCGTGACTATCATGGTACCACCATCGGCACCCTGAGCGCTTGCGGCCAGTTCGAACGCAAGGTGCAGTACGGCCCCTTCGCGCCTGGGTTCTATGAATTCCCCGACATGGATTCCTACCGCACCAAGTTCGAACACAATGACGAACTCGGCAAGAAGATGGCCCTCCAGATGGAAGAAGTGATCCAGAAGGTCGGCGAAGATGAAATCGGCGGCGTGATCGTGGAACCCATGACCGCCGGCGGCGGCATCCTGATTCCTCCGGCGGGCTACTATGAAACCATGCAGGAAATCTGCAAGAAGTATGGCATCCTGCTGATTATGGACGAAGTCGTGTGCGGCCTTGGCAGAACCGGCAAGTGGTTCGGCTACCAGCACTTCAATGTCCAGCCCGACATCGTCACCATGGCCAAGGGTGTGGCCAGCGGCTACGCGCCCATTTCCTGCACCGTGACCACTGAAGACGTTTTCCAGGACTTCATCAACGACCCGGCCGACCACGACGGCTACTTCCGCGACATCAGCACCTTCGGTGGCTGCACGGCCGGTCCTGCCGCCGCCCTGGTCAACATTGACATCATTGAACGCGAACATCTCCTTGAAAACTGCGCCGCCATGGGCGACTACCTCCTCGAAGGCTTCAAGGGGCTGAAAGACAAGCACGCCATCATCGGTGACGTCCGCGGCAAGGGCCTGTTCGCCGGCATCGAAATGGTTAAGGATCGCGCCACGAAGGAACCCATCGCCGAACCCATCGCCAACGCTATGGTCGGCGCTGCCAAGGAAGCCGGCGTGATCATCGGCAAGACCTCCCGTTCGTTCCGCGACCTGAACAACACCCTGACCCTCTGCCCGGCGCTTATCGCCACGAAGTCCGACATCGAAGAAATCGTTGCCGGCCTTGACAAGGCGTTCACGGCTATCGAAAAGAAGTTCAACCTGTAAGAGATGCCCGGAGGACAGGCTGCCAGCGAGAACGGGAGCCTGTCCCCCTCTCTTTGGTTACAATACGTTAACAGAAAAGGGGCAAAGCGTGACTACGCCTTGCTCCTCTGCCATTCAAAGGGGATAGTGTTATGGCCTTTACGCATTTTACGGTGAAGAAGATTGTTCATGGTCTCGGCGCCATTAAGGAAGCAGCCAAGGAAGTCAAGAACCTGAAGGGTTCCAAAGTGATGATCGTGACCGACCCCGGTCTGGCCAAGCTTGGCGTCCAGAAGCCTCTGGAAGACGCGCTTACCGCTGGTGGCATTGAATGGAAGCTGTACGCTGAAGCCCAGCTCGAACCCAGCATGGATTCGATCCAGCATTGCACCGATGAAGCCAAGGCTTTTGGCGCTGACGTGATCATCGGTTTTGGTGGCGGCAGCGCGCTTGACACCACCAAGGCCGCCTCGGTGCTGCTGACCAACGAAGGCCCCATCGACCGCTACTTTGGGACGAACCTGGTTCCCAATCCCACCCTTCCTTTCATTCTTATCCCCACCACCGCTGGCACCGGTTCGGAAATGACCAATATTTCTGTGCTGGCTGATACCAAGAATGGTGGCAAGAAGGGCGTTGTTTCCGAATACATGTATGCGGATACCGTCATCCTCGATGCTGAACTCACCATGGGTCTGCCGCCCCGTGTGACGGCTATGACCGGTGTTGACGCGTTTGTCCACGCCATGGAATCCTACTGCGGCATTGCTGCCACCCCCATCACCGACGCCCTGAACCTGCAGGCCATGAAGATGGTGGGTGCCAACATCCGTCAGGCCTTTGCCAACGGCAGCAACCGTGCTGCCCGTGACGCCATGCTGTACGCGTCCGCTCTGGCCGGCATGGGCTTCGGCAACACCCAGAACGGTATCATCCATGCCACCGGCACCACGCTGCCCACAGAATGCCATATTCCTCATGGTCTGGCTATTGCCATCTGCTCGCCCTTCAGCGTGGGCTTCAACTACATCGCCAATCCCGAAAAGTACGCCGTGGTTGCCGATATCCTGCGTGGTGACGACCGTGCCGGCGTCATGAGCGTGCTTGACCGCGCCGCCGACGTGGAAAGCGCTTTCCGCGATCTGCTGCGTGACCTGGACATCAAGACCGGGCTTGCCAACTACGGCGTGAAGCGTGAAGATCTGCCGGCCTGCGCCGATCGCGCCTTTGCTGCCAAGCGTCTGCTGGACAACAACCCCCGTCGCGCTTCCCGCGACCAGATTCTGGCTCTGCTCGAAGCCAACTTCGAAAACTAGGCCATAGTCTTTTTCCCGGTTTTGGGATTTGCCCCGCATGGTTTCGGCCCTGCGGGGCTTTTTGTTCTGCAGCAGGCTTTCCGTGCGTGCTGGCTGGCGGTCAATTGACAGCATTGACAGGCAAAACAGGTAGATCCGATTTTCATGTCTGGTGCTGACAGTTTCAGATTGAGGGAACAGCGAAAACCGGACAGCCACGGCCGGATGTGCAGGAGAAGCCACCCTGCAAGTGGTGTTTTCCTGCGTGGTTGCTTTCTGCGAGGGGAATTGAGGTCAGATGTGTGTCCACTGCATGCGGACTGCTGTAACGGTGTGTACTCATGCCAAGCAAAGGCTGGCGAGGTCCCATACATATGCTGAGGGTGCCAGACAGGAGAGCGCCCTGGTGTACGCACCCGTTGTCCAGTAAAGACCTGCAGGCGATGGTGGCGGGTCGCCATGTCCGTTTTGACTTTTGATGGCAAGGCTGGGGCAGAGCGCCTTGATGTTCTCTGGGCGGCGACTATCTCTGCTGTCTGCTGTGCTTTTCAGATAAACGGTGCACAGACGGTTTTTTTGAGGTAGCTTGGGTGCCGTAGGCCTGTTTGAAAATGGAAACAGCCACCATTGCAGCGCCGCATGCAGTTGGTATACCGTTGCCTCTTCATGAGACAGTGTAGTCATGATGCCGTCTCTGTCAGGAGTCGTGCGACGTGCGGGGCGTGGGCGCAAGCAGATATGTTGCCTCTGCCACATCTGGAGACAGCATATCTCGTTGAGCTGGCTTGGTCTGCTCTGTGCACTTCACAGATGTCACAGGCGACTGACATGACCAGCTTTGACGCATACGGGTAGCGAAGTGTACGTGGCTCCGGATGTACATAGGGAAACAGCCGGCGGGGGCAATGCAATGTCAAGGAAACTGATGGGGAAGGTGCTCCCCGATACACTGTTTGGCCGTCTGGTGACAGTAGGCGTTTTTTGTATTCTGGCAGTGTGGGTGGTTTCGTTCTGGGATGCCAAAATGCGTTCGGACAGCCTGTATATGCGCACACTGGCGGATGTTGAAAGCCGTATTTTCGCGCACCATATCCGTCTGCTTTCTTCGCAGGGACCTGAGTGGCGGGCTCAGATGGCCAGATACCTCAGTCAGCGTAAGGAGCTGCATGTAGAGCTGCATAATTCAGCGATCACGCTGCAGAAAGGGGATCCCGTGCTTTCACAGTGGCTTGTCGACGCGATCCGGGAGGAACTGCGCACTTCGGGCAGCTCTGTCAGATCCATCGCAGGCAGCACGCGTTTTGGCAGGCAGGAGACAAGCCGCTTTGCCGGTTTGTTTGACGGATTGTTGTTTAGTGTGCCCTATTCTGGCAGAGTTGAGGTTGCGGCTGAGTTTGATGATGGCCAGTGGCTTTATATTGCCCATGCGTTGGAGAATCTGCCAAGTAAGGGGTTGAGCCGGGCCCTGCGGCGGTTGCCGGCTGAATTGTTTGTGATTGTTATCATTGCCTTTGTCGCCACGCTCTGGATTGTCCGTCCGCTGTACTGCCTGACGGAGGCGCTGGACAAGGGACTTGAATCCGCACCGCTCCCGGAAGACAAGGGCACGGTGGAAATCCGTAACGCCGCCAAGGCATTTAACGCTATGCAGTTGCGCCTGCGGGAATTTATCCGGCAGCGCAGTTTGCTGTTTGTGTCTATCTCTCACGATCTTCGAACGCCGCTGACACGTCTCCGTCTTCGGCTTGAAGCGTTGCAGGATCAGGACATTCGTTCGGCCATGCTGCATGATGTGGAAAATATCCAGCGTAATCTGGACATCCTGATCAAGGCCGGGCGCAGCCTGGACATGAATCTTTCACCGGAGGAAGAAGAGCGGGTCAATATTATGGCTATGCTTGAGACGCTGGTTGAAACACGCCAGGATCTCGGACAGGATGTGACACTGACAGGGCGTGTGGAGGGCGCATTCTGGTTGCCACCACAGTCTTTTCGCAATGCTATTGATAATTTGCTTGAGAATGCCGTGCGGTATGGAGAAGGCGCGGACATGTCCATAGCCAGGGAAGGTGAGCAGCTTATTGTTGATGTCTGCGACCACGGCCCGGGGATTCCGGAGGATCAACTTGATCATGTCTTGGAACCTTTTTACAGGCTTGAGCGTTCACGTAACCTTAAGACTGGCGGATACGGTCTGGGTCTGGCTATTTCGCGGAATCTGGCCCGCAAGCTGGGTGGGGATCTCACACTGGAAAATGCTCGAGAAGGCGGCCTGCACGCCCGATTCACCGTCCGGCTGCGTTCATGAGTCCCTGATGATACACTTTGCTACACAACTGACATCCGAATGAAACGGATGAGTGGGCAGACTGGGGTAACACTGTGATGTAGACAGGAGACGTATCATGTTTTGCCCGGTTGTGTTTATTGACAGTTTCCCAGGCACGGTTCAGCCTGTCCGTGTTCTGGAATTTGTACGGATCAGGCGAAAACCAAAGAGACGCAGACTGAAGCGGCTTGCATATCCAGTGCCGGTCTGGGCTGGCCTTTTGCCGCGCTATATGATGCCATGCCGGCCGGGTAAAACCCGCAGCAGACGTCAGGAAGAGGAAATTTGAAGCAAAGACGCAGTTGTAAGCAGTCGTCAGCAGATAGTGCATTACTCAGGTTTGTCGTTTGTCTGAAAAGCCAGCGTACCCGCAAAGCCGATTCCTTGCTGGGAAGCGGCCGGACATGCAGTTCGTGAGGTGTGATGTGAGTTTTATGGGACAGTACACGTCTTTTGACCCGGCGTTGACCTGCGCTGAGTATAACCTTCAACCGTCTGGTACCAGATTGAATTATGACTGTCGTTGAAAAGGAACGAATTCTCGTCGTTGATGACGATGACGAAATTTGTCAGCTGCTTGCTGGGTATCTACGTCAGCAGGGCTTTGAGGTCGATACGGCCGGGGATGGCAGGCGTCTTTTTGAAGTTCTGGAGAGCCGTATACCTGATCTGGTGATCCTGGATATCATGCTGCCGGGGGAAAGCGGGCTTGAGCTGTACAAGCGCCTGCAGGAACGCACAGATTTGCCAGTGATATTTCTGACAGCACTGGACAGTGTAACGGATCGCGTTGTGGGGCTTGAGCTCGGCGCTGATGACTACATGATCAAACCGTTTGAGCCGCGCGAACTGCTGGCCAGAATACGTACTGTCCTGCGCCGCAGCCGTGCAGGCAGGAGACTGGGGGGAGTCAGCCTGTCATCCGGTCATGCTGAGACGTCGGAGTGCCTGTCGTTTGCCGGTTGGGAACTCAACGTCCGCTCCCGGGTTCTGCATGATCCTGATGGTGCGCTTGTGGAGCTGAGCGACGCCCAGTACCGGTTGCTGATGATTTTTCTGGCGCATCCGTTTCAGATCATGAGTCGGGACATGCTGCTTAACCTGTTGCACGGCCGCGAGGCAGCACCGTTTGATCGCAGTGTAGACATCCAGGTGAGCCGTCTGCGTAATCGCCTTGGAGACAGCGCAACCATGCGGCTGATCCGCACGGTGAGGGGCGGCGGATACATGTTTGCGGTGGCCGTGACGCCGGTGGAAAGGCATGGCTGAGTCGCCGGTCGTGTCTTTGCCTGTATGATGGAAGAACTTGAGTGGCATGCATGGAAAAGATCAGTATGCAGGCGTGTAATATCCTGTCAGTGCCTTGTCTCTGTCATGTTTATGCTTTTACAGTTTCCCTACAAAAAGCGTCGATGCCTTGAGCCGGACATGATTGTGTTGCCTTCAGACATACAGGGGGCTTTGCTGCCGTGTGTCTGCATATCCTGAACGGGCGGTGCTTGAAAGCAGAGGAACGCCTTATCAGTGCCTGATTCAACTATCAGTCGCGATCCAGCCGTGCAAGAAATGCGGGGAACTCGGATGAGAGCGCGGGGGTATTCTAATCCTTTATGGCGCATGACCGTCTTAGAGGGGAAGGTCGTGCACCTCTGGAGTACGTTGGTGCTCTGTGCCTTGACGCTGCGCACGGTGTGAAACATGTTGTAATGGTTGAGGTCAGAAGAGTGATTTTTTCGTACCAGGTAAGGGAAGCAGAAGGTGTAAGATGAAACTAGAGCGTTGTCGGTTACAGGACGTGATAGTTTGATACTTTTTGATACAAAGGGGACATCGTGACGACAACAACAGGAGGCAGTGTAGGCCTGTCAGACAAGTCCAATGGCGCATGCCTGCCGCGTTGCTCAGGATGAGTGCCTGCTTGCCGAGATTTGAGTGTATCACAAAGGAGTTACCTGTATGTCTGCACGTTTTCTGATAGCCGCTCTGGCCGTGGTGTCTCTGATGTCTACCCCCTTTGCCGCATCTGCTGCCTCAGATAAATCCAGCAATCATAAGGACGCCAAGACGCAGACTTCCCAGTCCCTTGACGACTACGAACATCCCAAATGGATCGGCGTTGGTCTGCCCCCTATTGATTATATGGGCAACTAATTACGTCTGAACCCCTTGCATCGTCTTGCAGTGGCACTGCCGCCCTGCTGCCAGCTTTGCTGACAGCAGGGCGGCTTATTTTGTTCATAAGGCCAGAGAAGCTGTTGCAGCCCTGAAAAACACAGCAGCAGCCCGTGCGCCAACAGCGACAAGGGAGAGTTATGCATGCGCTGACAACCGTTCATCGTTGGAACGCCTGACAGCAGAAGGCCGGCAAGCCTTGTGTTGTCCCGGATACAGGGTACACTACAGTCTTTTGGGCGCAGTGTCCCTGTAGTTTCATGCTGTGCACGGTAATGGAGTATTAAGGCCAGCTCTTTCTTGACCGGAGCTGTCCAGGAGCCTCCTCATACGGTAGGCAGCCTGTGCTGCGTTGTGCCTTCTGAACGTTTTTCTTTGGGGCATTCCAAAGAGAGGTTTGTTGCGGCTGTGCATCAGGAAATCAGGATGGAAGCAACATTGTGAAGATTCAGGCACTGTTTAAGTGTGGCAAGGGTGTTTCAGTCAGATTTGCTTCCGGGATGTCCTGAGCAGCAGGTACAGGGCGTTTGAGATGCGGCGTGTCCGTCAGGCGGCAGCATGGTGCAATTGACGGTTTTGCCCTGATGTTGCAGATAGCCGCTTCCCCAATGGTACATGGCTTCAAGGATCGGCCGGATACTGTTGCCCAGCTCGGTCAGGGCGTAGTCGACCCTTGGGGGGATGACGGGATGGATTGTGCGCCGGATGAGTCCGTCGGCCTCCAACTCGCGCAGCTGCTGGGTGAGCATTTTGGGTGTGGCCTGAGGTACTTCCCGGCCAAGCTGAGAAAAACGGAGCGTTTTGCCTGTCAGTTTCCAAAGAATCAGTGCCTTGTACTTTCCACCTATCAGATCAAGCGTGGTTTCTACCGGACAACAGGTTTCGGCTCCGTGCGCCGGGTGCTTTGAATGGTCCATTCGTCATACTATCCTTTAGGGTAGTTCATATCATAAAAGTACATTCTTGCTAAAAAGATATTCATGTATAGGATTCTTGTCAAAGATAGGAAAGTTCAGTGACAGGCGGTTCTCTCTCCCGGAGCAGGGGTAACTGTTTTTCGATTTATTGGCGAGGTTCCATGGTACAGCTGCCTTAATGCCGGAGGCGGGAAGGCTTGCAAGATGGCATGGAGTCCCTGGGAGTCGGTGCCTGGAGCGTCAAAGCTCAGGTGTGTGCAGGGGACAACAGCCCATTCTTAAAGAGTGTGTCGTGCGCACGGCAGGATCACTGTACGCCTTTGGAATGTCGGTCTGTAGCGAGAGCCGGCCAAAATTGGCGAAGGCCGTGCCCCACAGCAGCAGATGCTGGCAGCAGGCAGCTGTGTTGAAGGTATAAAATACGTTGCAATCTCAATCGGATTCGGGCGTGTCTTCTGATGGCGGAAGGCTGCACGGATTACAAGGGACTGTTTCCATGAAAAAAGAGCGATTCGACGTGACGGGCATGAGCTGCTCGGCGTGCTCGGCTCGGGTGCAGCGGGCTGTTTCTGGCCTTGACGGTGTCAGTGAAGCCGGCGTGAACCTTCTGACCAACAGCATGAATGTCGTTTTTGATGAAAAGCGTCTTTCTTCCGAGGCCATTGTCGAGGCTGTCCGTGCTGCAGGATATGGCGCTTCCGTGCATGGTGGCTCACAGGTGCCGACAAAGGCAAAGACGGGCTCTGAGGCTGCGGAAGAGGAACTGCGTGATATGCGCCGGCGGCTGATCGTGTCGTTTGTGTTCCTGGTGCCTCTGTGCATCGTATCTATGGGGCACATGGTGGGGCTTTCTCTCCCCTCGTTTATGTGCGGCTCTTCCGGGGCTCTTGCGCGTGCCTTCACGCAATTTTTGCTGACGCTTCCTGTTGTGTTCGTCAACTTCAAATATTACCGCGTCGGCTTCAAGACGCTGTTTGCAGGCGCTCCGAATATGGACTCGCTCATTGCCATTGGTTCCGGGGCGGCGGTGGTGTCAGGCATAGGCGCCATCTACGCGCTTGGTGCAGCGCTGGGCAGAGGTGATATGGCCGGCGCAGAGCATCTGGCGTCGAATCTGTACTTTGAATCAGCGGCCATGATCCTTACGCTCATTACGCTGGGCAAGTTTTTTGAGGCACGTGCAAAGGGGCGTACGGCCGATGCCATCGCCGGTCTTGCGCGGCTTGCACCCAAGACAGCGACTGTGGTGCGTGAGGGCAAGGAAGTCCAGATTTCCATTGACGACGTGCGCGTGGGTGACAGGCTGGTTGTCAAGGCCGGGGAACGGGTGCCTGTGGATGGCGTGGTCATTGAAGGCAGCGCCTTTGTGGATGAGTCGGCCATCACCGGCGAGAGTGCGCCTGTGGAAAAGCTTGCAGGCAGCCAGGTGACAGGGGCTTCAATCAATCAGTCCGGACATCTGCTCATGCGGGCCGTGCGTGTTGGCGACGACACCACCCTTGCGCAGATTATCAGGCTGGTGGATGAAGCTGTTTCCTCCAAAGCGCCTATTGCGCGTCTGGCAGACACGGTCAGCGGAATCTTTGTCCCCGTGGTGATTGTTATCGCGCTGGCGGCCGCAGTTGTGTGGCTGCTGCTGGGGTACGGCATTGAATTTGCGCTGTCCACCGCCATTTCTGTGCTGGTTATTTCCTGCCCCTGTGCGCTTGGTCTGGCAACACCTACGGCCATCATGGTCGGCACGGGACGTGGCGCGCTCAACGGCATTCTGTTCAAGTCGGCTGAAGCCATTGAGACTCTGCATCGGATTGACACGGTTGTACTTGATAAGACCGGCACGGTGACGGAAGGCCGTCCGGAAGTGACGGACATTGTGCCCGGGCCCGGCAGCAGTGTTGAGGCTCTGCTGGTGATTGCGGCGTCACTGGAAAAGCTTTCTGAACATCCGCTTGGCGGAGCCATCGTCCGTGAAGCAGAGCAAAAAAAGCAGATTCTGCACAGGGTTGCCGGCTTTGTGCAGATTCCAGGGCAGGGGATTTCCGGCGAAATAGATGGCAAACGCTGCCTGGCTGGCAACCGCGCCATGCTTGATGCGCAGGACATAGCGTGTGATTCCGGGCTGGATGTACGTGCCAAAGCCTTTGCCGAGGAAGGCAAGACGCCGATCTATTTTGCCTTTGATGGCAGAGTGCTGGGTGTAATTGCGGTGTCTGACGCCATCAAGTCCACCAGTGCCCAGGCTGTCAGCGAGCTTGCCGGCATGGGAATAGAGACCGTCATGCTGACCGGCGACAATGCCAGGACGGCGGCTGCCGTACAGCGCCAAACCGGCATAGGCCGCGTGCTGGCCCAGGTGCTGCCGCAGGACAAGGAGCGAGAAATCCGTGCGCTGCAATCCCGGGGGCACAAGGTAGCCATGGTCGGCGACGGCATCAACGACGCTCCGGCTCTGGCCAGAGCAGATGTGGGTGTTGCCATTGGCGCAGGTACTGATATTGCCATTGATTCTGCTGACGTTGTGCTCATGCGCAGCGATTTGCTGGATGTTGTGACGGCCATACAACTGGGACGGGCCGTCATGCGCACTCTCCGTGAAAATCTGTTCTGGGCCTTTTTCTACAACTGCATAGGCATCCCCATTGCAGCCGGCGTGTTCTACACGTCATGGGGGCTGACGCTCAATCCGATGATTGCGGCTGCGGCCATGAGTTTCAGTTCCGTCAGCGTTGTTTCCAACGCGTTGCGGCTACGGCTGTTCAAGCCTCAACACAAGGGGACGGCATCGGCATCCGACAGGCAGGCCGGGCCTGCCTGCTGTGCGGCATCGCTGTGTCCTGTTTCTGTCAACTCTGATCCTGCCAATTCTGAAAACATTCAACCTAAACAAGGAAGTACAGTTATGAAAAAGATTATTTCAATCAACGGGATGCAGTGCAGTCACTGCACCGGATCTGTGGAAAAGGCGTTGCGTGCCGTGCCTGGCGTGAGTGACGCCGTGGCCGATCTGGCCGCCAGGACCGCCACGGTGACGTTGAGCTCTGACGTGGCCGACGAAACACTTTCAGCCGCTGTGACCAACGCAGGTTTCACGGTTACCGGCGTGCAGAAAGCGTAACAGCGTAAGCCAGAGCCGTGCCCAGGCGCGGCTGCACCTGGACGTGTCAGGCCGGGAGAGGGCAACGTTTTGCATGCATGGTGCATGCAGAAGGTCCTTCCCGGTCTGTTCTTTTGCCCTTTTCGTGCCGAGGGTCGTGCGGTGATCAGACGGCAGGGGAGATGCCCTCAATAGGTCTTCAGACAGTACAGAAGGAAAGCCGATAGTGAGATATACGGTTGTTGCATCTTGGGCTGTTCTGGCGTGATGTTTTTCTTCCTCAGCCGGAAGATCACACAGCTTTTGTAATTGTCTTTTCTGATGGTACCGTTGTGTCCGGTTCAGAAACGGCTGTCACAGACATTACCGGCAGGCTCTTGTTGCCGTGCTGTGCATACAGCATCTTTTTAGAGCGCCATGTATCGCGTGTGCCTCACGTGGCTTTGTCTGGCAGTATTGCTGTGTTTCAGCAGGCTGCCGGACTGTTGGGTGTCAGCTGGGTCAGCCGGCCAAGGGAACATGGTGGCATATCCGCTGGTTTTGTCTGGTAAAGGTGCGTTGTGCGGGGGAGGAGCCGTCTGGACCGTCGGGAAGGGGGGAATCCGGGGATGAGCCGGGCAGAGGCGTACAGAAAGCAGCTGTGTGATGTCCCGGAGCGCTTGCAACATAGAGACAAACAGGTATCCGATCGTCTGCAAGCCGGCATGGCAGTCTTGTCCTGCCTTTCGGATGGGAGGCCACTCATCATATGGAGGTCTCCTGGACAGCAGTGCTGTTCGAACTCATGAAAGTGTTTTCAACGCCGGAGCCGGCTGCAGCAGGCGGTAAAAAAACCGGCATCCCCAGCGGGATACCGGCCAGTGTGTCGTCTTCGGAGGTGTGCAGAGGCCTGAAAGACAAAAATCAGTGTACGCAGTCAGGCTCTGCGGAGAGCCGGTGCAGGGCGTGCGGTCAACTCTCCGTGATGCAGAACAGGACTAGCCCACCGTGTAGAAAGCTGTCCCAGCAGCACCGCAGACAGGGCACTTGTCGCAAGGACCTTCGTGGGTATAGCCACAGACGGGGCAGATATAATAGTCCACGGCCGGAGCATTGGCCGGATCAGCGGCAACCTTGGTGTACAGGTTGGCATGCACTTCTTCAACCTTGTTGACCATGTCAAAGTACTTGGCTACGGCTTCATTGCCCTCAGCCTTGGCGTCCGCAATCATCTGGGGGTACATTTTTGTAAATTCGTAGGTTTCACCGCTGATGGCTTCCTTAAGATTCTCAGCTGTGGAACCGATCTTGCCGGCGTTGCGCAAGTGGGCGTGGGCATGGATGGTTTCAGCTTCGGCCGCGGCGCGGAACAGCTTGGCAGCCTGGGGGAAGCCTTCCTTGTCAGCCTGTTTGGCAAAGGCAAGGTATTTGCGGTTGGCCTGCGATTCGCCGGCAAAGGCGTCCATCAGATTCTGTTCAGTCTTGCTCATGGAATGATTCTCCTTAAAATTGTAGATCACGGCAGTCAGTGCCGTGTTTTTAGGAACGATTCCTGTTTAGCAAAGTGCACCGGGCTTGTCAAAAGATTTTTTTATCTGGCGGCAAATTTGTTTCGCCCTCTGCCTGTGAGCGTGCTATTCTGCCGTCAGGCTTGACAAAGTTCAGGGGAACCCATACAGATAAACGTCTGTGCGCTGGTCTGGTCCGGCGCGCAAAACGCAGTAAGCACACTCCGGCAGCGGTTTGGGGTGCCTTGCCTGAGAAGACGGGTAGGGTAGAAAAACCAGGGCTGGGGTGGAAGCAAACCCTATTCCCCAAGGAGAATCGTCATGGCTTATGTCAGCATGAAGCAGATGCTGGAGACGGGTGTTCATTTCGGCCATCAGACCCGTCGCTGGAACCCCAAGATGCGTCCGTTCATTTTTGGTGCTCGCAACGGGATTCATATCATCGACCTCCAGCAGACCGTGAAGCTGTACCGCACCGCGCACGACAAGGTTGTGGAAACGGTGGCCAACGGTGGTCGTGTGCTGTTCATCGGCACCAAGCGTCAGGCTCAGGAAACCGTAATTGCCGAAGCCGATCGCGCCGGGCAGTTCCATGTGACCAACCGCTGGATGGGCGGTACGCTGACCAACTTCGCTACCATCCAGAAGAGCATTGAGCGCCTGAAGAAGCTCGAAGCCATGTTCGCCGACGGTTCTGTGAACCGTTATCAGAAAAAGGAAGTGCTCAACTTCCAGCGCGAAATGGAAAAGCTTGAAGCTACGCTGGGCGGCATCAAGAATATGGATCGTCTTCCTCAGCTGGCGTTCATCATTGACCCGCATCGTGAAGAGATCGCAGTGAAGGAATGCCGCAAGCTCGGTATTCCGATTGTTGCAGTGACCGATACAAACTGCGATCCTGATGTGATCGACTACATCATTCCCGGCAATGACGACGCTATCCGCGCCATCAAGCTGTTTGTGAACGCCATTGCCGAAGCGTGCCTTGAAGGTGCGGCCATGGCCAAGGACAACGACAAGGCTGATCCTGAAGAAGCGATGAAGCAGGCTGCCGACATCGAAGCCGCTGCCGCTGCACCTGAAGCGGCGCAGACCCCCGCCGAGTAGTGTCCCCGGTTCTGCCGGAAGGAAAACGGATAACCGGGTCTTTCCCGATTGGAGAAGAAAAATGACCATTACTGCTCAGTCTGTGAAGGAACTGCGCGACAAGACGGGCGCAGGGATGATGGATTGCAAGAAGGCGCTGCAGGAAAATGACGGCGACATGGACAAGGCCGTTGACTGGCTTCGTCAGAAGGGTCTTTCCAAAGCTGCCAAGAAGGCCGGCCGTGCCACGTCGGAAGGTCTCATCGGTATGAAGATCGATGCCGATGAACAGCGTGCCGTGCTGGTGGAAGTCAAGTGTGAAACTGACTTTGTTTCTCGCGGTGAAAAGTTCCAGGACTTCGTAAAGACGATTGTGGATCAGGTTGCCGATCACTTTACTTCCGACACAGCTGAACTGCTGGCTCAGCCTGTTGAAGGCGGCACAGTGCAGGATCTGCTGACCAGCACCATTGCCACTATTGGTGAAAACATGCAGATCGGGCGCACGGCTGAAGTGAGCATGAGCGCTCCGGGCATGGTGGGGCATTACCTGCACAGCAACGGCAAGATCGCCGTGCTGGTGGAAATCAAGGCTGACGGCGTCAACGACGCGGTGCGTGATGTAGCCAAGAATGTGGCCATGCAGATTGCTGCGTCCAACCCCATGTCACTGGATCCTGAAAGCCTTGATCCGGCTGCCCAGGAACGTGAACGCGAAGTCTACCGCCAGAAGGCCCGTGAAGAAGGCAAGCCTGAAGCGATTGTCGAAAAGATTGCTGAAGGTGCTGTGAAGAAGTTCTTCAAGGAAGTCTGCCTGCTCGAGCAGCCGTACATCCGTGACGACAAGATGTCGGTGCGCGATGTGCTCAAGGCCGCCAGCAAGGAAGCCGGCACGCCCATCAGCGTGGGACGGTTTGTACGTCTCCAGCTGGGCGTTGAATAAGCTGACGTTCTGCGTTACAAGGGGGGCTACGGCCCCCTTTTTTTATATGTCCAGAGACCCGCGGGGCAGATAGCCGCAGGCCTTTCAGTGTGCCGAAGGCTTTTGTGAGCCTGAGGGTCTTTCATAGTGTGCGGCAGTTGCCTGGAAGAAGGCGGGGTGCGGTTTCAGGGGAATGAGTTCCGGGAGAGGACACCCTAAGAACGAGACTGCGGGCATGTCTGGCTTGAGCCTGGGTGCCGGGTATCGGGCTGCGCCATAGCTGTTTGCAACGGGGGCACGCTGCTGGAAATCTGTGTTGCGGCCTGCCGCCGGGTGGATCAAAACATACCAAGCGGGGATTGTGCATGAAAGGTTCCGGCATAACCGGACTGGTCTTGACGTATAATGGTGAAAGGCTCCTGGCCGACTGCCTGGATTCGCTTTCGTTTTGTGATCATCTTGTCGTCGTGGACTCGTTCAGCACAGATTCCACTGTCGCGATTGCCGAACAGGCCGGTGCGCACTGTGTGCAGCATCCGTGGACTGGGCCGGCCAATCAGTTCCGTTTCGCGCTTGAACTCATAGACAGAGAGTTTCCTTCTGATTGGATCGTCAGTCTCGATCAGGATGAAATCTGCACCGTCAAACTGCGGGATGCCATTCTTAAGGCAACGCAGGAGCCGTCGTCATCGAGGCTGGCTGGTTTTTGGGTGTCGCGCCGTTCATGGTACTATAACCGTTTTCTCATGCACAGCGGGTGGTATCCCGATCGGCTTCTGCGCTGCTTCCGGCGCGGCCGGATGCGTGTTACTGTTTCAGGTGCTCACTATTCGTTCCATCCTGATGGTGAGACGCGGACGATTCAAGGGGACATCATCCATTATCCCTATGCGTCATTCAGGGAGCATCTTGATAAAATCAATTCCTATGCCCAGCAGGGGGCAGAAGAACTGGCTGCCAGAGGTGTGCGGGGAGGTGTTCTGGCGGGGCTTCTCCACGGGTTCGGCCGGTTTCTGCGGATTTATGTGCTCAAGCTTGGTTTGCTTGATGGGCGTGCAGGATTTATCAACGCCGCGCATGGCGCTTTTTATGCCTTCTTAAAGTATGTCAGAGTGAACGAAGGGGACTGGGGCAAGCCGTATCACCGTCAGTAACGGTTGCGCTGCATATTGGCTGTAGCAGAAGCCGTTGTGACGGTTTGGCGGATGGTGTTACCGCATGCAAGGAGGAGATCTGATGGGGGAAGAACTCAAGTTCCGGCGGGTTTTGCTGAAACTCAGTGGCGAAGCTCTGGCTGGCGAACTCAAAACGGGGATTGACCCGGACACTGTTTCAAAGATATGCGCAGAGATCGGGGAAGTTCTCAATCTTGGCATTGAGCTCGCCCTGGTGATCGGCGGCGGCAATATTTTCCGCGGTCTTTCAGGTTCCGCAAAGGGGATGGAGCGTTCTTCGGCCGACTATATGGGGATGCTGGCCACGGTACTCAATGCGCTGGCCGTGCAGGATGCGCTGGAAAAGTACGGACACCCCACACGGGTGCTTTCGGCAATTGAGATGCGTCAGGTTTGCGAACCGTATGTCCGGCGCAGGGCCATCAGGCATATGGAGAAGGGCAGAGTAGTCATCTGTGCGGCGGGGACGGGCAATCCGTATTTTACCACCGATACGACGGCCGCCCTGCGGGCGATGGAATTGAAGTGTGACGCCATCATCAAGGCCACCAAGGTTGATGGCGTGTATGACAAGGATCCTGTGACACATGCCGATGCGGTGATGTTCCACAGGCTGTCTTATGACGAGACGCTGCGGCGTCATCTTCGGGTCATGGATTCTACGGCCATTACGCTTGCCCAGGAAAACAGCATGCCCATCATCGTCTGCAACATGTTCAACGGAAGCATCAAACAGGTGGTTGCCGGACAGGAAGTCGGCACCATCATCGAAGGGGATTGATATGGACAAGGACAGCATCTTTCTGGAAACCGAAGACCGTATGGACAAAGCCGTGGTTGCGCTGGAGCGCGATTTTGGCAAGCTTCGCACCGGCCGCGCTTCGACGTCTCTGGTGGACAACATCAAGGTTGACTATTACGGCACGCCGACTCCCATCAGTCAGCTGGCTTCCGTGGCCGTGCCGGACAGCCGTACAGTGACTATTCAGCCTTGGGATCGCGGCGCGTTTGCGGGTGTTGAAAAGGCCATTCTCAAGTCGGATTTGGGGCTCACGCCTGTGAATGACGGCAAGGTCATCCGGATTTCCATCCCGCCGCTGACTGAGGAACGCCGCAAGGAACTCAGCAAGATTGCCCGCAAGTACGGCGAAGAAGCCAAGGTTGCTGTGCGCAATATCCGCCGTGACGCCAACGATCAGCTTAAAAAGCTGGAGAAGGACAAGGTGCTGTCTGAGGATGAACTGAAGAAGGCCATGGATGACATCCAGAAAATGACGGACAAGTTCGTGGCTCTGGTCGACAGCAAGTGCCAGACGAAAGAAAAGGAAATTATGGACATCTGACGCGCTGGATGCAGAAAGAAGGGCAGCTGGAAGGTCTGGTAACGGCCGGTGTCCGGCTGCCGTTTTTTGAAAGCGCTGCTGTTTGCAGGTATGGATGGATTTTTGCCGCTGGTCTGGCAATTCCCCGCATTCGGGATTCCGGCCGGATCCGTGCATGGCGGTGCGGGCATGGCCGGGAAATGTTTTTGATGGAACAGATTGTGAAAGAGCTTCCTCAGCATATTGCCATCATTATGGATGGCAACGGACGATGGGCGCAGCAACGCGGTCTCACGCGGGGCGACGGTCATCGTGCCGGCGTCCGCGCAGCCAGGCAGATCGTCATGGCCTGCCGCGAGCGGCATATCCCCTATCTGACGCTCTATGCCTTTTCCAAGGAGAACTGGGGCAGACCTCGTGCTGAAGTCAGTCTGCTGTTCAGCCTGCTGACACGATTTCTTGGCGATGAGGTCGAGTCCATGGTTGCCAACGGCATCCGTCTTCAGGTCTTTGGCGAAGTGGACACGCTGCCGGGTCCGGTTCGGACCGCACTTGAAAGTGCGTTGCGCCGCACGGCCGCTGGAACGGCAATGACTGTCAATCTGGCCATGAACTACTCGGGACGGGAGGAAATTCTGCGCGCTGTGCGCCGGATCGTGGCTCTGGGAGTTTCCCCAGAGTCCGTAACGGAAGACATGTTTCGTGCACAACTGTACTCGGCAGGGCAGCCTGATCCCGATCTGGTTGTCCGCACCAGCGGCGAGCGGAGGCTCAGCAATTATCTGCCGTTTCAGACGGCTTACAGTGAATTGTATTTTTGTGACATGCACTGGCCGGATTTTACACCTGATGAGCTTGACCGCGCGCTGGAGTGGTATGCAGGCCGGGAGCGCCGTTTTGGGCTGACGTCTGATCAGCTTTCCGAAAAATAATCTTTTCAAGGAGCCTGTATGCCTCTGGCCCTTTCTTCCACCATGGTCCGCGTTTGCACGGGCGTCCCTCTGATCGTCCTGCTTGGTCTTGCCCTGTTTATGGGCGGCTGGGTACTTTTTGCGCTTGTGGCATTATGCGCCTGCCTTGGGCAGTGGGAACTGCAGGCCATGTTCTGGAACGGCCGGGAGCATCTGGCCGGGCGGGTGCTGGCGCTGGTGCTCGGGGTCGTTCTGCTTGCCCTGGCCTGGCGTGCGCCACAGTCTGGCATAGTGCCCATGGGGGTGGCCTGCCTTGGCATGCTGCTCTTTTTTCTTTTCCGCTGGGCTTCACATGATGGCGAACAATTCACGTCAGCAGCCATTCTCCTCGCAGGGCTGTGCTATGTGCCCCAACTGCTCGCTCCTGTTCTGGATTTTTCTGTTCAGGAGCAGCTTCTGCTTGTAGGCATTACCATCTGCTCGGACACAGCCGCCTATTTTGTCGGCTCTTTGGTTGGACGGCACAAGATATGGCCCAAGGTCAGTCCGAAAAAAAGTGTTGAAGGC
>CALUZP010000067.1 GCA_944325325.1 uncultured Desulfovibrionaceae bacterium
ACTGCGTCGTTCTTACAGGCGCAGGCATTTCCACCCTTTCCGGCATTCCCGATTTCCGCGGCAAAAGCGGTTTCTACAAACGCACCGACATCGATCCCAACCGCATTTTCGACATCGATGCCTTTAAGGAAGATCCTTCCTACTACTACACCCACGCCCGGGACTTCATCTACAATCTCGACAGCAAAGAGCCCAATATCGTCCACACCGAGCTTGCCCGCCTTGAAGCCCGGGGCAACGTCAAGGCTATCCTGACCCAGAATATCGACCTGCTGCACCAGAAAGCCGGCTCAAAGCATGTCCTCGAACTGCACGGCTCGCCCGCCGTGCACCACTGCCTGCGCTGCGGCGCGACCCTCGGCTTTGACGACATCGTCCGCATCCTCGATGAAGGCCGCATCCCCGACTGCCCCAAATGCCACGGCATCATGAAGCCTGACATTGTCTTCTTTGGCGAGCCGCTGCCGGAAGCCACCCTCGAGGAAGCCCAGCAGGAAGCCTGGGAGGCCGACCTTATGCTCGTCCTCGGCTCAAGCCTGACGGTCTATCCGGCAGCCTCCCTGCCCGGCATCACTGCGCACCGGGGCGGCAAACTGGCTATCATCAATGCCGATCCAACCCCCTATGACCGCTACGCCGTCTGGAAAGGCACCGACCTTGGCGAAGCCTTCAGCGCCATCGCCCGCGATCTGCACTAAGCCCCGCAGACCAGAGGTATAAAAGAGGCAGCAGTATGAAAGAGGCCGGGGCGCTGCCCCGTACCCCGCCGGGGGAGCAAACCTCCCCCGGGCCCCCGGACTTCTGAGGACACCGCGGTAATCGGCGGTCCGTTGACGCTGTCTGGACAGCCTGCCCCTGCCGGTTCAAAACGCACGACGGACGGACTGTCCTTACCTCTGCCTGTGCAGCTCTGTCTCTGAAAGACATGACTGCCCAGAGAAAACCGCCCCGGCAGAAAGTCCGCTGCCCGACTTTCCCGGCCATCCCGCTTTCCCGGCAGCTGAACGCTTCCCTCATGCCCAGCAGGCTGCCAGCCTTGTCCGGCGCACCAGCCCTGCACACCCCGCAACGTCCCTCGAACCAATGCGGGCAAAACGGCCTTGCCTGGACGCACCTCCCCCGAAAAAAGCCGTTGCGGCGCGGCAAAAACGTACCTGACACGGCACAACCGGCATCCGCCTGGCAGCCGCACAGCCATTCTGCGCAACGGAGCACCCAAGGCACCGCGTACCGCATCAGAACGTGCCAACATGCCGCGCGGCCATCAGGAATGCCGCTCCATACGCAATGTCCCGCCCGGAATGATGTGCAGAGAAAGGGAAGGCGTGAGGAAATCGAAAAGAAAAAGAAGCCGCTCCGGCAATAAAGGGGGCCTTCTTTCCGTATGGAAGCAGCGCCGGGCTTCCGGTTTCTTCAGGAGGCTGACGGGCCGTGTCCGGCGGTCTATGCCGGCAGCAGGAACGTTTTCAGTTCTTCGGCCGCTCCGCCGGGAAACAGCTGCTCCAGGGGAAGAGCATCCAGCGCAGCGCGCAGGCTGCCTGCTTCGTAGCGCACCCCTGTCAGAGCCTGTTCGATCTGTTCCGGCCCGGCGCTGTCTCCCAGGAAGTCGCCGTACAGGCGGCAGCCGGCCACCCGGCCCTGACGCACGTCGAACAGCGCTTCCACGCCACCCCAGGCAAAACGTCGTGTTTTGCGCTCGGTATAGGGTGGCGCAGCACCATACACCCAGTCCCAGGTCGCGTACCGGGTGGTACACAGGGCCTGGGCGGTGCGGGTTTCCTCCCCGGTCAGCGGGCGGGATTCGCCTCCGCGCGCCAGGATGGCCGATCTGACGTCCTGCACGCTCAGCCTGGGGGCCGAAGGATGCCGTTCCGCCAGCCAGTCAGCCAGATTCGTCACTCGGCTACGCACGGAGGCCACGCCCTTGGCAGCCAGCTTGGCAGGGTCGACAGTCAGCACGCCTGTCAGCCGGGTCAGGTCGGTATCCACCAGAATGCAGCCATGGTGCAGATAGCGCCGCCCTTGGCGGCAATAGGCCACCCCGGCTACCTTGCGGCCATCCAGCAGCAGATCGTTGCGGCCCGAAAACGCCACGGGCAGACCCAGGGACTGAAGTGCCTCGGCCACGGGGCGGCCGGCCTCGCGGAACGAGGGAATGCGGCCCTCGTGATCCAGATAGTGAATGAACGTATAATTCAGGGTGCCGAAATCGTGGTAGACGGCCCCGCCGCCGGTCATGCGGCGTACAACCTCAATGCCCCGCTCGCCGGCAACCGCGGCGTTGACTTCCAGGCGGGCGTTCTGAAACCGGCCGATCACCACCGTTGGCCGGTTGACCCAGAGCATGCCGATAAACGGCCGTTCCGCGGACACCGAACCCAGCAGCGCTTCTTCCACCGCCAGATTGAAGGCGGGATCGTGCGACGGGTTGCAAACCCATTCCATATGTTGATCCTGTGCTGAAGTTGACGGAACGGCTGTCCGGAGGCAGTGCCGGCAGGGCATACGCGTTGCCGGAACAGCAGGATTGCCAAAAACCATGCCCTGCCCGCGGCCTGCGGCGGAACTGCAGCGGGCCGGCATGGCAGCGCTGCATGCCCCAGAGCCCGACTCCTCATCCGTCACAGCAGAGACATCCCGGCAGGCCATCCAGCGGCGTCCGCCCGGCAGCCCGGCCCGGTCTTTCGGGCAACGCCCCCGTGGTTCTGCT
>CALUZP010000068.1 GCA_944325325.1 uncultured Desulfovibrionaceae bacterium
CTGTGGGTGTCCGTAAGAGAGAAGACGGCATCATCTGCAGCTCCCTGTTTGTCTTCGACGAGAACGCCGCAGGCTACGCCTCTTCCGCCGGGGAGCACATGGCATATCTTCTGCGCGACGCGCGCGAACGCCTGCTCTGCAAGGGGCATGACTGTGAAACAGCCTGTCCCCACTGCATACTCAGCTTCGACCTGCGATACCAGAGTCGGGATCTCGACAGACACAAGGGCTTGGAAGTCCTCACGCCTGCCTGGCTTGCACTGCTTGATCTTCCCCCGCAGGCACGCATTTTCGGCCCTTCAACGACAGCGGAGACCATGCGGCTGGAAGAATCCGTACTATCTGCCTCTTTGCTGTACCCCGATGCAACCGTATGCCTGCATCTTGGGCCGCACTCCCTGTGGATGCCCGGCGACGGCGACATGCTGCATCTTCTGAACATTCTGCGGCTGCGGCAGACGCGCGTCGATCTGGCGCTGGAAAAGGAACTCTACGAGAGCTTCAGTCAGGAGGAAAAACTGCTCCTTTCGCCCCTCGTGAACGGCAACGTGACCTGCTGCGTGCTTGAAGGAGGCTTCTCCCATCCCCATGCCCGCCTAGCCGTCACCATGCAGAACGACGCTCTGCGCCGCTGGGCCGTGTATGAAGAGGCTGAAGACCGCCTGCTGCTCACAGGATGCACCGAGAGCGATCTCGGCACGCGCAGGCCGATTTCCCAAACGGAGCTTCAGACAACATCCGGCAACAGCGCCATCGTACAGATAGGAGACAACGAAAAGACTTCCGTCACGGACTTCGGCGCATGGCTGTGGAACAGGCTGCATCAGTCTCTTGAAAAGAATCTTGGCACAGACCCCGTTGCGAATCGTCGGCCCATCACTCGCATCCTCTTTTCTGACAGATACTGCAACTCTCCCCTTACCGCCGCCCTGCTGTACCGGCTGCTCAGGCATCTTAAAGAAGTTTACGGCGCGGCATGGACCTCTCCATCCTTCTTTGTCATGCTTTCAGACCGCATCTCCGGAGAACATTCCCAAGTGTGGGATGACTGGAGCCGAGCTTCAGAGCGCGACGAAGCTGTCAGAAGACTGCTGAACGAGCTGGGGACAGCCAAGGTCGTCCTCATGGACAAAAAAATGATGGCCCATGCCCGGTCTCTCCGTCTGGAGTTTCAGGACGGCACGACATTGACCATCTGGTTCGACCAGGGGCTCGGCTTCCTCAAAGTGGACCGCAAGTGCCCTGACCGCCTGTTCCCCTTCTATAATACCTGCGAAACTCAGATAATGACGCTGAAAAATATGAGACAGAATCTTGAAGTTGTCCCTGGAGGTACGGTCATCAGTATTCAGATAAGTTCTAACGGAAGAAATAGTACACCATATCAAAAATAATGCTCTCATAAAAAACTAATTATTTTTCATCATAACAAATATATTTATATTAATTTTTTATCTAACTACATTTTTAAACAGGATACCTTTGAGTTGTCTAAGCAAAAATACATTATATCTTTACACCTCATTTTTTATAAAATTGGTAAAAGCAGCCTGAAAGACCGGTTGACTAAAAAAATGCAACCAGTTATGCAGGAGCCATTGCTGTAGTGAGGAATCATTCCCATTTACATCTCAAACGTCTGAGGTTGCTGTTATGAGTGGCATCACCCTATTCCTGCTGGCTCTTGCAGGGCTTTTGGCCGGGTATTTTATCTACGGCACTATTGTAGAGAAAGTCTTTGGCGCTGATCCCAAGCGCACGACCCCGGCCATCCGCCTGGCTGACGGTGTGGACTATGTGGAAATGAGCACCGGCAAGGCCTTTCTGATCCAGCTGTTGAACATCGCTGGCCTGGGGCCGGTATTCGGTCCCATTCTTGGCGCTCTCTACGGCCCCATCGCCCTGTTCTGGGTGGTGTTCGGCTGTATCTTCGCCGGAGCGGTGCATGACTATCTTTCCGGCATGCTGTCCGTACGCTATGACGGACGCTCCGTACCTGACATCGTCGGCTACAACCTTGGCACCACCGTCAAGTACATCATGCGCGTGTTCTCTGTTGTGCTGCTGGTGCTTGTGGGCGTGGTGTTCGTGGCGGGGCCTGCCGGCCTGCTGAGCACCCTGACCGGCCTCGACACCATGATTTTTGTGGCCATCATCTTTGCCTACTACTTTGTGGCCACCGTCCTGCCGATCGACAAAATCATCGGCCGGATCTACCCCTTCTTTGCCATGCTGCTGGCGTTCATGGCCATCAGCCTGACACTGGCGCTCTTCATCAAGGGCTATGACGCCTACCCTGCCGGTATCATTGAATGGCGCTCCACCAGCCTCCAGGGCCTGCCCGTCTGGCCGCTGGTGTTCATCACCATTGCCTGCGGCGCCTGTTCGGGCTTCCATGCCACGCAGTCGCCCCTGATGGCCCGCTGCATGCGCAACGAAAAGAACGGCCGTTTCATTTTCTATGGCGCCATGGTTGCTGAAGGCGTCATCGGCCTGATCTGGGTCACCCTGGGCATGGCGTTCTATGAATACATCAACGCCCATCCGAATCCTGCCGTGGTCGTCAACCACATTTCCAATGAACTTCTGGGATCGTTCGGCGCTGTTCTGGCCGTGCTCGGCGTGGTTGTGCTGCCCGTCACCTCTGGTGACACGGCCTTCCGCTCTGCCCGCCTGACCATTGCCGACGCTTTGAACTTTGACCAGCGCCCCAACAGCAAGCGTCTGGCCCTGGCTGTCCCGCTGTTTGCCGTGGGCGTGGCTCTCAACTTCATCGATTTCAACATTCTGTGGCGCTACTTCGGCTGGGCCAACCAGACCCTGGCCGCCATCATGCTCTGGGCCGGCGCGGCATACCTGCTGCACCGCAACAAGTTCCACTGGATTGCTACCGTTCCTGCCATGTTCATGACCGCAGTAAGCGGCTCCTACATCTGCTACGAAAAGACCATGGGCTTTGGCATGAGCCTGGAACTCTCCTCGGCTATCGGCATCATCCTTGCCGTGGCGATTGCCCTGCTGCTGCTGACCAAGGGCCGCAACCCGCTGCCTGACGAGCCTGCTAACTGCTAGCTGTCAGCTTTTCGTAACCGTTTCTCAGGTGCGCCGCCCGCGGGACTTCCCCGGGCGGCGCACCTGTTTCCGGCGGCTTCGCCAGCTTACACGGACAGGGCGCGCGTTCTCTGCCTCACATCAACGCCAAAAGACCGCAACCGTATCCCCCGCGCGGCATGGACGCACAGCCCGTGCACAGCCGGCTGATAACCGGCCGGCACCAGCGACGCCCCCTTTCCGGCGGCTGCGCAGGATGTGCGGCTGCCACAAGGCAATGCCTGGACTCTGCACCTGACGTTTGATCTGGCAACATGTCTTCCAGGACATGGCTGGCCTCATCCCCTCCTTGCACGGCATCGGTCCTGGAGGCTCCGTACTGCCCGGCACGCTGCACACAACGCACATGAGAAATTACCGCACACAACGGTTGCCGTACTGCGGACTCTGCAAGCTCTCTGTCGCCGTTCCTCCGGACTCTGCCCAGACGAAAAAAATTGCACCACCGGACTGACAGTTCTGAAAAACGCAACCAGCCGCTTGCAATTCCTCCACAAAGAAGGCAAGACCGCGCCAGCGACAAAACCAACCCGGCAGCGGCCTTGCGGCAAGGAGACTCCAAACATCTCCCCGTGGCTTCTCGAATTCCCCTGTTACCACAGCTCCAGACCCCAGACTTTGCGGACAGTACAACAATCCTGCCGACTCTCTGTGCATACAGCAGCCTCCTGACGCGACCGGCCGGCCCTGCCAGTGCCACATGCCGTTGCGATTTCTCCGTATTGGATTAGATTTTCCCCGCAACAGCAGTTTCGGAGGATCCGGTTTTTTATGTTCACATCGCTGGGTGTTTGGGCCACGGGGCTTGTAGTGGGGTTTCTGACGGGTATTTCTGGCATGGGAGGGATCCTCATCCCCCCGATCATGATCCTCCTGCTGGGAATGGACACCCACCTTGCCATGGGTACCAGCATGACCAGCTTTCTGCCGTCAAGCGTCGTCACTGTCACCATGTATACCCGGCACAAGCTTATCAACAAAAAGACGGCGCTGCCGCTTTCAGTCGCAGGTGTTGTCTGTGTCTTTATCGGCACGGAGCTGAAAGCTCTGAGTTCCGGAGCGCTGCTCAACCTTCTGCTCGCCGGACTGGTCATCTTTGTCGGCTGCATGGTGCTGCGGCCGGCCACGCCCCGGCCGGAGGCCGCGTCATCAACGTTCTCCACCAGGAAAGCCGTTATTCAGCTGCTTGTGCTTGGCGGCGTTGTCGGCGTGCTGTCCGGCATGACCGGAGCAGGCGGCCCGGTACTGTCCGTTCCGGCCATGATTCTGCTGGGCTACAGCCCCATGACGGCCATCGCTTCCGGACAGGTCTATGTGCTGCTGGTCTGCTCCGCAGGCAGCATAGGCAACATCCTCCACGACGCTGTGGACCTGCCGCTGGCGGCGCTCTGCGGGCTGGGGCAGGTCATTGGCGTATGGATAGGCCTGCGTGTGGCGCAACGCCTCTGCGCCGAGACAACCAAAAAAATCGTTGCCGCGGTCTGTGTGCTTTCGGGCATAAGCATTCTGATCAAAACGCTTGCAGACATCTGGTGACCTGCCCCGCAGCTCCCTACTGGAAAAGCGCTTTTCCATACTTGTCCCCCAAAAGTCCGGAGCCGCGCACGCCAGAAGCCGCGCTATAGTGCACGCTGTATCCCGCTATGAAACTCCCCGGCCTGCACATGAACGGCACGGATACAGGGCGCTGCATGCCACTTTGCCAGCCGCCTTGCGCCGTTGCAGACGCTGCCCTTTCCGTGCGCACGGCATGTCTCTCTGCCCGAGTGGCGTGGCTGCCCTTTCCGTGTGCACGATACGTCTGCTGTTCGCTGGTGGAGCCGCCTTCACCGGTGATGGTCCTTCCCGTGCGCACGACGCTCCTGCCGCGCAACCCTGTGGTATCCCCTTTTTCCGGAGGACGCTCCCAACGCCGTTCTGATCCGCAAAGACTCGGCACCGGACAACGAAATACAGCCAGGAAGGCGGGAAAACAGGGTGTCTTCAGACACTTTCTGCTGAAAAAAAGACAGGGGAGAGAAGCCCGTTCTGCGTTAAGGCTCCTCTCCCCCCAAAAATGATGCTGACGCTAGGAAACCCCGCGTCACCGTCAGACATCCCGTTGCAGGATGCCTGCAGAGCGGCGTTGATACTCATCCCGCCCTACGGCGGCCCCTCTGCCTTTTAACGGCCCTGGCACGCTCATGCTGCACCAGTAAGCTCAACTCTGGGGTCTGCCGGCTCCTTCATCCGGCATTCAGGCAAAAGGGCTGTACATGGCGGCCGGAGGCAGCACGTCAGACGAGCATCAGCGCCTTGATAAAGAAAACCTTGCGCTCTAGCGCATTGCAAAGTTGATGGCAAAACAGGCAGCCACGACCCACATGACCGGGCTGACTTCCCGGACGCGGCCTGTCACGGTCTTCAGCAGCACATAGCTGATGAAGCCCATGCCGAAGCCGGTAGCGATGCTGTACGTCAGGGGCATGGTAATGATGGTCAAAAAGGCCGGCAGGGCATCGGACATGTCATCAAAGCTGATATTGCGGATATCCTGAACCATCAGTGCACCCACCACAATCAGGGCCGGCGCCGTGGCATAACTCTGAATGACCCCGACGAGCGGCGCAAACACCAGACTCACAAGCAGCAGGATCCCCACGGTGACAGCCGTCAGGCCCGTGCGGCCGCCTTCTGCAACCCCGGCTGAGCTTTCCACATAACTGGTCACCGCCGGCGTGCCCATAAGACCGGACAGGATGGTGCCGCACGAATCGGCGATGAGCGCCTTGTCAAGGCCTTCAATCCGCCCTTCAGGAGTCATGAGTCCCGCCTTGCGCGAAAGGCCGATGATGGTGCCCATCGAGTCAAACAGGTCAACCATGGTCATGGTGAACAGAACGGAAATCAGGCCGTATTCGATAGCGGCCATGACATCCAGCTGCAAAAAGGTCGGCATAAAGCTGGGCACGTCCAGACTCATGATGCCGCCCATGCCCTGGGGAACAGGTCCGGCGCCCACGATCATGCCCAGCACTGTCGTCGCCAGGATGCCGAGCAGGATAGCCCCCCGAATCCGCAGCGACATGAGCGCCCCTGTGACCAGCAGGCCAAACAGGGACAGCAGCGTGGGCGTCTGGCCAAGATGGCCAAGAGCCACGAAGGTGACAGGATCATCCACAACAATGCCCGCGCCCTTGAGCCCGATAAAGGCGATGAACATGCCTATGCCCACCGAAATGGCCAGCTTCAGATTCATCGGCACCGAGCAGATGATGAGTTCACGCAGCCTGGTAATCGAAAGAACAAGAAAAACAATCCCTGAAACAAACACGGCTCCCAGCGCGGTCTGCCAGGGCAGTCCCATGCCGAGCACCACGGTATAGGCAAAAAACGCGTTGATCCCCATGCCCGGTGCCAGTGCAATGGGCATGTTGGCCCACAGGCCCATGAACAGCGTGGTGATGGCGGCCGCCCAGATGGTCGCAGCAAACGCCGCGTCCTTGGGCATGCCGGCGTCAGCCAGCATGGCAGGATTGACAAAGATGATGTAGGCCATGGTGATGAAGGTCGTCACACCGGCGATCAGCTCCGTTCTGACTGTGCTGCCATAGTCATCAAGCCGAAAATAACGTCTCAACAGGTCTGTCATGTCACCTCTCTCCTGACAATGTCATGCCTTAAACAGTTTTCACGCTGAAATGACCTCGATTTCAACGCTTCCATCCAGAGGAAAAACTTCCTCTCAGCTCCATGCCGCGCTGCAGCGGCTGCCTCATCGCACACAAGGCCCTCTGGCGCGCTGCGCAGCTGCACGGCCAGCGCACCCGCCTTTGCTTCTCCCCCGAGGCCAAAGACGACGTTCCTGAATCCAGGACAGAGGGTATCCCTGCTGAACTGCCTCCTTGCATCCATTTCAGGCTGCCCGGAACAGCCAGAGGGTCCGTCCGGCAAGCGACGGTATGCGTGCGGCAAGCCGTACTGAAGGTTTTTTATGCCCTCCCCGTGTGTCTATAAGAAAAAGCCATAACAAACCAGCGCCCTGATGGCATGCCTCCCAGGCCGGCTATTCACTAAAAAGAAGGACTTTTCCCGGAGAATCGCATACAGTAAAGCTAGTTAGCCTGCTTCAGCGAACGTTCGAACCACGCTCAGCACCTGTGCAATATTGCCCGAAAAAGATGCACCCTGCTGCAAAATCCCGGTGACAGAGGCCGCGTACGCCCCGGCAGGCTCAGCACCAGGCAACGGAATGGTGCAGTCCCTGGCCCGTCCGCACAAAAAAAGGTGTTGGACTTTCGGCCATGTCTTGCCATCTTGCCAGCAGTGTCCCCGCTGTGCGTCACAAGGCCGGAACAGCCAGGGTAGGCTGCCAGGCGGCACCATCCAGCGGCCTGCGTACATTTACCGAAAGCCACTGCAGTCTCTTGCTGTCCGCATATCCATCCGGAAAGACCAGCGGCATGCCATGCGCACACATTTTTTAAAAAAAGATGTTGACACCATGTAAAGCGAACTTATCTATATGGCGTCAAGGTTGAGGGTGTTGAACCCAAGACAAGGACAGCAAAAAAAATCATGTACGTATCATCCGTCATCCGAATAGATGATGGGAAAAGATATGGTGGAGGTTGTTACTATGTTGCCTGCTCTGTTCAATGAAAAGCTGTTTAACGATATGTTCTTTAGCGATCCTTTCAGCTTTGCTCCTGCATTCGGACATCATAATCCGGTGTTCGGCAAGCATGCCAAGAACATGATGAAGACTGACGTGCGGGAACTGGACAACGCCTATGAGCTTGATATTGACCTGCCCGGCTTCAGCAAGGATGAAGTCAAAATCGAGCTTGACAACGGTTGCCTGACTATCAGCGCCGCCAAGAATGTCGATAAGGACGAAGAAGACAAGAAGGGGCAGTACATCCGCCGCGAACGTTGCACCGGCGAATGCAGCCGCAGTTTCTATATCGGCGAAAACGTCACCCCGAAGGACGTAACCGCCAAGTTTGAAAACGGCATTCTGCAGCTGACCTTCCCGAAGGCTCAGCCGGAAAAGGCTCCTGAAAGCAAAATGATTTCCATCGCCTAACAGGCAATGCAGCGGCGGCTGACAAGGCTGCCGCTGCAGGTATCCCGATACCTGTGAAAGCTCCCTGGCAACCATGGTTGCCAGGGAGCTTTTTGTATTGCCTGCTTCCGTAAAACAGGCCTCAGCCTGCGGCATGAGGCAGGCGGCACCCTTTTTTCCACCTGTTTCGGAGCAACAGCCTTCCTCCCGGCTGCTGCGGAACAGGCCGGCAGGCTCTGAGCCGCCCGCGCGTACAGGCCATGCGCCGCTTTGGACAACACGCTGTGCTCAGGCCAAAAAACAAGGGGAGCCCTTTCCGACTCCCCTTGTCCAGATCTGTGCACCATGTTTGCGCCAGGCTCCGAGGGGGGGCCGCACGGGATCTGCCTCCCGTCAGGCTCCATGCCCTTCCTGCTGCACGCCCGGCCTGTGGGCAGCAGGCGAATTTCCAACGTTAGTCGTCCAGGCGCAGCTCTTCCTGGCTGACCGGCGTATAGCCGTTTTTGACAAGCACGTCGACGGCCTTTTCGTTGTCTTCAACCCGCAGCACCACATAGGCCTTGTCTTTCTGACGCGCCGTGAAGGCATAAATATAGCAGATGTTGATGCCGTTTCTGCCCAGCGCGTCGACCACTTCCGACAGGCCGCCTGGCGTATCTTTCAGGGGCACGGCAAGAACCGGCGTGATCTTGAACACATACCCCGCGTTCTTGAGCACGGTGGACGTCGCGTAACTGTCGTCCACGATGATACGCAGAATGCCAAAGTTTTCCACCTCAGCGATGGACAGAGCGCGGATGTCTATGTTGTGCTCACGCAACAGGTGGGTGAATTCAGACAGTTTGCCCGGTTCATTTTCCAAAAATACGGAAATCTGATTGACGCTCATGTCTTCAGCTCCCTTTAGTACAATTTACGATTGTCGATGATGCGGACAGCCTTTCCTTCACTGCGTACGATTGTCTTGGGGGCAACAAGCTTCACCGTGGCGTAGATGCCCAGCATGGACTTCAGCGCATCCACGAGTTCCTTTTCCTTGGCTGTGACCTGACTCATCGAGTCAGAGAACATTTCGCTGGTCATTTCAACCTGGATGTCGAGCGTGTCGCTGTTCTTCACCCGGTTTACGATAATCTGGTAATTTGCCGGATACCCCTTGTTGATGAGCACCGTTTCAATCTGGGACGGGAACACGTTGACGCCCTTGACGATAAGCATGTCATCGCTGCGGCCCATGGGCTTGGACATCTTCACATGCGTGCGTCCGCACGAGCACGGCTTGCGGCTCAGTACGCAGATGTCACGCGTGCGGTAGCGCAAAAGCGGAAACGCTTCCTTGGTGATGCTGGTAAAGACGAGCTCGCCCTTTTCGCCTTCCGGAAGCACTTCGCCCGTTTCGGGATCGATAATTTCGGCGATGAAATTGTCCTCGTTGATGTGCATGCCCGTCTGTTCGCTGCACTCAAACGAAACGCCGGGGCCGGAAATTTCCGTCAGCCCGTAGATGTCATACGCCTTGATGCCGAGCTTCTGCTCGATGTCATGGCGCATTTCCTCACTCCACGCTTCCGCGCCGAAAATCCCTGCCTTAAGCTTGATCTTGTCGCGCAGGCCCCGCTCGATGATGCTTTCGGCAAGATAAAGGGCATATGAAGGCGTGCAGCACAAAATGGTCGACTGCAGGTCGACCATGAACTGAATCTGACGATCCGTATTGCCCGAAGACATCGGCAGGGTCAGCGAACCCAGCTTGTGCGATCCCCCGTTCAGGCCGGGACCGCCAGTGAACAGGCCATAACCGTAGCAGACATGAACCACATCGTCCCTGGTGCCGCCTGCCGCCACGATGGCGCGTGCGCAGCATTCATCCCACAGGTCGAGGTCATGCTGCGTATAAAAGGCAACCACACGCCGGCCTGTCGTGCCGCTGGTGGACTGGATGCGGACGCAATCCCTGAGGGGGCAGGCCAGAAGGCCGTACGGATAGGCGTCACGCAGATCGGCCTTTGTCAAAAAGGGAAGCTTGTGCAGGTCGTCAACAGATTTGATGTCTTCAGGAGTCAGGCCTTTTTTCTGCATCCGTTCCCTGTAGTAGGCAACATTGTCGTAAACGTGCCTTACGGTTTTGCACAGGCGTTCATCCTGCCACTTGCGAATCTGCTCCTGAGACGCGCATTCAATTTCCGGCTGGAAATAGTTTTCCATGACTGAGCCTTCCTCCTTCAGATTGGCCGATCTGTACACAACTATACAGCGTGTCGCAATATTGTATCAATATGAGAGCTAAACTGATCAAGCATACTCTAAGAGGCAGCGATTCGCAAATCCATGATGGATGGCGCAGCATTACCACTAAGCGCTTTTTATGAATTTATAGTCTGACTTGATATAGTATAGACAAAAAATACAGACTAAGTATTTTGAAAATAAAACCAATGCAGAGCTAATTTGAACCGATGAAATTGCCATGCAGAATAAAAAATAAAAAATTATAAGGACGTTTCTGAAAAAAATTCTTTTTTTGCACAAGGGGCTATTCACAGGCGTCACAAAAAGGCATCGCCATGCACAGGGTATCCAGAACGCTTATCTTGACACATCTATTTTTTGCAATAATGCAATATGTTATGGTAAAAATCCCGTAAAAATTTTTGTCTTCCTATAAGAAAATACGCATTCCGGGGAACTTCTGTCCGGAAAAACGCCGCCTCCCATACCGCCAGCGCGGGCGTGCCACGCGCCTTCATCATGTTGGTCCGGCAGCGTGCATGGCTCCTGCGTCTTCCTCATCTGCAAGAATCAGGCAACTTTTTGCATCAATTGTGTCTTCATCCCGGGAGCCATCCAGTCTACGTTACAACACAGCCTCTGTGCGGCAGGCTGCCGGTACGGCATCCGGACTGCCCTGCAAGACGTCCCGCCCATTCCCTCCGGCGCGGGAGCTGTTGCGAACTGGGAAAGCAGTCTGCGCCGGTCCGTTGCGCCCAGAGCACAGGGAGGCCATGTGCACAGAGAGATCGCCAGCTCCTTGCCGGCAGGACGGCCAGACGGTTTCCGTGGTGCGCCTGGCAACAGCACGCCAGGCAGCCGGCTTTATCGGGCAGCCCGGCCTGCCCTGGCAAACAGACTCCTGCCATACACTGAGAGCATACTATCCATGACCCGCAGATTCTTTTTCAAAACCCTGGCTGCAACCGCTGTGCTTGGCGGCTGCGCTGCCGGAGGCACCTGGGCATTTCTCCAGCAGCCCCAGTTCGGCGCACTGCCCGAAGGCCCTGCCCTGCAGCGGATTCTGGCTTCACCGCACTATGCCGATGGCGCTTTCCACAACCTGCTGCCTGAAGTCTCTTTGGGCGGCAACGGCAGTTTTGTGCTTGCGCTGCTGCGCTCCCTCGTTGCAAAGCGGGTTGATCCGGTTCCGCCGGAACCTGTTCCCGCCAGGCGCCTTCCGCTGGACGCATGGGATCCTGCACAGGATCTTGTTGTATGGCTCGGCCATTCCTCCTTCCTCATCCAGCTTGGCGGCCACCGGCTTCTCATCGATCCGGTATTCAGCCCCTATGCTGCCCCGGTGTCCTTCAGTACACGGGCCTTTGCCGGATCCACACCGTATGCTGTCCAGGACATGCCGGATATCGACTGCCTGCTGATCTCGCACGATCACTGGGATCATCTTGACTACCCCACCGTGATGGAACTCAAGCCAAAAATCCGCAACATCGTCTGCGGGCTTGGCGTCGGAGCCCATTTCCGGCGCTGGGGATTTGCCGGAAGCGTCATTCATGAAACGGACTGGGGTGATACGGTGCCGCTGGGCACAACGGTGCGCATCCATGCGACGCCTGCCAGCCACTATTCCGGGCGAACTCTGACCCGCAATAAAAGCCTGTGGTCAGGATTTGTGCTGGAATCGCCGGCAAGGAGGATTTTTTTCAGCGGGGACAGCGGCTACGGGCCGCACTTTGCCGCCCTGGGGCAACGTTTTGGCGGCATGGACCTTGCCCTGCTGGACTGCGGCCAGTACAACGAACGCTGGAGCCAGATCCACATGACACCGGAGCAGGCTGTTCTGGCAGCAGAAAACCTTGGGGCCAGGCACCTGCTCCCCGCGCATGTCGGCAAGTTCGCGCTGGCGTATCATCCGTGGGATGAACCCTTCAAACGCATTGCCGCCGCCAGTCAGGGCCGGTCATTCCGCCTGGTTACACCGGTCATCGGTGAGACGGTGCACGTTACAGACAATATCCCCGGCTATCCACGCTGGTGGGAACGCCTCCATAAGGAACTGTAAGTTCATGGCCGCCCTGCAGCACAACAGCTTCTGCATGCATGAACCTGCCGGAACGCACATACACCGCCTGCTGCGGCTCTGCACACCTGCCGCAGGAGGATGCAGCACGCCAGTTCCCGGTCTGACACTGTGGCGCGGTCATGAAGGGGCAAAACAACTTTTTGCCGGCAACGCCCTTGCGCTGGCCCTTGTCATACAAGGGACCGCATTCGTCATTTCTGACGGCACCTGCAGGCGGTATCATGAACATGACTGCTTCCTCGTTGCCCCTCAGCCGGCAGCCTGCTCTGGCACCAGTGCGTATAGCGGCTCCCTTTTTCTGGCTTTTTCCCTCAGGATAAGCAGACATGTGCTCTGTCTGCTGGACGCCGGAAAGGGCTGTACACCTCCCCGACAGGGCAGCAAGGGCCATGCCCGCTCCTGTGCTGCAAACATCAACAGGGATTTGATCAGGTGCTTTCACCGGCTGATAGGGCTGATTGACAAGCCGGAACAAATTGCTGTCCGTGCACCAATCATCATTTGCGAGATCCACTATCTGATTTTGATCAGCAGAGCATGGGCCCGCATCAGGCAGCTGTCACCTGGCGGCTCCTGCTGACGGCGCGTGCACCAGGGCTGCCCATGGCTACCCCACAGGCCCGGTGTGCACTGTGGCGGCCGGCCCTGGCATGACAGCGCACAGCGCCCACCCGGCCAGAATGAAAAACCGCGTTGTTCCGCAGAACGACAGGCCGTATAGTTGGAAACGCAACGCGTTTCAAACTACAACTGTTCATAGTACCATGGTATCGTGCAGCTTATGATCCGCAATGGGTGTCTCACCCCGGCTTGCCGGATAGCAAGCCTTGCCTTTTGGTTCTCAACACCGCCTGATCGGAGGTCTCAATCCCATGTCAGAGCAGTCACAACGCATAGCCCAGCTGAATAGCGAGCTGAAACGAAAGCTCCTGCAATACCTGACGGTCCCCTGCATCTATCCGACCGCCATTGAAGGGTTCAACCTCGTCCGCCGTGAAGAAGCCGGCGCGCCTGAAAACTGTTTTGAAAGACCCCTGGTCGGGCTTGTCATCCAGGGCACCAAGCATTCCATCATGGGTGGACAGGAGTATGTCTATACGGAAAACCAAAGCGTCGTGGCCGGGGTGGACATGCCCATATCCTCCTATGTCGTCAACCCCTCTCACGAAAAGCCGTTCCTTTTTCTGTATCTTTATCTTGACAGGCAGATGCTCTCCTCGCTGGCACTGGACATGAAACAGCCGGCTGTCTGGAATCCGGAACCGGTTACAAGCGTCTCCGTTGCCGACGCCGATGCCGATATTCTCGAAATGTTCCTGCGCCTTCTTGAACTGCACGAAAAAACGGAACAAATAGTGCTGCGCGCCCCCATGATGCTGCGGGAACTCCATTACCTTCTGCTCATCAGCCCGCATGGGAAAATCCTGCGGCAGCTGAACACGCCTGGCACGCAGAACAACCAGGTTGTCCAGGCCATAAACTGGATACGGGAACACTATAAAATTCCCATGCGGGTGGATGCTCTGGCACGGCAGGTCAACATGTCCACCGCAAACCTGCACCGCCATTTCAAGCAGCTCACAGGACTCAGCCCGCTGCAGTATCAAAAGCAGCTGCGCCTGTATGAAGCCCAGCGGCTTATGCTGGTTGAAAACGAACGGGCCTCCAGCGCAGCCCTGAGCGTAGGTTATGAAAGCGTGACCCAGTTCAACAGGGAATACAAACGGGTATTTGGTGAACCGCCCCTCAGGGACATGAACCGCAGGCGTTCGCTTGACGCAGGCAGGATCGCCCATAACAACCTCTGAATCTGTTCCAGAAGCGCCACAGGCTCGGGAAGGGGGACACGCCTGCCTTAACGCGCATGACCGTCCATCCGCCTGCAAACGGCAGAACAAGCCTCTGGCAGGCAATGGACACCCGTTCTGCCCGGACAGGACAGAGAGTCTGCCTGTCATGCCGACTCCGGAAACCGGCAGGCATGGCAGGCCGGATGGCGCTACCACGCAGAAACAGCCCGCAGCCTGCACCGGATGCGCCGTTTCTCTGCCCCCCGGCAAGGGAGCCTCGCCGTATCCATCCCGCGCTGCGCACCGGAATCCGGCAGCGCTGCAGCACGCTCTTGCCGCATCTTGCCTCAGCCGGGCCGTGCAGTCCGGCTGCTCCTCCAGAGCCGTTTGTCATTACAAAAGCAAAACACGGGACGGCAGCACAGCGCCGCCCGGTCAAAGTTGAGCAGAAAAACCGTATTGTTTCCGTGAAACAACAGACCGTATGTTTTAAAGCGCGAAACACTTCAAACGAAACCTGTGTGAAGAAACGCAGCCTCCCGGCAGCGGCATGCGTGCTGCCCTTAGGTTCCTGCAGCGTTCCCGGCGAGGCTACTGCGCTTTCACGGTGCCAAGCCGTTCGATATCCTTATCCGTCCTGTTGCCATGAATGACAATGCCGTCAAGCTCACGCTCAAGGGCACAAAACTCCTCTGGCGTCAGCGTAACCTCCGCCGCTCCAAGATTTTCCACAATCCGCTCCTCCCGGCGCATGCCCGGAACAGGCACGATGAACGCCTTTTTATGCAGCATCCAGGCCAGTGCAATCTGGGCCGGCGTTGCCGCCTTTTCACGCGCAAAACGCTGCAGCAGGTCAAGCAGGGGCTGGTTGGCTTCCACGTTTTCTCTGGCAAAACGCGTGATGACGCGCCGCACGTCGTCACCAGCATAGACGGTTTCCCTGCCGTATTTTCCGCTTAAAAAACCGCTGGCAAGGGGAGAAAACGGAACAAACCCGATGCCCAGTTCCTCACAGGCCGGAATGACGTCCTTTTCAAACATCCTTTCCATCATGGAGTATTCACTCTGAATGGCCGTGATGGGCGTGACGGCGTGGGCCCGCCGTATCTGTTCCTCCGAAGACTGGGACTGCCCCCAGCCCCTGATTTTCCCCTCGCGGATCAGTTCCCCCATCCACAACGCCACGTCCTCGACATGGCTGCCTTCAGGCACCCTGTGCTGATAGTACAGATCCACATAGTCCGTCCCCAGCCGCCGCAGGGAATCTTCAAGGGCCCTGCGGATACCCTTCCTGCTCAACTTGCCTTCGGGCATATCCTGCCCGGCAAGCACTACAGGCGAAACCTTTGTCGCCAGGACGATCCTGTCCCTGAAGGGCGCAACAGCCTTGCCCACCAGCTCCTCGTTGACATAAGGGCCATAGCCCTCTGCCGTGTCAAAGAACGTGCAACCCAGTTCATAGGTCCTGCGGATCAGCCGGATGGCCTCCCCCTCGTCAGGCGCAGCTCCGTACCCATGACTGAATCCCATGCAGCCCATGCCGATGGCAGAGACCGTCATGCCACTTTTTCCCAGTGTCCTTGTTTTCATATTCCAGCTCCGTTGCGCCCCCAGAGCCGTTGCCTGGCATGAGGGCCGTTTGACACCAGCCGTATGCATGCCCCGCGCGCTGTCCGCCGTCGCCTTCAGGTTCACAGAACGCACGATCCGGCTGTGGCTTTTTCCTTGCAGCAGCGCTTGCAGCCGGGACTGCACCGCCTGGAATCCAGCCAGGTGCCCGGCGCGCAAAACGCTCCTGAAACGCTTACGCAGCAGAGAGATTCGGCCCCCGCCCTCTGACCGGCAGGGAGAGGCAGCAGGCCCTGCAGGGGGCCATTCCCTGCTGCAGCCTGTCTGGCGCCTGTTGCGCAGTTCAGTGTCTGAACCGCCTCTGCCTGCGCCAGAATCGCCTGCCGTTCCCGCCACAGAGGCCCGGCAGGCCTTGCAGGCCTCCGGAGGGTTACGGCATTCCGGCACGGCTTTTCCCGCAGTCTCAGGCTTATGGCCGGATGACCGTCTTTAAGACATGCCCGGCAGGATCAATCTGTTTTTCAAAGGCGTGCTGCAGCTGATCCAGAGGCAGAATGTCCGTTACATACCGTTCCACATCCATAAGGCCCGTTGCAATGAGATCGATGGTTTCCGCAAACTCCTTGCGCGTGCATGAGACGCTGCCGGTCAGGCGAATTTCATGCAGGACGGCGCGATTCAGTGCAAACGGTATTTCAGGCGTCATCGAGTTGCCTATCAGCACAATCTCGCCGCCGGGCCGCACGCCGTCCATGCAGGCAGCCAGCGCATCCCCCGAGCCCACTGCCTCAAAAACAACATCAAACCCGCCTGCTGAGGCTTCCTGCATGGCTGCGGCGCGATCAGGAGCGTTTCCGTCAAAGTAGATGTCCACATCGCCCAGCTCTCTCGCCTTGCCCATTTGCCGGTCATCAACCCTGGACATGGCCAGACAGGAGGCTCCGGCCTTTTTGACCAGCCCGCAGATAAGCTGCGCAATGATGCCGCTGCCGACCACCAGCACCTTGTCGTGCAGCTTCAGGCTGGACTGCCTGGCCGCATGATACGCAACCATCAGCGGATCAATGAGCCCGGCGGCCACGTCCGACACCGCGTCCGGCAGCTTGTAGGCGTTCCGCGCCCTGCCGACAAAGTATTCAGCATAGCCGCCGTTGCAGACAAAACCAATATAGTTGGTTCCGTGAACCTCCCGGCAAAGATGCTCCCTGCCCGCCAGGTACATGTCGCATTGACCGCAATACAGGTTGGCCCAGAAGGTCACACGATCGCCGATCTGAAAATGGCTGTCTCCGGGATCGACGACCACGCCGCAAAATTCATGACCCATATGAAAGCTGTCAACGGGATCCTGGCTCCAGCCCTTCCCGGCCTTCCACATGTGGATGTCACTGCCGCATACACCGCAGGCGGCAACCCTGATTTTCAGCATTCCGGGGGTCACTTCCGGAACGGGCACCTGCCTGATTTCAATCCGCTGCGGTCCGGTCAGAACACCGGCCTTCATCGTCTGCTGTTTCATGAGACTGCTCACCCCTGTTTCCGGCTGCCGCCCACCACCGTCCGGCGTGGCGGCAGTCCGTGTCCATGTCAGTGCCGGAAAAAATTCCCGGCCCCCTGTCTATTCCTTAACGGACTGACCGGAGCCGCTCCCGGTGCCATTGTACTGTTCGTCAGTCACCTTCTCCATCCATTCGACGACCTTGCCAGGCTCCTGTTCTTCACAAATGGAAATGTGCGACATGGAACAGTTTGGCGCTGCGCCGTGCCAGTGCTTGACGCCCACAGGGCAGATCACGACGTCACCCGGCCTGACTTCCTGAACGGGCCTGCCCCATTCCTGCGTCCTCACCACGCCGGAGGTGATGATCAGCACCTGCCCTACAGGGTGAATATGCCAGTTGGAGCGGGCGCCCGGCTCAAACGTCACCACTCCCCCGCTGGAACGCATGGCGTTGTTGGCGGGATACAAAGGATCAATGCGCACATTGCCGGTAAAAAACGCCTCTGCACCCTTCAGCGAAGCCTGCTCACCGTTGCGGACAATCGTCTGAGACCTGCCTGTTTCTGCAGCAAAGCCATGGGTAGCGGAAAGGCCGGTTGTGACGGCCAGAGCCAGTGCCATGCCGATCATCGCGTTTTTCATGCTCAAACCTCCTTGTTACACTGCAAGATATGAGCGCATGATAGGCGACCCGGCCTGGATTGAACCAGCTACGATTCTTGCATCTTCTTGCCTGTTTCTACAGGCCTTCCCTGTACAAGGCCGCACGGCAGACCGGCAGTATGCGCCAGACAGGCCACGACCCCAAAACCGCGCAACAGGTGCAGCACGGCATGGCATGCTGCCGGAAGTCCTGCCTTTCGACCTGTCACTAAGGACGCGTGGGGCATGGGAGAAAACGACTGCGGTCTCAAGGTGGCTGTGCCTCTTTCGGCAACAGCGCACGCCGCACACGAGGGGAGACTCAGCCCGCCGATGCGTACAGGCTGGATGCACAAGGACGTCATACCGTGTGCGTGGGAAGAATCGCGGAGCGGACTGTCTGACGGTACCGGGGACGGCGAGCATGGTGCCGCGCGGGGGATGCTTAGAAAAGCACGGCGCGGCCGCGGCGGCACGACGGGCATCATGGACGGGCATGAATCCTTTTGCGAGGGTATCCCCGTCATAGTTTGTTTTCATGCTTGCCGACATGAAAGCGAAAGGAAGGTAGCCCGTCTGTTACCGGGGAGTGGAACGAACCTGTGCGCGGCTGAAAGGATTTCGCAGTCCATCCACCCGTTCTTGCTGCTATCTCAGGAAGTGTAGATCTGCTTTATCGTACTCCGGCTTGTATTTTTTTTAAGAAAACTTGCTTGAGCAAATTACATGTCGGATATCCTTTTATCACATTATTTACATTGTAATGCTTTTAGCATAGTCTATATCATTTCGTTTGGTCAGCCATGAATGAGTCGCACCTGAAGACGTTGCCTGATATAGTGCTACATTAAAAAACGTTTGTGACACCAGGGAGGAAAAAAGATGAACAAGATCCTTGCCGTTGGAGCACTCACTTGCTGTCTGCTCGCCGCACCGGGATGTGTGAACGGCTCCGGGAATGCCATGCTGCAGTCCCTGCAGGCAGTTCTGACCGGAGAGCCCGCGGCCGCTGCCACCGCTCCGGCCGATAAGACTATGACGACGGAAAAACACACCGGCACGCTCTCAATAAAGCAGGAGAACGGCAGGGAACATTTTTATGTTACGGCGTTCACAGGAGAACGCCTGGATCTTGGAGACTCTTCCGACCGGATTCTGGTCAAGGACATCGAAGAAGCAGGAGCAAGGAACTATCCTAACGTCAATGTGTACGGCACGTTCAACCGGATCAATGGGGTGTATGTCCTGGATCCCAAGCAGGAACATTCCTTGTGGGAGTTGACCGACAGCGCTCCCACAGGAACTGTGAATAAAAAAGTCTGTGGCAAGCTCATGTCAGAGGACGGCACCTACTATGGCCTTTCCAAGGCGCGTCCTGCCATCAATGGCGCCACGGGCATCTTCCTGACCAATAAGGAAACGCTTGCTGGACGCGAGGTTTTTGCGGCTATCCAGTCTTCAGGCGTCCAGGTCGGGGAAAATATCTGCGTGTCTGGCCAGTTCGTCCACTTTACAGGAGATTCCCCCGAGAGTGGAGATTGGGTCATCCTTGCCACCGGCAAGCCGGTCAAGGTGACGAAGGAGTAATGAGGCGTCGCTCTGTGCAAAAACGTTGATTCGTGCGTGTTCACCATTATGCGTACTCCGATATGGCCGGAGTACGCATAAACGGTATTGTAGGCAAGGTGGTGAGGGACAATGTTTCAGGCATCGTCCTTGACGATGACCTGCTGCAAGGCACATCAGAACCTGTCCATATAACAAGCATCACCATCATGCCATTGCTGAAATAAAAAATGAAGCGCAGAGAAAAATTCGTCTGGTGGTATCCTGACAGTACAGGAAAGGAGGACAAGCCTTTTCGTGGACTTGTCCTCCTTTGAGCATCAGGCAAACACTCCCTTAACGCTGACGCATTTTGCACTGCCGGCATGTTGCAGCGGCATATGGCCTTGCAGGCAGCTGCATCATACTGCGGGGTCTGTCATGCCTGCAGGGGCTTCAACCTGTCTTCAAAACAGGCTAGCGGGCCGGCTTTCTGTTCTCGAACCGGTATGTTGTTTCCTTGCCGTTGATGTCACGGCATTTCCAGGTAATGGAACTCTTGCCCATGATAGGCCGCAGACTGGCCTTAAAGTAGCCGAGCTGGTACGGCATTTTGGTTTCCAGCGCATTGCGCGGGCAAGCCTTGATACAGGACATGCAGTCCCAGCAGTCCCGCGCTGAACGCACAAACGCCTTGCCGGTGCTTGTGTCAAGCGCCATGAGATCGCCAGGGCAGATTTCTTCGCAGAACGTTTCCGCGCGGCCCTGGCAGCCGTTGCATTTGTGCGGGTCGACAATAGGGGGCATGATGACACTCCTCGCTATGCGTGTTGCCGGTCTCCCGGAATCAGCTGTTCATAAGGCCGTGTGAAGGTCGTGACGACACCGCTTTGCGGATCACGACGCGACTCCACAAAGCAGTCGAAGTGTTCGTCATCGCGTTCAGGATAGTCGACGCGCGTCTGCCAGCCGGCCCAGCGGGTTTCCTTGCGGGCCTTCAGGTGATGCACCACGGCTTCCGCCACATCCACACGATCCATGGTTTCGTGGGCTTCCATCAGTTCATGCAGCGAATCCGCCGTCAGGAACACAAACTGGCTCTGCAGCATCTTGATATGACGCAGGGCATAGTCCAGGCGTTCTTCATTGGTGCGGTAATACTGGCTGATGCCACCGGCGTATTCATCCATGAGCCGTTGCAGGCGCTCCTTCATTTCCACCGGACGCACGCCTTCCTGTCCGCACCGCAACAGCGGCGCATAGACGCGCGCCTTTTCGGCCTCCACCTGTGCTGCATCCAGTGCAGGCAGTTCCAGTCCGTTCATCCAGGCCAGCGCGCCTCTCGCAGCCAGCTTGCCTTCGGCTGCGCAGCCGCCCACGAACTTGTTGGGATTGCCGCCAGCGGTCTCCCCGGCGGCAAACAGTCCGGGGAGGGTCGTCATGCGCTCCATGTCCACCCAGAAGCCGCTGCCTGTATGCCCGCCCACGATGTACGGATCGGAACCATAAATCTCGATGGGCTCCCTGGTGACGTCCTGACCGCGGCTGGCCAGGAACAGCACGAAGGAGGGCCGTTCGTTAAGATAGTCCACAAGCATGTCGTGGGCCTTTTCCGGGCTGAGGCCTGTCGTGTCGCAATAGCAGGGGCCACGCCCGGCCAGCCATTCTTCCATGGGGGCGTTGGCCCGGATGAACCGGGGCGCCGCGTCGCCTCCCCATTCCTTGTAGCGCTCCATCACCCGCTCGCCTTTGGCGTTGATGATGGCAGACTTGTAACCTACGGAAATGGTGTCGATGGGCCCGCAGAAATCCTTGGAGCGCGTAGCCACCCAGCGCTGTTCCAGGCTGGTCAGCTCCGCCCCCTGACGGAAGCCCATGGCATAGCCGGAGCCCACACAGTACGGACACATCCAGATCTGCGCGCCGCTGTCTGTGGAGTCAGCGGTATATGACTTGTAGAGCGTGCCTGCGCCGCCGGTGCTGACAACGGTGGCTCTGGCGCGGAACACATAAAACCTGCCGTCGCGCACGCCAAACCCCATGGCGCCCACGCAGCGGCCTTCCTGTACAAGGAGGCCTGTGGCCACCACACGGTTGTAGACATCTGCGCCGCTTTCCAGCGCCTTTTCGGCCATGATGGGCTTGAGCTGCTCGCCATGGATGGAAATGTCCCATTTGCCGCGATAGGAGGCGTTGCCTTCCTCATCGCGCACAATGGGCAGGCCCCAGCGTTCCAGGTCCTCGACGCACTCGTTGAGTTCCCGGGCGTTGGAAAGGGCAAGATCTTCCCGCAGAGGGCCGCCGCCCACCTGTGCGCGGCTCCAGCGCACCAGATCCTCGGGCGTTCTGCCTTTGGGGATATAGGTGTTGATGGCGTCCATGCCTGCCGAACAGGCTCCGGAACGGCGGATATCCGCCTTTTCCACAATGACGGTGCGGATGCCGGGCTGTTTTTTGGCGGCTTCCACAGCCACAAAGCAGCCGGCATTGCCCCCGCCGATGATCAGCAGATCGGCACAGACTTCCACTGTTTCAACCGAATCAAGCCCTGTGGGATGAAAATCCACGGCGTGGGCCGTATTCATGCGTGCCATGCCATTTTCTCCTTTAAAACAACGCGTTATCCCTTGCGGGCGGCAAGCATGGACTTGCCGATGACGAGGAACGTCAGGACCATGAGGATGTCCGCCACAGGCTGCTTGAAGAACATGTACGGATCCTGCTCGGAGGCGATGATGACCTGCTGCAGTGAGGTTTCCCAGATGGGCGCGAGGATGAAGCCGATAATCAGGCAGATGAAGGAGTAATCAAACTTCCGCATGAAATACGCCAGCAGGGAAAAGACAATCATCAACGTCACGTCAAAGGTGGAATACTGCGAGAGGTAGGATCCCATGACACAGGTGAAGATGATGATGGGATACAAAATCAGCGGGGGGATCCGCACGACCTTGCAGAACAGCTTGAGACCCAGGCGGCCCACACCCAGCAGAAAGAGGTTGGCAATGATGAGGCTGCCATAGATGGCGTAGATGAACTGGGCGTTCTGTTCGAACATGAGCGGGCCGGGCGTCATGCCGTGCAGCACAAACGCGCCGATAAGCAGCGCGGCCGCCATGTTGCCGGGAATACCCAGCGTAAACAGCGGAATGAGGCTGGACGCCACCACGGCGCTGTTGGCGGATTCCGAAGCGGCGATGCCTTCCAGCCGGCCGGTGCCGAACTCTTCAGGATGCTTGGAGTGCTTGACAGCCTGGTCATAGGCAAAGAAGGAGGCCACCGGCGCGCCAAGACCCGGCAGGGCACCCACCACAGTCCCTGCGATGGACGAACGCAGCAGCGTCCCTGCGCAGCGGAGATATTCCTTTAACGACACCAGACGATCTTCAGGTCTGGAAGAGAAGGAAAGCACCTCCGCCTGCCCCTTGTCGTCAATAAGGCGCTCCAGCTGAATGATGATTTCGGAAAAGGCCAGCATGCCTATGCCGACGGGAATCAGGGAAATCCCGCGCTCCAGCGAAACGATGTTGAAGGTCAGCCGGGGCATGGCCGAGACAGGCTCAATGCCGATAGTGCCCACAAGCACACCCATGGCAGCGGCGATAAGCCCCCGGATCAGGGATTTGGTGCCCAGGCCTGCGATGATGATCATGGCCATGCAGATGAGCGCAAACACTTCCGGCGGTCCCATATACAGGGCTACGGCAGCCAGCGGCGCAGCCACAAGGATGAGCACCAGCGTGGCAAAGGCGTCACCCGTGACGGACGCATACAGGGCCATCCGCAGCGCCTTTTCCCCCTTGCCCTGCAAGGCCAGCGGGTGCCCGTCCCAGGTGGTGGCGGCAGATTCCGGCGTGCCAGGCGTATTGAGCAGGATGCCCGAAATGGAGCCGCCGAAGAAAGCCCCCTTGTTGAGGCCCACGAGAAACCCGATGGCGGCCACGGGGGACATATAGTACGACAGGGGAATGCACAGGGCGATGGCCATGGGGCCGTTGATGCCGGGAATGGCTCCGGCAATAACCCCGGCAATGACGCCAAGCAGCACAAACAGCAGGTTGGCAACCTGCAACGCCTCTGCGAATCCCGCACAAATCATGTCAAACATGATGACTCTCTCCTCCGGCGGCTTACGGCATGGGGACGCCAAGGCCGAAACGCATCAGCGCATACACAACAACAACCGGCACGACAGATACAATGGCCATTGTCAGCCAGCGCCTCTGGCCACAGACGAACTGAATCCAGGCCATGAACACGATGCCCGCCGGGATGAACCCGGCAAGGGACATGGCCGGCATGAGCAGGACACAGGGGATCAGAAACACGGCAAGATGCTTCCAGTGGATGCGCCCCACGCTCCCGGTGGAAGCCGCCTTGTGCAGCAGTGTCCGGATAAGTCCCAGAATGGACAGCGCCAGCATGAATCCTGCGGCAATATTGGGCAGCAGTGTGGCCGGGACGCCATACCCAGGGTATTCCGGCGACCAGGTGGGGATGATCCAGAGCAGCAGGGCGCTGCTGAACACAGCCACCGTGCCGTAGGAAATGGTATCTCGTTGCGCTTGGGTCATTGCTACACTCCATGGCGGCGGGACATGGCACAAGCCCCGCCGGACAAAATGACAAGACAGGCGTCCACTCCTCAGAGCAGACGCCTGCCCGGACGGGAAGTTATTTGGACACGAGCTTGGCGAACCGTTCTGAGGCTTCGTGCATATACTTCTGCGCTTCTTCCGAACCCATGGTCACAGGCTGCATATGCAGTTTTTCCGTCATGAACTCAGCAAACGTCTTGTCGTTGCGCACGGTCTCGACCACATCCAGAAGACGCTGGCGCACGTCATCGGGCAGCCCCTTGGGCGCGGCAAGCACAAGATACATTTCCACGCTTTCATCCCAGCCCTGTTCGCGCAGGGTAGGCACATCCGGCAGTTCCTTCAGACGCACGGGAATGGTTGCCGCAATGCACTTGATCTTCTTGCCGGTCACATAGTCGAACAGAATGGCCCCGGTATGCCCAAGATCCGCATGGCCGCCCATGACGGCAGTAATGATGGAAGGACCGCCCGTGCTGGGCATAAGCGAAAGCTTCACGCCTTCCTTGGCGGCAATGCGTTTGAGCGCGTCGCGATCGTCCGACCCCTGGAACATGTACGTCAGGCCCTTGCCTTCTTTCCTGGCCCATTCAAAGGCGTCCTTGAGGGTGTTCCAGGGCCGGTCAGGCGCGCAGATGATGCCGCTCTGGTTCAGGCCCAGCAGCGTGATGTAGTCAAAATCATCCAGCTTGTAGGTCGTACGCACGACGTGCGGCGAATAGGTGAATGCGGCTGTTGCCGAAACGCCAAGGGTGTAGCCGTCCTTGGGAGAGGAAGCCAGCTCGGAAGCCATGACGCTGCCATGAGAGCCGCCGGGCTTGTTGCTGACAAGCACAGGCTGCCCCAGAATGTTCTTCATGCGGTCAGCCAGCGCCCGCGTCAGCAGGTCAATCTGCGCGCCGGGGTTGGTCATTGTGAGGACTGTCACAGGATGATCAGGATACGTTCCGGCCCCGGCCGATGCCGGGCTCAAAAACAGCAATGCGGCCATGGCCAGCAAGAGAAATTTACGCATGGTTTGCCTCCAGCCATGAAAGAGTACGGTGATGGTTGCCGGCAGAAACTCTGCCAGAACCGTTACTTTTGCCATCATTGTGGGCTCAATCTATGAACCAGAAAAAATAAAATCTATCAGCTGCATGATAATCGTGAAAATTTTCGCTATTTTTTGATGATGGCGTAATCATGCCCCTGTAACGCGGGGCAGCCTCTCGACGGCCCCGCAACAATCTGGCATGCTGCATCATGGCGGAAGCGCCTGCCCTGCCGGCAACGCCTGCATTCTCCGTTCAACGGCACGCACGAACATGGGAAATATATGAACGATTTCTGGCATCTGGAAACAGAGGATTTTTTTGAAGGCCTGCAGGAAGAAAAGGCCGCCTTTCTTGAGCTGGCGTCCCGCCATGTTCTAAAAAAGCAGGAAACCATTTTTCTTGAGGGAGAAGCAGGCATAACCTGCTGCTACATTGAGTCCGGTCTGGTGCGCTTGTTCAGTGCGGCTCAGGCTGGCAAGGAAACGACGTTGTTCCTCCGGCGTCAGGGTGAAATTTTCGGACTTGCCGAACTGATGAACAACACGTCCAGGATGCTGTCTGCCCAGGCGCTGACCACCTCTGTCATCTACATTATTGAACGCAGCCAGTTTGAGCGGCTCCTGAAGGAACATTTTTCCCTGGTGCGCCGCGTCATCAGCACCCTTGGCAAGCGGCTGCGCTACATGGGCAAACGCTTCAGCAGCCAGAACGGCGACGTCCGGCACAGGCTCGCATTTCTGCTGGTGACCCTGGCTTATGACGCCCTGCATAAAAGCCCGGACTGGGAGAAGCCGTGCAGCCTGCCCTATCCCATTTCACAGCATCAGCTGGCCGACATGGTCGGCTCAACCCAGCCAACGGTCAGCACCAACCTGCAGGAATTCAAAAACGAAGGGCTGATCTCCATGGCAGGGCACAGAATCACCCTGACCTGCCCGGTACAGTTCATCTATCTGCTGAATGAGCGATAGCGGCTTTCGTGCAACCGATCCGTTCTGCCAGACTCGCCCCACCGCACAACATTAAGACACATCGTGCGCTCCTGCGGCAGCCCCTTACACCACATACTCCGCACGGCGCCTTCCGGACAGCGCCTCTATGTGGAAGCCTACCCGCTGACTGCCCCTGACGGATTCATACCCGCTCACTTTCCAGCCAGCCGGCGCTAGCTCTTCCGGGCTGAGGCAAGCCACAAGTACAATCAGATGCCCCTGGCACACGACACCTGTCTGGACAGGCAGCCTGCCAGCACACCCTGCCAGCACGTCAACTCCAGGGCCCTGCCTTTTCCAGCCTCTGGTTATGACAAAGAGGCCATATCCCCTCACGCAATTCTCTTCTGTCCGGATCACATGTTGCGAAGCAAAACGCCAGGAATAACGCACGACGGCGCTGTTACCGCCAGACACTGGCCGTCCGGGCAAAAGTCCGGTCAGCCCTGTGGCGGGAACGTCTTTTTCAGATAGATGACATCGGCCATGGGATTATTGTAATAGGGAGCGCACATCTCAAAACCAACGCCGTGCAAGCGGCAACGCGCCTGTGCCGTGCGCCGTGCACATGGCCGCCCGGGTTTCAGCCAGGCTCGTCCGCAAAATTTCTGCCGTTCTCCCTCCTGCATCATGTCAAGCTCTCCGGCTTAAACAGGACGTTTCCCCGGCACAGACTGAGCGACATGCCTGCACAGCCGTCCTCGTTTCCGGACAAACAGATGCGCCCGGAGCTCCGGCCTGACGACCAGCCATGAAGCGTCCGTCACTCGCACGGACATCACAGCTGCGGCCCGCCTCAAAACATCGCGTGCACGCTGCCAGCCTCCAATAGCCTCCCCTGCATCCTCTTCCAAATCACATCCCCGGATCCCTGCCGCAGTGCATCATACAGCAGGCTGCGCCGTATAGCGGACGCTCTCTTTCCGCAACGCCATGACACCTCGTCGGGGGATCTGTCCACAGGCGAAGACTGCACACACTGCCCTTTTGTCCTCCGGACTTTTATGCTAACAGCTGGCGTGGCGACATAACCTGCCGAGACACCGCAGGAATAACGCTCACACAGCGCTTCTCCCCTGCAGGACTTGTTGTACCGCCAGACCTGACAGCGCTCCGGAGTGGCCCCGACGGCAAGGCCCACTGTCTGTTCAGCCTCAACGCGCCCTCCTCCCAGCCGGCGGGCTGCACGCAGAAGGCATGCGTCCCGTGCTCTCCGCACAAACGACCGACAAGCCGCAGAGAGCCGCCCGCTCCTTCATGTACGAAACGCTCTGGCCAAAGGCGGCTGTCCGTTTCTTCTCCAGCGGCCGGCACCCAAAACAGACAGGCCATGGCCCTCTGCCGCAACGCCTGACAGGTTCAGCCCTCCCATGCCGCTGCCCTGCATGTCCATGTCCAAGGAGCCTTTTCATCATGTCATTCTTTATGCACCATTCCAGCTGTCCTGACACATCCAGGAGAGCGTCATTTCTGTTTCTTTCCCTGCTGTGCTTTTCGCTTGCAGACGTGCGGGACGGACTGGGCCCGTTTCTCGGCGTCTATCTTCAGGCCCAGGGCTGGACACCTGACGAAATCGGTTTTGCCATGACCGCCGGCGGTCTGGCAGGCCTCGTCTGCACGACGCCGCTGGGTGCGCTGGCCGACGCCACACGCCACAAACGCGGGCTCATCGCCGCCAGCGTCATCCTGATCGTGCTTGGCTGCGGTGCGGTCTTTTCCTGGAACGGCGCCGTACCTGTAACACTTTCCAAAATCGTGCAGGGAGTGGCGGCCGCGGCCATCACACCAGCCCTTACCGGCCTTACGCTGGGCATGACCGGACAAAGAAAACTCACCGACCGCCTAGGCGTCAACGAAGCGTGGAGCCACGCAGGCAATGCGGTGACAGCTCTGCTGGGAGGCCTCGTCGGATACACTTACGGCATCCCCGGGGTCTTTCTGGTCATGGCACTTATGGGAGCACTGGCTCTCGTCAGCCTGTGGGGCATCAATCCGCAGCACATCGACTACGCTGTCGCTCGGGGCCTGTCCACCGACAGTCCGTTCCCGCACGTCTGCGAAACAGCCACACTGCACCAGTTGTTTACAAACAAATCCCTGCTGACCGTAGGCATCACTCTGTTTTTCTTCCATCTTGGCAATGCCGCTCTGCTGCCTCTGCTCGGTCAGTCAGCTGTCGCACGGTTCGCAGTCAATGCCGCAGCCTATACGGCAGGCACCGTAATTCTGGCTCAGGCCACCATGATCCTTACCGCCCTGTGGGGTGCACGCACGGCAGGCCAGAAGGGCTACGGCAGGCTTTTTTTCTGGCCTTGCTGGCGCTGCCTCTGCGCGGCTGCATTGCCGGACTGTGGGACAGCCCCTGGAGCATCCTGCCCGTACAAGTGCTTGATGGCGTAGGTGCAGGACTTCTTGGCGTGGCCACGCCAGGCCTGACCGCCCGCCTGCTTCAGGGCGGTGGCCATGTCACAACCTCGGGCTGGGCTTCGTGCTGACCATCCAAGCGCTGGGAGCCTCGCTCAGCAACACCTATGGCGGCCTGTTTGCCCATCACATCAGCTACAGTGCCGCCTTCCTTGCTCTGGCAGCAGCACCCTGCGCCGGGCTGGTGCTGCTCGCAGCTGCCGCGCGCCGGCTGCCGGCCCTGCGCCGCGCCCTGCAGGCGGACACTGCCCGCTGACGTTTCCTCGGCCGCACACGCGGGACACAGCGCAGCCCCGCTTTTCTGCAGGAACAGGGCGGCAGTTCTTCTCCACGTCCTGGCCGTCGCCAGGCGCCAGAGACGCTGCTTTTCTCCGCAACGGACCAGTCCGCCACTCTTGCCAGCAGTGCAACCGCTGGTATAGCATCAGCGCCGTAAAATGGACGCCGGCCTGTCCTGTACGCCTGTACATGAGCTGCTGCTCTGGTGCACGCTTCGGCGCAGGGGCTTTGCACTCCTGCCATCAGACACCGGCAGGCTTTACCGACGCCGCAGTCTGCAACAAAACGCACGCCCCGCCGCGCCGCAATACAACGGCGCTTCCCTCTGTGTGGTGCAGCCAGCGCCGTCATAACCGACTACTGTGGAGAATGGCATGGTAAGATTGTTTCTGTGCGTCCTGTGTTCCCTCTTCCTTTTTGTCCAGAACGCTTCCTGTGAGATCCTGCATGCCCAGAAGTACCGCAACTGGACGTCATTCCTCCTGACAGAACAACCTGGCTATGCGGCCATGTCGACAACGGCTGCGGACGGCTCCACCCTGGTTCTGCTCCTCTCCGGACAGGATGGCATCGTCAGGATTTTGAGCCCGTCTATCAGCCAGAAAAAGGCGGCGGCCTTTGACTATAACGAATCGACACGCGTCAGGGGAACCGTGCGCATTGATGCAAAGCAACGCCATGAAGTGACCTTCAATATCCGCCGCATTGAACAAAACCGCATTGCCCTGGAAATTGAAGGCAGCGCCAATGAATATTTTCTGCAAGAGGCGATGGCCGGCAATACCATACGGTTAAGGGTCAACGCCTCAAACAGTCTCAAGTTGCGCCTGAGCTACTCTCTCAATGGCTTCACATACGCCTGCAAGCGCTGCATGCAGCTGCTTGCCGGCGAGGACAACACGCCGGGCGATCAATATTTTGACGAGCCCGGGCAGGATGACGGTTCTTTCAACCGTAATGTACCATCTGGAGATCCCGGTGAAATTCTCTCCCTGTAAAGCCAGATACCACGCTGAACGCTGCTTCTGCGCCGCCCGGCCATCCCTGCTGTCCCTAGAGCGTGTTATCGTTGGAAAAGATACCATGCGAGACGGCAGCACAGTGCCTCAAGGCCAAGACTGAGCGGGGAAAATGCTTTTTTCAGCAGCACGATACGCCGTATGATTTGAACCGCTCTGCATTTCAAACGAAAAACGCTCTAGACAGAAAACGGGAGGCGATCATGTGATCACCTCCCGTTTTCTGCTCTATAAGAGCATGGCGCACGCCGGACGTGTTCCCCTGGCCGCACCCGCCGCCATCAGGAAGCTATTGCCATGCGTTTCTCAGCAGCTCCCTGACCGGCACAGGCATCCCGGCAGACTGGGAAGAATCAGCCATGAGTGCCTCCGGCATTTTTCTATGGATGGTTATTGAACTTGTCAGCCATGGACGCGGAGCCGCTGTGGCAGGGAGTGCAGTCCATGTTGCCCTTCTGGATGTCGGCCATCTCACCCTTGCCGTGGCAGGTGACACAGCCAGCCACGGATTCCTGCTTGCCAAGAGCGCCCTTCCAGTCCTTGCCGGCGTCGATCTTGGCATTCAGGATTTCAATGGCCTTGCGGCTCACGTCAGCAGTAATGCGACCGCAGCGCTCGCTGCGTGCAGTGCTGTTGGCTTCAAGCTTCGTCGTATAGGACCAGCGGGAAACGGACACATGGCAGAGAACAGAGTGAGACACGCTGGTGGGAAGCTCACCCTTCACCCCCTGCGCGGCGTCACCGGGGTTGTAAATGGGGAACGCCGTCTTTTCGTACCAGCGGAACAGTTCATTGACCATGGGCGTGGCTTCCTTGCGCGGATAGAACACCGAAAAAGCCATGGCCGCCCCGGCCAGGGCGCCGCACACAGTGCCCCAGTCGGACATACCGCCCTTGAAGCCTTCCATCATGGTGAAGGGGAAACAGTTATAGGGAGCGCCGTACTTTTCCGCCATCGTGCCGATGATGCTGTAGAACACACCGTAACCACAGCCATATCCCTTATACCAGTAGCCCTGGTACGCTACAGCACTGGCAGCTGCGATGTCATCAATCTTCTTCGGCGTCCAGCCAAATTCTCCGCCCATCTGCCCAAAGTGTCCATCCTTGCCGGCAGACATGGCCGGAGCGGCAGGCGCTGCAATGACATTGCCAGACAGGGAGGCCAGAGAACCACCAACGACCAGACCCCCCATGGCGCCCAGCATAGCTCTTCTGCTGTAATCCATACTCCTCTCCTGGTTAGAAAATGACTCGCGCTGTTCTGCCTATCGACAGAAAGACATACTTCAGCAGTATGTGATTAACTGAACATAATGTCAATAATGAGTGAACTTGCAAGTATGAAAGATCCGTTTAAATATTATCTATCTTTTTCATAAGATGCAATTTTTTATTTTTAAACAAGTTTTAATTCTCCCACTTGATGCAACAACTAAAGATGCAGCTATCTGCTGCCAGGCTATGCCGTCAATGTCTTAACCAACATAGAAAGCATTATACAAAATCAATATGTTATATATAAAATAATTTTTCATAAAAAGCTGGCGTATGTAACTTCTCTTTTTCTTTTAAATCATCCAGCAGAGAATTTTGCTGTATTACCTGCATGTCATTTAAGGCACATATATCCTTATCGTCTGGCCTGCGTGCAATTCCAGGGGGAAGCGAAACCAGCTCTGCAGGCCGTTAAGTCCCGGTGGCAGAAACAACAAAAGCCCTGCAAGAGTCTTTAGCTCTTGCAGGGCTTTTTCAGCGCAATCTGGCGGAGAGGGGGAGATTCGAACTCCCGGTACCTTTTGAGTACACACGATTTCCAATCGTGCTCCTTAGGCCAGCTCGGACACCTCTCCACTGCGAAAATGTCTTCTAGCTCAACTTTCCTCTGATAGCAAGCAAAAAATTGCTGTTTTTGATTTTTTGCTTGACCCCTGTCCCATGGCCACGCATGCTTGACCTGGCTCATTCAGCCGCCCGGCTTCATGGCTCCCCTGGAGCCCCCCCCTACGCTCCGGTACTCGAGAGAGCAAACGTATCCGGGAGAGCAACAGGAAACGGGCCCCCGCCGAAATCCATACGGGAAAGCCTGCACCTGCTGTCAGAGACGGCAAGACTGAACGTTAATGCATATTCTGTGATGAAAGGAGGTTGCGTGTCTCCGCCTGCCAATTCATCCGTGCTGCGCACATTTCCCCGCGCCGTGCGCAGGCAGCTTCTCTCCGAAGGTGTGCTGCCGCCGGACGGTCCCTTTCTGGTCGCCTTCTCCGGCGGCGCGGATTCAACGGCTCTGGCGCTGGCCCTGCATCAGCTCGGCCTGCCCTTCATGCTGGCCCATCTGGAACACGGCCTGCGACCTGAAGCCGCTGCCGAAGCCGCTCCGGATGGCCCTGTGCAGGCCTTTGCCGCAACGCTTGGCGTGGCTTGTCATATCGGTCATGCGGACGTGGCAACCCTGGCCTCCACCCTGAGAATTGGCCTCGAAGAGGCCGGGCGTAAAGCCCGTTATGCCTTTCTGGAGCACATTCGGGCGACGCAGGGCTGCGCCTGGATAGCCCTCGGCCACCAGGCTGACGACCTCATTGAAGACATGCTGCTGCGCCTTGTGCGCGGGACAGGCTGGCCGGCGCTGGCCGGCATGCGGGCCAAGGATCCCGAGCGGCGGCTCATCCGCCCTCTGCTCCACATTCCCAGGGCAGACATTGAAGCCTTCCTGAAGGCTGCGGGACAATCCTGGCTGCACGACGCCAGCAACGAAAGCGACACGTTTCGACGCAACCGGCTGCGACATGCCGTGCTTCCTGCACTTCTGGACGAAAATCCGTCCCTTCACCAGTCGATGCATACCCTCTGGCTGCAAGCCAGAGAAGATGAACAGTTTTGGAAACGTTTCCTTGCGCCGGTTCTAACCCTTGTCCTCCATACGCCTGACGGCCTGACGCTGCCTGAAGCCGCCCTTCTCCCGCTGCCTCGGGCCGCCAGACTGCGCCTGTATGCCGAACTGCTACGCCAGATGGCTCGCCGTTTTGGCTCCGGACAGGCCCGCGCCTCGACGGTATTCAACCTGGACAATGCCCTGCTGAATCCGCAGCGCCCCAAACGCTTCCAGTTCCCCGGCGGGGTTGAAGCCTGCCTGAACAAGGGCAAGCTGGTGCTGACCTCCACCCGGACGGCCCCGCCTGATGGTCAGCAGACCGGCAGCGTCTCAACTAACTGACAGCCTGCCTGTGCAGGCCGTGGATCCTTCCCTGACACTGTGCTCTATGCCCGCTGGACCACCTCCCCTTGAAACAGCCATGTTGCCTCTTTCCCCTAATCTTCCCCAATATGCCACACTGCCAGCCGGACGACACGCCTGTGGCGTCCAAGCCTGGCGGGGCGTCCGCCACCGGCCTCTGTCTGCACAATGGCTGCCGGGCTTCAGCCGCTGACGCGTCCCTGCCGCTCCAGAGTGGCCTTGATAAAAGCGCCCCTGACAGTCTTGCGAGTTACGGCGACTCTCACGCCGGTATGGCAGCGCAGCACATCCTGCAAGCGCTTCCGGCGGTTTCTCCCCGAACCGGCCGGAAACGCAAAAAAATATTTCCGCCCATCCTGTTCAACACACTTTCCCGATAGTTGTGCGGGAACTCTGTCCTTACCAGGCATGTACTGTTTTTCCCAATAGTGGCTTTCAAACAATCATGCAAATTGGTTCTTGATCTTTTTTTATACGAACATAAAGATATTCTATACATAAGGAGTCACGGGCTTTCCTTGCAGATCCGGCACAGTCAACATGCAACAGGCTATGGAATTGAATTCCAGCATGTATTCATGCACTGGAAGTTCAGTTCCTCTTTCTGACACACTCTGCATCCTCCGGAGCGTACGACATGTCAGCAAAAATGAAAATCAGCCTCCCTGCACAAATGGCTCTTGGTCTGGTACTGGGTATTCTCGCAGGCTGCATTGTCCCCCAGGACATTGCCAACGACTATCTGAAGCCCCTTGGCACGCTGTTCATCACCCTTATCCGCATGGTCGTCGTACCTCTGGTGCTCGCCACGATCGTAGCCGGCGCCGCAGGCATCAGTGATTTGCGCAAACTGGGCCGCGTCGCCTCCAAAACACTGATTTACTATTTCCTTACTACGGCCATCGCCATCATCATCGGCCTTGTGCTTGCCCTCATCATCCAGCCCGGCGTAGGGCTGAACCTGGCCACCGACAATCTTAAGGCCACCCAGGTCACCCCGCCCTCGATGCTCACCACGCTGATGAACATCGTGCCGCTCAACCCCATGGACGCCCTGGCCAAGGGCAACATGCTGCAGGTCATCTTCTTTGCCGTGATGTTCGGATTCGGACTCTCGGCCCTGGGTGAACGCGGCAAGCCGCTGTATCAGGTCTTTGAACTGACCGGCGACGTCATGATTCGCGTGACTGGCGCCGTCATGCTGTACGCACCCATCGGCGTGTTCGGCCTCATGGCCTCCACGGTGGCAAGCCACGGCATTGCCGTGCTGCTGCCCCTCATCAAGTTCATCGCCGTCATGTACCTTGCCGCGGTCATCCACGTTTTTGTGACCTACTACCCCTGCATCCGCGTCGGGGTGGGCATGAACTTCAGCACGTTCTTCAAGGGCGTCTTTACACCGGTGATGATCGCCTTCACCACCACGTCGAGCGCCGCGGCCCTGCCCGCCAACATGCGCAGCGTCCGCCAGCTCGGCGCTTCGAAGTCGGTATCGAGCTTCTCGATTCCGCTTGGCAACACCATCAACATGGACGGCACCGCCATCTATATGGGCATTGCTGCCGTCTTTGCCGCTGAGGTATACGGCATCGATCTGACCATGGCCGACTATTTCACCGTCATGATTATGGGCGTACTCGCCTCCATCGGTACAGCCGGCGTACCTGGAGCCGGCCTGATCATGGTCAGCATCGTCTTCACACAGATCAACGTCCCGCTTGAAGCCGTCGCGCTCATCGCCGGCATCGACCGGATTCTTGACATGGCCCGTACGTCGCTGAACGTCTTTGGCGATGCGACAGGCGCGCTCCTCGTCACCAAGATGGAAGGTGAACTCGGCAAGGATCCGGTTGAAGAGGGCGATCTCCTCATCTGAGCCCCCGCTGTGCCACTGCAAGTCCCACCCGGCAGAAGGGGCCCCCTTCTGCCGGGAACTGGCCGCCCGACCCGGTATCTGATGTCCGGCAGGGCGGCCTTTCACTGTCTCTCCTGCCCCGCTCGCTGTCAGCCGCTTCCCCAAAAACACACCTGACCGGTGTTCTGCCAGGCTTGCCGTGCCTCCTGGGGCAAGTCTGCCACGGTACCCCCGGCCGTCTCCGTCCATGCGCTCTATGTCTTCTGCTTCCAGAACAACCAGGACAGCCGCAGTCAAACGCCCGTATCAGGACTCCCCTCAGCAGGCTGCGCACGGCAGCACAGCTGACAGGACGCCTGCCAACCGGGGCATCTGTGCAGCCCGCTTGCTGAAAGAGCATAAAAAAACGCACACCGGTCACGCCGTCTGTGCGTTTTCACTGCTAACAGCCCGAAAATGGGCACTCAATGGAACGTCCGGGCGCCAGCCGCGCCGCACATGATCCACCCCAGGCCCCGCGCCAGGACAAACGGGCTACAGTGCCCTGCTTTCAGGGCGGATTAACGGACAGCTGCACAGGCTCCAGGAGAGGTCATGATAAGGCCAGACACACGCCCCCATGCTCAGCTCAGGCTGTACCGGCACGCCCTGCAGCAGCGACGTACCGGATCGGGAGACTTTCAGTGCATCTGCGGAACGCCCGCCCATAAGCCCCGCCCTAGCGGGCAGGTCGGGCATGACGGACGGCGCTTTACGCACCATTCCTTGCAGGCGCGTACAACAAGCCCATGGTAACTTTTATACAGCTCGATGTCCCGCGGCAAAGCCTGCATGAACATGCTGCGCACGGATTCATAAGTGCACGCCACAGGCAGCAGCCTGTGCCTGGCAAACAGACGCAGCGTATACGCGTCCACAACGAACGAAAGCCGGTTCAGCGCATAAAGCAGGATGTCGTCTGCCGTCTCCGGGCCAATGCCGCCCAAACGCAGCAGCGCCCTGCGCAGCGTATCGTCATCATGCCGGCGTGAGCCGCTGAGCCAGACCAGATCAAACGCACAGACATCGTCGAAAAAAGCCAGGACATTTCTCAGGCGGCGAGCCTTGAGCCGATAAAATCCCGCAGGGCGGATGATCTCGGCAAGCTCCTCCTCAGGCAGTGCCAGAATACGGCGTCCCGCCTCCTGCGCTGCGGCGGCAGACTGCTGCGGCGTCACGCCGCTGCCCTGCGGCAGCAGTTCGCGCTCACGCAGTGCCGCAATCGCTTTTTCGACATTGCTCCAGCTCGTATTTTGCGTGAGTACAGCCCCAACAACAACTTCCAAAGGGGACTCGGCAGGCCACCAGCTCTCTGCCCCAACCGCAGCCAGGAGCTGATCGTAAATCTCCATCAGGCGTCCGCCGACGTGAGTATTGTAACCGTTCATAGTTCACCTGCCTGCAGCAAGGCAACGAGTTGGAGAAGGAAGCGGCATATGCCACCAGCCCACACCACGGCCGAGCAGACCTGACAGCCTTGCGGGCGGTTATTAGAGTAGCCATATCGAATGCGGATTTCAAGAGAAGCTCCGGTCAGCATCCCCCGCGGCTTCCCCGTACCGGTCTTCTTCCGTCATAGACGTTCTATTTACTTACATCTCTTCAGTATTTAACACTATTTTTTGAAAAAAACAAAAAAATTTGTATGTTCGTTATGATTTCCAAAAAAAGTTGTTGACAGTTTTAGCGGAACTGCGTAGATATTCTTCCTGTCGCGTGGGCAGTTAGCTCAGCTGGTAGAGCATCGTCTTCACACGGCGGGGGCCACAAGTTCAAGTCTTGTACTGCCCACCATCTTCACACGGAGCGGTAGTTAAGTCGGTTATAACGCCGGCCTGTCACGCCGGAGGCCGAGGGTTCGAGTCCCTTCCGCTCCGCCACACGATACTATCATAAAGCCTCATAAGGAATTCCCTTATGAGGCTTTATGATTTTATGTCTTTTTTTTAAATGATCTGTCCCGCCTACATCTCCGGATTCGTCTCATCCCCGGCAGCACATGCAGCACAAAGACCATACAGATACAAACGGTGCTGTGTTAGCGTAACCCCAAGACGCCTGGCCACACGTCTTCCCATAGCATCTATCTCGGGATCAACGAATTCGATACTGCGGCCGCATCCCTCACAAATAAAATGCTCGTGCTCCCAGGAGCCCGCCCGCTCATAACGGACAACGCCCCGGCCAAAACTGACCTCCCGGGCAAGCCCTGCCTCACAGAGCAGACGCATGGTGCGGTATACCGTAGACTGACCTACCGACGGAGCCATGCCGTGAACCCGTACAAACAGCTCCTCGATGCTCAAATGTCCTTCGGCACTCCAGAACGCCAGCGCAATGGCCTTTCGCTGCGGCGTGTACCGGCAACGCCTGCGATGCAAAAACAGGCTGAACACGGATTCCAGGTCTGCTACGGACAGCTGCCCGCGCTGCAGTCCGGCTTCTGGCAGCATCATCAACAGGCGCTCCCGTGCGGGGCACTCTCGAGTAACCCCGGCCGGCGGCAGCCTGGACTGCATACACACCACCTGCATAACCTCCATCATGCCGGCATAGAGTCCTTGCCAGCGTCGTATTTTCCCGCCTCGCGGCATCGCTCCAGATGCCCCCGGCCCGAATCTTTCTCCTCCACACACAAAAGCAACGCCATCCCTACACCTCCCGGAACAGGCGTCATCCGGGTATGGCTGTACAATTTCAGAGGGAAAGCCGCTCTTCCGCAACAGGCAGAGCGACCTTTCAAAAAAAATATAAGTTACGCTGCCAGTCTTGACTGTGTTAGCGAAACACCATTTACAGCCAGCTCCGGGAAAGTAAGAGGACTGACGGGGCTTCCGGGGCAGCGTGTTCACTGCCCCGGTCACAAACGGCCGGTTGTTATCCGGCCAGTTCCGCCAGCAGCCGGCTGCCCCATGCGGCAACTTCCTGCTGATTGGCGCTCAGGTCGCCATCGAGCTTCAGTCCTTCCAGCAGTTGCACCGCGCCCAGTTCGGCCAGGCGGGCCTCGATGACGTCAACCGCCCCGCAAAAATGCTCAAAGGAACTGTCCCCCGTAGCAAAGACTGCAACCTTGACACCCTTTACGCCGATCTTGTCGAACGCTTCAAACAGCGGTTCAAAGTCCTCCTGCAGTTCCACATCATCAGTACCCCAGGCCGAGCAGCCAAACAGAACGGCGTCGCGTCCTGCGCACAAACCCGCCGGCGTCACGTTGGCGGCGTCGACAACGTCGACCCCATGACCTGCCTGTCTGAACTGTTCTCCCGGCGCTTCGGCGACGGCCGCCGTATTGCCGGTCGTAGAACCGTATACAATAAGAATTCTGCTCATGACTCTCTCCCTGAATCCATAAAGGTGGTGCGGATACTCGCCAGCCCGGCACACGGCCCGTCCGGGGAAACCTGGAGGCTGACGCCTTCCCCCGGAAGTCGCGCAATGCCCTATGTCTTGCCACGCCACAGGCAACCGCCGCTCCGGCCCCGGCCTTCAGGCGTTGCCCAGTCAGTTCATCCCCGTCTGCGGCGGCTCACCGCCTCTCAGCAGGCGGGAGATGGTGCTCATACTGCCATTCGGCAGCATATAACAGGTCTTGTTGTGTTTCTTCGCCAGATTCTTCACCTTGATGCAGGCCCCGTGACTGTTGCAGTTGACCGGACAGAGAATGATATCGGCACGGCGCAGACTCTTTTCAAGCTGGCGGGTCCCGCCCTGTAACGATCCGCTGTGATAGTCGAGCTCTCCGCCGCCACCTTCAATAACCTGCCTGTACAGCGCCTCCATCCTCTCCACACCGCCGACGATCAGCACGCGTTTGCTGCATACGTCAAACGAGGGGCAGGTTTCGTTGCAGTCTCTGTCGCAACAGGCTTCGGAGCCGGTTCCCAGCAACGGACGCATCCTCCTGCCTTCCCCACGGCGCTCAGCCTGATGCGGCAATGCCGGCAAAAACCCCTGTCGTACTGCACAGCGCCCGGCTTTTGACACCAGTGCATCTCTCAATGCCGCATTTTCTGCTCCGAGCTCTGCCGCCAGCAGACGCAACGCTTCAATTTCATCACGCAGCCGCTGCTGCTCCGCACGCTGCGCCAGGCAGGCCTGAGGGTTATGGCTTGCAGCCTCGCACAACAGCCGCGCAATCCCCCGGGATACGGCAAGCAAACCTCCGGAAGACAAGGGGCGAGTGGCAGCAGCCCACAGCAACGCGCCACAGTTTCCCTTGTGTACAGCGTCATCCCATTGGGCCAAGAAAAGCTCTTCAGACACCCTCCGCATTGCTCCGGCTTCACGATCATATTTGCGGCGCAGCAGCCGGCTCATGCGGCACGACAGGGCATTGACCGTTTCCGCAGCCCGCAAAAGCCCTTCACAGGTCATCAGTGACGACGCACTGCCCCCTGCCGCCAGTCCTTTCCGCACAATCCGCCTGCGTTCTCCAGGCGTCATGCCGAGCACAATCAGCGGACGCCTGAACAGTTCGTCCACACTCCACAGGCTGTACACATTGCGAAAGCCGTCTGCCCGCTCCGACCTGAATTCACTGCATTGCCCTGCACGCATCATGACGCGCTCCTTTATGTCTTCCCTGGCCGGATCCTGCCTTTTTTGAAAATGAAAGTCAAGATTAAAAATAAACTTCTCCCTTCATCCCGGAGGAACGCCTAAAAAAACCTTTTACAAACGCCTTCAAGGTGTCGTATGCTTAATGTTCAGGTTCAAGGCCATCCGATATGAAAGCCCTTTCCTTGCCCAGAACAGGCTTTCGGCGTGGCGGCCCGCAACACACCAGCCTTGAAAGGCGCTTCTCTGCTGCCGCCACAGCCCTGGCAGCCAACATTCCTCAGCGCCCTTTGGGGGAGACAAGGACTGTGTGTTCCAAAGAAGGAATCTTCTTCTTTGGATAATGCAACCTGTAAGTCCGTCCGAACGGCCCGCGCATGCTCTGCCGTCGCGTACAGGCCAGGACGGCACGGCGAAAGGCTTTATGCACAAGACCGTTGTCACCGCAGCGGCGCACAAGCCCGAGACTAACACAAAATCCATCAGACTCTTGAAAGGTAGGCGTATGACCCCCGTCCCTGCCACCCGGGAACTGTTCCTGGGGCTTGATATAGGCTCTACAACCGTCAAACTTGTTGTTCTGGACGACACTGAAACCGTTTGCTACAGCAAGTATATACGGCACCTGTCCGAGGTCAGGCCCAAGGCAGCACAGCTGCTTGAAGAGGCCTCTGCAGCGCTCAAGCAGGATACCTGCCGCCTGAGCCTTACCGGTTCGGGCGCGCTGTCTCTGGCTGAAGAGCTGCACCTTCCATTTATCCAGGAAGTGACGTCTTCAAGCCTGGCCATCCGCAAACTGGTTCCCGATGCTGATGTGGTGATCGAGCTTGGCGGTGAAGACGCCAAGCTGACCTATCTGACCGGCGGCATCGATCAGCGCATGAATGAAACCTGCGCTGGCGGAACCGGGGCGTTCATCGATCAGATGGCCGCATTCATCCGCACCGACAGCGCCGGGCTCGATGCACTGGCTGCGCGTCACAACATCATCTATCCCATTGCCTCGCGCTGTGGCGTGTTCGCCAAGACAGACATTCTGCCTCTGCTCAACGACGGCGCTGCGCGTGAGGACATTGCCGCCTCCATCATGCAGGCTGTTGTCAACCAGACATTGAGCGGCCTGGCCAGAGGACGCGCCATCCGCGGCAAAGTCGTTCTGCTTGGCGGCCCGCTGGCCTTTCTGGCTTCCCTGCGTGAACGCTTCCGTGCAAGCCTTCCTGAGGCTTCGGAAATCGTCTTACCCAACCACGCGCAATTTTTTGTCGCTTACGGAGCGGCCCTGTACGCCAGGGACAAGCGTCCCCCTGTTGTCGAACTGACGCCGCTTGTCCAGGCACTCAAGACAAGCAAGGGCACCACAGCCTCCAGAAGGCTCCCGCCGCTGTTCCGCTCCGAGGAAGAGCGCGAGCAGTTCACCGCCCGTCACAGCAAGGCCCATGTTGTACGCCGCCGGCTTGAAGATGCGAGCGGTGACGCCTGGCTCGGCTTTGACAGCGGTTCGACCACGGTCAAGGCCGTCCTGCTCGACAGCGACGGTGCGATCCTCTTTTCCAGCTACGGTTCCAACAAAGGCGATCCACTGGCCGCGGCAGCCAACATCCTGAAGGAAATCTACCGCCGTAAACAGGATTCACTGACCATCCGCGCTGCCGGAGCCACAGGATATGGCAGCGCGCTGCTGTCGGCAGCCTTTGGCGTGGATCTTGACGAAGTGGAAACCGTGGCTCACTTCAAGGCTGCACGGCATTTTGACCCCGAAGTGACGTTCGTGCTCGACATCGGCGGGCAGGACATCAAGTGCATGCGGATCAAAAACGGCACCATCAGCCGTATCCAGCTCAACGAAGCCTGTTCGGCAGGCTGCGGCTCCTTTATTGAGAACTTTGCGGAATCGCTGCACATGCCCCTGGATCAGTTTGTTCGGGCGGCACTGGAAGCCAGCCAGCCGGCTGATCTCGGCACGCGCTGCACGGTCTTCATGAATTCCAAGGTCAAGCAGATCCAGAAAGAAGGCGCTGCCATCGGCGACATTGCCGCCGGCTTGTGCTACTCCGTGGTCCGCAACGCCTGCTACAAGGTCATGAAGCTTTCCAACATCCAGGAACTTGGCGACCATGTGGTGGCCCAGGGCGGCGCCTTCGCCAATGACGCCCTGCTGCGCGCCCTGGAGCTGGAGCTGGGCCATCCCGTGCTGCGGCCTGACATTTCTGGACTGATGGGCGCCTATGGCGTGGCCCTGCTGGCAAGGGAACACGTTGCGGCAGATACCCCCAGCACCCTCATCTCTCCCGAAAAGCTGGCCGCCTTCCAGGTCAAGACGTCTACCGTCCGGTGCCGCAAATGTGCTAACCACTGCCTCCTGACCGTTTCGACATTTGCGGACAAACGCCGGTTTGTCTCCGGCAACAGGTGTGAACGCGGTGCAGAAAACCATGCTCCAACGCTCCCCAACCTCTATGACTACAAATACAAGAGAGTGTTTGAGCATTACAAGCCGTTAGATCCCAAAGACGCCTACCGGGGCACCGTCGGCATTCCCCGTGCGCTCAATATTTTTGAGCACTTTCCGCTCTGGTTCACCATCTTCACACGGCTTGGCTTCAGGGTAGAACTGTCGGCTCCCTCCTCCAAGGACTTGTTCTACAAGGGCTATGAAACGGTGCCTTCCCAGACGGTCTGCTATCCGGCAAAGCTCGCCCATGGACATCTGCTGGATCTGGTCAACCGGGGCATAAAGATCATTTTCTTCCCCTGCATTCCCTTTGAACCGCGCAACTTCCCCTCCCAGGACGGCAACTTCAACTGCCCGGTCGTCGCGGGGTATCCCGAAGTGCTGGCCCACAATGTAGGCGTGCTGCGCGAAAAGGGCGTGGCCTTCATCCACGAGTTTCTGCCGCTCGACGAAACCGTGCTTCCTGAAAAACTCAAAGGCATGCCTCTGCTGGCAGGCGTGGAACTCGACGAACTCAAGGAGGCCGTGCATGCAGGCTTCCTGGAGCTTGAAGCCTTCCATACCGACATCCGGGAGGCGGGCGAAAAACTTGTGGCTGAACTCGCGGTATCAGGCAAAATGGGTATTGTGCTTGCCGGACACCCCTATCATGTGGATCCCGAAATCCATCACGGCGTGGCTGAGCTGATCACGTCCTGCGGGCTGGCCGTGCTGACCGAAGACTCCGTAGCCCATCTCATGCCCGATCCGGGCCCGCTCCGCGTGGTCGATCAATGGACATACCATTCACGCCTCTATCGCGCCGGGGCCTTTGTAGCCGGAACAGAAAACCTGGCCATCCTGCAGCTGATTTCGTTTGGCTGTGGTCTCGATGCCATCACCGCTGAACAGATTGAGGAAATCGTTTCCCGCAACGGCCGCCTCTATACCCAGATCAAAATCGATGAAGGCGCCAACCTCGGCCCGGCACGCATCCGGATCCGGTCGCTGCTGGCCACCATGCGCGAGCAGATGGCGCATCACACCCAGCAGTCACGGCACGCGGCCGTGCAGGAGAGCGCCCCCCAGTTCACCGAAGCCATGCGGCAGACCCATACCCTGCTTGTGCCGCAGATGTCGCCTATGCACTTCCAGTTCATGGAAACAGTCTTCAGCGTAAGCGGCTACAAGGCGGCGCTCCTGCCCTCTGTGGACAGAGAAGCACTGGATCTCGGGCTGCGCTACGTCAATAACGACGCCTGTTTCCCGGCTATTGTAGTCATCGGGCAGCTGCTGCAGGCGCTCAAAAGCGGGAAATACGACTCCGACAAGGTCGCCATTGCCATTTCCCAGACAGGCGGCGCCTGCCGCGCCACCAACTATGTGGCGTTCCTGCGCAAGGCCCTGCATGACTGCGACCTGGGCCATGTGCCCATTGTGCCCTTCTCCACCAACATCAGCGACGAGGCCCCGGGATTCCGGCTCTCGGCCAAAATGATCCAGCGCATGCTCATGGCCTGCCATTACGGTGATGCGCTGCTGCGCATGCTGCACCGCTGCCGCCCCTACGAACAGGAACCCGGCAGTACCGACCGGCTCGTTGAGCGCTGGGTGGAAAAGGCCAAGGAAAATATCATCTCGGGCAGCATCCTGCAGTTCGAACGGAACATCTTCACCATGGTCCGCGAGTTTGACCGCCTTCCGCTGACAACGGAAGAACGCAAACCCCGTGTGGGCATTGTGGGCGAAATCCTGCTCAAATACCATCCGGACGCCAACAACCATGCGGTACAGACTGTGGAGCGCGAAGGTGGCGAAGTGGTTTCAACTGACCTTGCCGACTTCATCCTCTACACGCTCTACGATCATGTCTTTTCCTACAAGCAGCTGGGCGGCTCACGCAAAGCCAGCCGGGACGCGCTGACGGCTATTGCCCTGCTGGAGCTGACCCGCCTCGGCATGCGCCTGGCCTTCAAGCTGAGCCGTCATTTCACACCGCCGGAGCGTTTCAGCAAGCTTCGCAAAAAGGTCACACAACTTGTTTCACTGGGGCACCAGGCCGGTGAAGGCTGGCTGCTGACCGCAGAAATGGTCAAAATGCTTGAAAGCGGCGTCAACAACATCCTCTGCGTCCAGCCCTTCGGCTGCCTGCCCAACCACATCACTGGCAAGGGCGTGATTCGTGAGCTCAAGCGCCGTTACCCGAACGCCAACATCATCGCGCTCGACTACGATCCCGGCGCAAGTGAAGCCAACCAGATCAACCGGATCAAGCTGATGATGTCCAGCGCCCTGCTTAATCAGTAGATGTCTGGTTCATCCTGACGGATGCCAGCCCTCTCTCTGGGGGAAGAGCGACGCCCTGCTGACCAGGAGGCTGTCCTCTTCCCCCTTCTGCTGTCTGCAGCACGCCCTTGAAGGCACATGGTCTGCTCCAAGAGCAGGGCTGACAGGCCTGCATGCTTTCTCCGGCAGGCTCAGGCAACGCGCCACCAGAGGCCCCCTGAACCTGACCTGCCCGAAACAGACGGCCTTGTTTCCCCTTCCGCCGGATACCTGCAGGGAAAGCCTTTAAAGACCCTCGTCAAACTCTCCCGCTAGGGTTCCCAAAACGCCAGGCCGAATACCATATGGACCTTCTGGCACTGATCAACACCCTCAAAGACAACGAGAACCTACGCCGGCAAGCTGAAGTAGACGTGAAAGCCCATCGAAACGCCTTAAACAGCGCTGGCGATGCAGCTCGATTCTGTCATACATAACAAACTTATTTTATTAATTATCAATCTGAACGATGTCGTACCATATATAACACATCCGTCAGCGACCTTACAGGGAGACGGGGGGAGTCAGGCAGCACAAAATGTCCCCGCGCATTCCTCATAACTGACTATGCGAGAGCAACCTGTAAAAAACAGGGATGGAGCGAAGATTACGAAGAACACATGTATCGCCTGGCAGCCAGGAAGCGGGAGTCTGCAGCACAAACGCTCTGGCCTTTACCTCATGCAGTTCGGGCATGCCACACTCGGGGCGCTCGGGAGCGTTCGGCAGGCGGCCACACACGGCACTGTTAGCCCGGCAGCCCCCTTCCTGTCTGGTATTGGCGCACCGCATACTGTACGCACCTGCAGTGGCAAGAAAGGCACCGTCTTCCGGCAGACTCTGCCTAGAGGCGCTCTAGTCACAGTGAAAATTTCTTCAGCTTCTTATACAGCTCCGTCCGAGAAATACCGAGTTCCCGCGCTGTCCGACTTTTATTGCCGTTGTTACGAATTAGGGCGGCACTGATGGCTTCCCGCATGCTCCACATCTGTGTATCGTGCAGGGTTGCCTTTGATCTGTCGGCCAGCTGCAGGCTTTTTTCAATCAGGTTGGGAGGCAGATGGCGTGCGCCGATGACCGTACAGCCTGCTTCCATGGAATATAACGCAAACGTCAACACGTTCTTCAATTCCCGCACATTGCCCGGCCAGTCATACCTGCGCAGCACTTCAAACGCCTTTTCGTCCACACTGATGCCCCGCTGAGGCGTGGTGCGCTCCAGCTGCCGCAGCAGATACGCGGTCAAGACGGGAATATCCGTCGTATGTTCGCGCAGGGCGGGAATATGCAGATGCAGGATATTCAGACGATGATACAGATCTGCCCGGAACCGCCCCTGCTGCACCATATCCGACAAATTACGGTTGGTCGCTGAAATCAAACGAAAATCAGAAAAAATAGCCTCATTGCGTCCAATCTTCTGAATCTCACCACGTTCCAGCACCCGAAGGAGTTTGGCCTGCATGATCAAGGGCAGCTCACCAATTTCGTCAAGGAAAATAGTCCCTCCATCCGCCAGTTCAAACTTGCCGATCTGCCCGCCCTTGCGCGAGCCGGTAAACGCCCCTTCTTCATAACCAAACAGTTCCGATTCCATCAGTTCTGCAGGAAGTGCTGCACAGTTAACACGCACAAACACTTCATCGCTGCGGGGGCTGGCGGCATGCAGTGCATGCGCTACCAGTTCCTTGCCTGTACCACTTTCGCCTGTCAAAAGAATGGGCTCACTTCCCCGGGCAAACTTTTCCCCCTGCTGGCGAAGGAGCTGCATAGGATAGCTGGTGCCCACAATATCTTCAAAAGAATATTCCGCCCCCGAGAGTCCCTGTGTTTTAGTCTTGTAGTAGGTGACCTTCTGCTGCAACTGCTGGATACGCCCCAGAAGACGTTCCAGCTCGTCAATATCCCGGGCATACATTTCAATGAGCCCACCGACGATCCTGCCGTCATCGTAAATAGGAAAACGGGAAATAAACGCTTTGACGCCTTCCCATTCAAAGGGAACCCGGCGATCCGCAACCCCCGATCGGATAACCTTCAGCAGTGCTGAGTTAGGAAAAAATTCGCAGATGTTCCTTCCCACCGTCGTTTTAGGATCCATTTTAAAGCTTTTTGCATACGAATCGTTAATAAAACGGATGGTTCCATCATAATCTGTGACGCAAATGCCTGTCTGCAGCAGTTCAAAAAACTGACGGCAGTAACACCCGCGCAAGAACTGATTGCTGAGACGGGGCAAATCTTCCGACATTCTCCATTCCCCCTGTCAACAATTTCACCTGCAGCCCCATAGAAACCTGTTTCAGACAACTTCACCGAGCAGGGAACCGGTTGCCCCTGTCCAGATAAAAAACATGCTGCTGGACCACACAACACGACGCAGTGCTATGAACGGCTGCCCTCAATAGTCATCTGACTGAACAGAAGACTGTTTTCACAAGAAACAACTCTGCATGTACGGCATGTTACAAAGTAAGGGGCCAGCGGCCTGACTCGCCAGGCAGACGTCACGCCGTGCGGCACAGCACAAAGCAATCTGCTTTGCCCCTCACACTCAAGGGGAGAGAAGCGCTGTCACCGGCTTCTGGCAGAAACAACCATGGTTCTATGGCGAAAATAACAGGAAAAGGCCTTTCCCGGCAAACATAAAAAACGGCATCAGGCGGGAAAGGCCACACGGTAACAACTCAGGTATGCTACAACACCTCTCTGCTGGCATGGCAACGATATTCTGGCTGAGCACACAGAAACTCCGCGTCTTCCTCCTTAAACGGGCACCTTGCCATTTTGGGCTGACGGCATCTCAAAAGAGTTCTGGCACAACAGCACAAGGCGTTCTCCTACCACCAGCGTACGAGATCTGTAATCAGACGACGCAGGCGCACAAATTCGGGATCGGCAATATTTCGGGGGTGCGGCAGATGCGTAATCGACACTTCCTGCTTGATCCTGGCCGGTTTGGGCGTCAGCACCAGAACACGCTCCGACAGATATACGGCTTCTTCCAGGTTGTGCGTCACAAAGATGATTGTCTGCTTTTTACGTTCCCAGAGCTTAATCAGGGAATTTTCAATATGAAAGCGGGTACTGGTGTCGAGCTGCCCAAAAGGTTCGTCCATCAGAAGCATATCGGGCTCGGTGACAAAACCGCGGGCAATGGCTACACGCTGCTTCATGCCGGCAGAAATCTGATTGGGGAAAAAATCCTTGTAGGGTGTCAACCCTGTAATATCAAGCACGTCGGCAACGCGTTCGCGCAATTCCTTTTCTGGAATTCCCCTGATCTCAAGGCCAATCTTCACGTTATCCCAGACAGTGCGCCAGGGCAGACAGGACGGCGCCTGAAACACAAACGAAATATTGTGCTTCCGGTAATTGATGGGTTCATTGTCCACGGTGACCTGTCCTTCTGTCGGCGGCAACAGGTTGGTAACCACGTTGCAGAACGTGGTCTTGCCGCAGCCTGTCGGCCCCACAACGCACAAGAATTCACCGTCGAAAATATCAAAGTTAAGCTGGTCTAACACGACAAGGTCACCAAACTTTTTGCTCAGCCCGCGGATCTGAATCTTGCTCTTACGCTGTTCCATGGTTCCCTCCGGCTAGTCCACGGCTTCGCATTGCAGGGTGATCGCCTCACGGATACGCAAAAATTCCGCATCGGTCAGATCCCGTGGGTATGGCAGATCAATAATGTGCTCATCCTTGATGGTCGCCGGCAGTCTGCTCAGCACAAGAATGCGCGATCCTACGTACACGGCCTCCTCAATATTGTTCGTGATGAACACAACTGTTTTCTTGTCTTCATGCCAGATACGCATAATCTCAATCTGCATGAGATAGCGGGTCTGGGCATCAAGATGGCCGAACGGCTCATCCATGACGAGCAAGTCCGGTGAAGTGGCATAGGCCCGGGCAATCGCTACACGCTGCTGCATGCCGCCGGAGAGCTGGCGCGGGTAGTAGTTCTCAAACCCGGCCATATCCACCAGTTTGATGCAACGCCGCCCTATTTCTTCGGCCCTGGACGGATCCATTCCCTTAATGATGGGCCCCATAGTGACGTCCTGCAGCATGGTGTACCAGGGAATGCAGGACGGCTCCTGAAACACATAGGAAATGTTATGCACTTTGGGGTTGACGGTCTGTCCCTGCAGCTGAACCGTCCCATCATACGCGGTATCGATACCGCTTATGATGTTGGCCAGCGTCGTCTTGCCGCAGCTCGTAGGACCGACAATGACCAGAAATTCATTCTTATCGACATGGAAACGCACATCGTTCAGCACGGTCATATTCCCAAACCGCTTTGTGACGTGCACGTCCAGAAGATGCTCGCTCATAGACGTCCTCCGTAACATGTCGGAATCAAATAAAGTTCCGATTAAGGGCTGGCAATCTCCTAGTCGATAGAGACTTCAGATCTCCAGCGGAAGACGTAGTTTTCAACCATGATGAAAATTTCATTCATGATGAAACCAATTACGCCAATAATCACCATCCCCACAAGAATTTCACTCATTCTCAGCAGTTCCGCATACTTCAGAATAAGACGCCCCACGCCGATCATTTCGCCGCCGATCATCTCCGCAGCCAAGATGCACATCCAGGCTACGCCAAGGCCGACGCGCATCCCCGTGGCGATATCAGGCAGCACGGAGGGGAGTACAATCTTGCGGATGATGTACATCCGACTGGCGCCAAAGACCTTGGCCACATTGACATGGACGGGATTGACACGGGTAACGCTGAGCAGCGTGGTGATGAAAATCGGGAAAAAGGCGCCAAGCCAGATCAGAAAGACATACCGGTTAAAGCCCACCATGAACACGATGGCAATGGGAATCCAGGCCAGCGGCGGGATAAAGCGAATGGGTTCAATGACGGAACGCGTGCGGTAATAAAGCTTTGGCCACAGCCCCATGGCCAGACCCAACGGAATGCCAATGGCACAGGCCACGGCAAACCCGGCAAAAATGCGGATCAAAGAAGCCCAGATATGCTCAGACAGGAAAATACCTTCAATATCGCCGTACTGCGCAAGTGTAACAAATGCATTCCAGATCTCAGACAAGCGTGGAAAGTACGGCGAATTCTGCCAGTTGGAAAGCAGATACCACAAGAACATGACCACGCCGAGGCTGAGCATGTTGTAGAGAAAGTTCGTAATGCGCTGCCTGGACTTGTTCATAGGTCAAACTCCTTCCATGTAGGTGCAATCTCTGTCCATGGTTCAGCATCATTGATAAGGACAAGGCCGAAGCAGGCTTGGGATATGCGCGATCCCTTCCCCAAAGGAATCGCGCCATTACCTGGATGCTACGGACGCTTGGTTCCTGTCAGTTCCTCAAGAATCGAAGGATTGTACAGCTCCTGCATGAATGCTGGAATCTGTTCCTGATTGATGGCGATGATTTTCCTTGTGGCAATCAGGCCCTCGGTCACGTCGGCAATACTTTTTTCATTGCAATACGGCGGTGCAGGATACAGACAGCCCTTCATGGCCTCACGAATGATTTCGTTGCTCATGCCGGTCGCCTTCATCACCATCTGGACGGACTCGTCCGGATGATCCAAAAACCACTGATACGCTTCCAGATAGACCTGCATGAACTTTTTCACCAGCTCCGGATCTTCCTTGACCTTGGCAGCGGTCGTGACCAGGACACAACACTGATGACCTGGCATCATGTCGTGTGATGTATAGAGCACCTTGCCGAACTTCTGCGCCACAGCGCGGGCAACATGCGGCTGCCAAGAAATAAATCCGGCGACTTCCCCCTTTTCAAGGAACAGGGGCATATCCGACACCTTCATGGACATGCGGCGCGCACGGACGCCGTTGTCCTGCAGGAGTTTGGCAAGCATGGCATCCTGAATGGAGCCGGTACCGGGAGTGCCGATGCTTTTCCCTTCAAGATCCTTAATTGAGTTGATTTCATTGCGGACCACCAGGGCTGAACCTTCCTGGTTGCAGCCGGCAATGATATTCAGCTTCACACC
>CALUZP010000069.1 GCA_944325325.1 uncultured Desulfovibrionaceae bacterium
TGGTTTTTTTTTTTTTTTTGAATGCAGCGGAATGTTCAAGCGTTCCTGAAGAGACAGATTCATTCGCGCTCGGCTGGAGTGCGCGGGAACCAAGGACTATTGAATGGTTACTGTCAAATCGTACAGAATGGCAGTTTTTTTGTACTACTCCCGGCGTAGCTGTGACAGATTGTCCTGCGAATCTCGTTCGTACAATTGCATAGTCTTTTTCGCGGCTGCTGAAAGTCCTGGGAGTAGAAAAGGACGCAGGCTAAGGGGACAAAAGCTTAGAGCGGCCGCTTAGCGCTGTCTTTTTAGGTACAGATACAGAGAGGAGTAGTGTCGTGTTGGGAATCCCGCCAGTGTGTCGGCAGCAGATGTTATGGCAGGGATAGAAAGTGTGGAATGATTCAGGCAGATTTGGGCGTCGCTGATGAAAAATGTTGTCCGGCATGTTTCATGTGAAACATGCCGGACAAAGAGCGCTTACACTTATGCATTGTCAGCCTGTTCGGCCTCTTTGTTCAGGCGGCGTTGCAATTCTTCAAGCTGCGAGCGCACCGCAGCTTGCCATAGCTGTTGTTGCTGTGCTGCACGCTGCTGGACTTCATGGGCCAGAGGCCCGGCCTGTTTTTTCAAATCTTCCAGAGTGTGACTGTTGTCGACAACAATATCGCAGGCGGCCATCTTGGCTTCTTCCGTCCACTGCCAGCTGTCCATCAGGGCAATGAGCTCTTCTGACCAGCCGCGGCGCATCCGCAGCCTCTCATGGCGGATTTGACGATTACAGGCAACCCCCACAACGACTACGTCTCCTGTCTTGCTTTTTCCCTTCCGCATATAGCGTCCTTGCGACTCAAACCACAGAGGGACTTCCGCAACGGCAAGTTCTGCACTTTGCTCCTCGGCTGACTGCCAGAAGCGTTCCAATGAGGCATATACAAACGGATGCACAATCGCTTCCAGTTCGCCGCGAAAGGCGGAGTCGTCACGCATGGCTTCAAGCAGAGCCGTTTTGTTGACTGAGCCGTCTGTGTTCATAAACCTGCTGCCCCAGCGAAGGCGAAGGAGACTGGTCACTTCGCCTTCCGGTGCATAGAGGGCGGCCACATCGGCGTCAGCACTCCAGGTGGGATAACCTGATTCGCCCAGGGCGTGAGTCAATGCCGATTTACCGCATCCAGGGCAGCCGGTCACAACCAGCCGTGGCATATGCGCATGCAGTTGTCGCATGACATCCCAGAAGTCGGCAGGGGGATCGCACACAAAGGTCAAAGGCTGTCCTGTGATGGGGTGTCGTGCATGCAGGCGCCAGGCATGCAGCATTTGCCGCGTACAGCATGCAGGAATGGTGAGCGGAGGCAGTGCTGTGTTCCCGGTACTGCTGCCGGCTCCGGGCTTTGATGGGCTGTGTGGCCGGCCATACAGGGGATCGCCCAGTAAGGGATAACCCATATGTTGCATGTGCACACGGATTTGATGGGTTCTGCCGGTATGCAGCCGAATCGCCAGCAGCGAAAAGGTGCCGTCCGGCGAGGCATACAGACGGCGCCACTCCGTCAGGGCTTCGCGTCCTCCAGCGCAGACGGCCATTTTGACCTTGACTGTAGGATGGCGTCCGAGCGGCGCGTTACAGGAGCCGTACTCTGGTGGTGTGCCGTGAACCAGTGCAAGATAGACCTTATGGATATTCCTGTTTGCAAAGTCAGCACTCAGGCGCAGCCGTGCACATTCGTTCAGGGCCACAAGCAACAGGCCGCTTGTATCCTTGTCAAGGCGATGGACAATGCCGGGGCGTTCTCCGCCAAGCGCTGCCAGTTGAGGAAAGCGATGCAGCAGGCGGTGCACAAGGGTTTCCTCCCTGCAGCTGGGGCATGGATGTACAGCCAGATGGGCAGGCTTGTCGACAACGGCAATGGCTTCGTCGGCATACAGGCACTCCAAAGGGCCTGCCGAAGGAATAAGGGAGGATTGATCAGGAATAAGTGTAAAGGCGATCTGTTGGCCGGTCCGGACTTTTGTTGAGGGATCAGTGCAGGAGCTGGCGTCGAGAAGGCATTGCCCTGCCCTGATCGCCTGTTTTATGCGTTCGCGTGAAATGTCCGTCAGTTGGGGTTGAGCACTAAGGAAACGATCAAGCCGTTCTGGTTTGCCATGCGGAACGACGCACTCCACGCGTAACGAGGCTGGCCCAGATGCACTGGATACTGGAGGTGTTTCGTCGTCCTCCATGAAAATATCCTCCAGGAGGTTGCCTGGCTGCTTATCCCCTTCATCCAAGCTTTCGATAGCGAGGGCGGGTGCCGTCTCGTTTTCGGCGCTTTCGGCAGACAGATCTGTTTGCCGGGGAACTGATACTGCTGACTCAGACAGCAGTGTCTGTAAGCGGCGTGCGCCCGGAAGTCTCCTGGGCCGATGTTTCAAAAAGGCCATATAGCCCCTTCCTTTTCGATGGAGGTTGAGGGCGCTTGCGGCTGGCAGCTCAGCAGACCGTGAGCAGGCCCCAGTGATGTTTTGTGTACGCGGTATGGTGTCGTTGATGTGAATCCGTTATGTCCTTCACTGCATACCACAACAGGGCTGGTCTGCAGGGTCTTCCCTGTCAGATTTTTCTGACGCGGCAGAGGTAAGGCGCTGGGCCCTGCAGACCTCGTGCGTTGGGCGTGCAGGCGGAGGGCATCCTGGAATAAATCAGAATCCAGGGGGAAGGTCCTGTTAAAGCCAGTGTGTGGGATACCGGCGATGCAGGCACAGATTGTTCAGGATGATGCCTAACACGACAATCAGTGTCGCGCCGGTGCCTACCGGCATGAAAACATAGCCCAGACCCTGCCCATGCAGACCTGCGTCACCAATAACAGCCAGCAGTGCCGTGGCGCCTCCTGGTGGATGCATGGAGGCTGCCAGGTGCATGGCTGCCCCGGCCAGCCCTACAGCCAGAGCTGCGCCAAATGGCGTGGAGCCTGCAAACTGGTAAGCCAGGACTCCGGCCAGTGCTGAAATCATATGTCCAAGGATAACATTGCGCGGCTGGGCATACTGCGATTCCGGCGTACCGAAAACAACGATGCAGCTTGCGCCAAAGGAGGGGATCAGCATGACCCCTGTCCAGTCATCCACGAAATGATCAACCAGCGTTGCCATGACCCAGACAACGACAAACGCACAGCAGAATGTTGCAGATGCTTCACGGACGTTGGGACGCGTCTTGCGCGGAATGCCGCGCATTTTTTCAAGATAGCGGTTCCAGAAATGTGTCCTGTGCATGTGGAATCCTGTTCGTCTGTCGGCATAGGCCCTGTTCGCTGTGTATCTTTGGGACAGGGCGTTGAAAACTGTGAGGAAGATCCCCGATTCGGCAGGGACAATGGATAACGCTGCAACAGCCCTCTTCTTCTGTCAATATAATGTCCGTTCAGGGCGTTTGGAGGATGTTCTGAAGGTCGTCTGCTATTTCGGGCTGTTAAGGCCGGCAAGAAGAACCGCCATACTCGTTCCAGTGATATGAAATAATATATAATACACTGAAATCTATTGTATATTAAAAATATACTTGCGTTTTTGTGCTGTAATATCTAAAATGCACAAGGCTGTGCGTTTTCCGGACAGCATACATCAACCCATGGAGTTCCCTATGACCCGCAAAGACCGGACAGAAGGCATTTACAGCCGCCGCGAAGTGCTGGATGAAAGCGAACGCCGCCAATATTGCCTTATCCAGCTTAAGGAGCTGCTTTCTTACGCCTACCGGTATTCCGAAGACGTAAAGAAACGCTTTGATCGCGCGCAGTTCAATGTTGAAAAGTTCAAGACCCTGTCCGACATCAAGCATATTCCGATTCTCAAGAAGAAGGAACTGATTTTCCTGCAGTCGATTGGTCCCCGGCTGGGGGGGCTGCTGACGAAGGATATCGGTGAGTTGAAGCGTATTTTTCTTTCGCCTGGTCCCATTTTTGACCCTGAAGACCGTCACGACGACTACTGGGGATATACCGAAGCGTTCTATTCCGTGGGCTTCAGGCCCGGGGACGTGGTGCAGGTGGCGTTTACCTATCATCTCTCCCCTGCCGGACTCATGTTTGAAGAACCCCTGCGGAACCTGGGCTGCGCTTCGATTCCGGCCGGCCCTTCCGATCCTGTCACGCAGCTCGATATTATGCAGAAGCTGCGTGTCTCCGGCTATGTGGGCACGGCAAGTTTTCTGATGCACCTGGCACAAAAGGCAGAACAAAAGGGCATTAACCTGCGTAAGGATCTCTTCCAGGAAGTGGCCTTTGTGACAGGTGAGCGTCTTTCGGAAAAAATGCGCAGTCAGCTGGAAAAGAAATTCGACATCATCCTGCGGCAGGGATACGGCACGGCTGACGTTGGCTGCATCGGCTATGAATGCTTCCACAAGACAGGGTTGCATATTTCAAACCGCTGCTATGTGGAAATCTGCCATCCCGATACGGGGATTCCGCTCAAGGACGGTGAAGTTGGCGAAATTGTCGTCACGGCGTTCAACAAGACCTACCCGCTGATTCGTCTGGCTACCGGTGACCTTTCGTTCATTGATCGCGCACCTTGCGCGTGCGGCCGCACCAGTCCCCGTCTTGGCGGTATTGTGGGGCGGGTGGACACCACGGCTCGTATCAAGGGTATGTTTGTCTATCCGCATCAGGTCGAGCAGGTCATGGCCCGGTTTGAGGACGTCAAGAGATGGCAGATTGAAGTCATCAACCCCGGAGGCATCGATGAAATGATTCTGTACATCGAAGCCAGTAATTTCCATCAGGAAGACGAGCTGCTGCATCTGTTCCGTGAACGCATCAAGCTGCGTCCGGAGCTCAAGATTTTGGCGCCGGGCACCCTGCCCCCGCAGATCCGGCCTATTGAAGACAAGCGCGAGTGGGATTAGAATAGCCTGCGTATGCAGAGTTCTGGCCGAGTGGTGGAATGGTAGACACCGGAGACTTAAAATCTCCTGCTCCGTAAGGAGCGTGCGGGTTCGAGTCCCGCCTTGGCCACCAATAAATGCTTTCAAAAAGCCCCATAAGGTACCATAACACCTTATGGGGCTTTACTTTTTTTATGGTTCAGCCTTTCACGTCATTGCATGTTCTTTCTGGACATGGCACTAAAATAGTGCCATTTTTAGTGCCATACTCCTGTTCTTTTGGGATGGCCTGCCCCAAATGGCACTACGGGGGAGCTATGGCCTTAATAACGGACATTGTTTTTGCGGGAAGTGTACAAGCGGGCGAAGCGTGGCAAAAACGTCGCCATGAAGTCAGATGGCGGGGGACTCAACGTTGAGCCGGACGCTCCTGGCGGTTTACGTTCTACTTTGCCGGAAAAAAGAAGCGCCTGACTCTGGGCGTCTTTTCTGATACTTCCTTGAAAATGGCCCGGCTGACATTGTCAGACAGTCCACCCAAAGCGCATTAGAAAATATTGCAGTGCATCAGCAGGCAGAAGGGGGGAGGGATTCTCCGTTTTCTGCCAAGTGCAGTGACAGCCGGGCTCTTTCGCGTATGCACGCCTGCGGGGCTGTAGCGTTTGGTGGAATCAGACAACGGGCTGTGCTGACTGATGAAAAGCCATGAGCCTCCAGCTCTAGTTCCGGAGACGCGCCTGCATATATAGACAGATAGCAGCCCTGCCCTGCTGCCGGATCAGGATCAGTTGTCGGTCCGGCGGACAAACACTTCAAAGGATCGCTTTATCAGATCCGGATCAAGGCCACGAAGAATAAATACGAGATCCGTTGCCCTGGCCAGCCCTTCCCATGACGCCAGATGTTCTGGCGGATGAATGACATGCTGTACGCCTTGGATGACGACGGGACCGTCGCTTTCTTCAATATACAGCAAGCCCTTCACGCGCAGGATATTATGGCCGTGGGCGTGAAGCAGCATGGACAGCCATACGCCGAAGGATTCCCAGTCTACAGGCGTTGTTGCAACAATTCGCGCAGTGGCGACTGACGTATAGTGCGGTTTGTCGTGGGGCTGCTGCGGAATCATGGACAGGGCCGTCAGTCGCCTGCGTTTTGCTCTTTCCGCCTCTTCACCCCGCTGCCGGAGCGCAAACAGCTCCAGCACGGCGTTTGAGTGGACGTCCAGGCGTCTTGCTGTGGGGTTTGCCTTGTCCAGCAACACGTTGATTTCATTGAGTTCAGACGCTCCGACGCAGTCGGCTTTGGTAATCAGCAGATCGTCGGCGGAGGCAACCTGCTCCAGCCATACCGCTTCCTGACGGGACTGGCTTGGGGCGTGCACGGCATCTACAGTGGTGACTACGTCGCCAACCGTATAGTGATGGCGGATCTGCGGATCTGCGAAAACGGTGGACAGGATAAGCGAGGGTTGGGCGATGCCCGTAGTCTCGACGATGACCCTTTTGAACGGAGGGACTTCTTTCCGAATTCTGCGAGTGAGCAGGGACGAAAGGGCGTCCCGCAGCTCGCCGCGCAGCGTGCAGCATAGGCAGCCGCTGTTGAGCAGCACCACGTCAGGGGATATTTCGCCCACAAGGATGTGATCCAGCCCTACTTCACCGAATTCATTAATTAAGACAGCGCTGTCTCCGAACGCTTCGGCCTCAAGGATCCGGCGCAGGGCGGTGGTCTTGCCGCTACCCAGGAAACCGGTCAGAATTCCGACCGGGATGGCGTCTTCTTCATGTGTCATTCTCATGGGTTGCGTCCCTGCATGGCTTGCAGCGTCGCCTCATCAAGAGGATCCAGGGGGCGGCCGCGCATTTTTTCAAGATCCTGCCACATCTGTCCCATTTCCCTGACCATGCTCTGTGCTCCCGTGGGAGAACAGAGCACATAATCCGTGCCGGAAAAATCCCGGATGCTGTAGTGGACCAGAGACAGAACCCTGTTGATGGCCTGAAGACGGAAAAAACGTTGCCGGCGCGAGGTACCTCTGCTTACACCCTGCGTTGACCAGTGGGTGCGCTCGCCAAAAATACCGCATAGTCCGCACATGAGTGACTCCGGTTGGTTGCTTTTAAGGAACAAGGGACGGCGGGAGGAACCCTTCCGCCGTCCGTTACGGTTATTTCCTGGGGCAGCGCTTTCTGAAATCGTCTGCCATTTCGTCCATGGTCACGAAGCGGACGCCAGGATGGGAAAGCATATGCTGTGTAAGGCGTTCCAGTGCCATGATGACATGAGGCCTGCCAGAAACGTCGGGATGGATCGTCATGGGGAACACGGCATAATCATATTCACGGTAGACATAGTCGAACTGCGCCCGCCACATGTCCTCAATATCCCTGGGATTAGTGAAGCCGTAGCTGTTCGGGGATTTTTTGATGAACATCATGGGCGGCAGATCATCCAGGCACCAGTTGGCCGGAATTTCGATAAGATCGGTTTCTTCACCGCGGACCAGAGGCTTCATCCACTCATGGGGCTCCCTGGAATAGTCGATTTTGGTCCAGCTGTCGCCTACCCGGACATAGTAGGGATGATGATCATTGTGCATCAGACTGTGGTCATACTTGATGCCTTTTTTCAGCAGCAGCTCGTTGGTGACCATGCTGAACTCCCACCAGGGGGCCACATAGCCGGTGGGCCGTTTGCCAGACAGTCTGGTAATGATGTCGATGCAGTAATCGAGGACAATTTCTTCCTGATCCGGCGTCATGGCCAGAGGATTTTCGTGACTGTAGCCATGCACCCCGATTTCATGCCCGGCGTCAACAACAGCCTTCATGGCGTCCGGAAAGGTTTCCGCCGAGTGACCAGGGACGAACCAGGTTGTGGCAAGGCCAAATTTTTTAAACATTTTTAAGAGCCTGTACACACCAACTTCACCAGCAAACATACCGCGGGAAATGTCGTCGGGGGAATCTTCGCCACCGTAGGAACCAAGCCAGCCGGCTACAGCATCAACGTCAACGCCATATCCGCAGAGAATTTCCTTCGCCATGAGAACCTCCTGTGGTTTTCAGGTTATGGGAATCAGATGGAGCAGGCCCGTAGTGTCTCCCCTTCACTGAAGCAGCCGGCGATCCATGCCCGATCGCGGCCGAGTCCCAGTGCGAGCAGCAACAGGATGCGCGCTTTCTGGCTGTTGAGCTGGCCACTGCACAAAACGCCAAGCTGACACAGCTGTGCACCACCGCCTTCTGCGGCATACACGCCCAGCGTGCGCCCTGCTGGAACCCGGGAGGCCGCGATGATGGTCACGCCGTCGTCAAGCAGCTGCCGGGCAAAAGGGACAATATCGGCTGGAAAGTTGCCTCTTCCAAAACCTTCCAGAATCAGGCCGGCTGGCCGCATGGATCTGACAGCTTCCAGAAATGCCGAATCCATCCCCGTATAAACTTTAAGAATTGGTACCGGCTCAGGCAGACGTTCAGGGCGCAGAGGCTTCGGACGGGAAAGGAACGGGCGGACAAGAATCGTGTCGTCCTCGATATGTCCCAGAGGTCCCCAGAACGGCGAGGCAAATGTTGCTACGCTGGCAGTATGTGTTTTGGTGACATATCGGGCGGCATGAATTTCGTCGTTCATGACAACCAGCACCCCCTGCTCTGCCAGGTCCGGGGATGCTGCAACCCTGACTGCCGCGAGAATGTTGTAGGGGCCGTCAGGTGCGGCGTGTCCGCTGTTGCGCATTGCTCCGGTAAAACACACCGGCTTGCCCGGAGGCAGATAGCAATCCAGGAAAAAAGCGCTTTCTTCCAGGGTGTCGGTGCCGTGAGTGACAACAACGCCGTCAACATCGGCACGGCTGAGCAGTGCTTCCACAACCCTGGCCAGACGCAGCATGATGGCAGGCGTCATGTGAAAACTGGGGATGTTGGCAAACTCCACCACCTCCAGACTGGCAACGCCGGCAAGGGCAGGCACGGCCGTGATCAGTTCCTGGCCGGCAACAGCGGGGATGTCGCCTTTCTTTGCCGGGTCATAGCGCATGGCGATGGTTCCGCCAGTGGTGACAACAACAATATGAGGGGGCATCGTTCCTCCGTATGTCCGGTTATCCCGCGGTGTTCGCAGGAATACAGGATGGCGTATGGTGACCAGATGCTATGGAGGAGCCCAACCGGTTGGGTAATGTGTGTTTAGTATTTACACAACCGGTTGGGTTTGGCAAGTTTTTTTCCCCAGAAGGAGAAATTTTTTGATATAAATTATTACTTCTCTCGAAGGCGGAGCCTGTTGGCTTAGTTACTTACAACAACACCCTTGCCATGAAAAAATCTACACACTGCACTGTGCGCTTTATCGCAGATCAGTTAGGGATTCACTTCTCTACGGTTTCGCGGGTGCTGAGTGGCAACGAGGATGTTGCCCGCAAGGCAGCTTCCAAGGCGACAGTCGAAAAAATCCGTTCCCTCGCAGCAGCGTATGGCTATACGCCAAATCCCCACGCCATCACCCTGCGGACTCAGCGAAGCAAGTTGATTGGCGTTTCTGTGCCCCGGTTGTCCGATTTTATCTGGGCAACGATTTATGAGGCGATCGAAGATACCGCCATGGACAACGGATATTTCGCCTACGTAACAAACAGTTATGACAAGCCGGAGCGCCAGCGTCGCCAGCTGGGGCTTGCCATGGCACGTCGCGTCGACGGACTGATTCTTGGCGACATGCATACCACTGAGGAGTCTCTGGCGTTTCTCGAGGCGTTGAATATCCCTTTTGTCCTGGCCTTGCGTCAGGCTGGCAACTATCTTTCCGTCACCTGCGATGACAGGGACGGAGGTCGCCAGGCTGCAGAATTTCTGTTTTCGCAGGGACACCGTGAGGTCGCTGTGCTGGGTGGTCTTGAGTTTACGTCTACCGGGAAAAATCGTACTGAAGGCTTCACTGACTTTTATAGAGAGGCCGGTTACCCCATACCGGCAGATCGCATTATTCATGCAGATTTTGACACTCAGGGAGGGCGGGAAAGCGCGCAGCGCCTGCTGGCCGCGCATCCTCAGCTGACCGCGATGTATGCCGTCAATGACTTCGCTGCCATAGGCGCCATGGGGGCTATGCGGGAAGCCGGGTTGATCCCTGGCGTCTCCATGGCGTTGATCGGCTACAACGACACCCCCCTGGCTGCTCAGCTGCCAATTCCTCTCGCCACATTGCAAAATCCCGTCCACCTGCTGGGGCAAAAGGCCATGAACCTGTTGCTCTGTCTTCTATCTGGCGCTCCCTGTGAAAGTCTTGTACTCAAGCCTTCCTTTGTGTTCCGTGAAAGTGCGGCCTTTTCGGCCCGTGCGCTGCCTTGAGTCCCGTCTGCCGGAGTAAGCAGGCTGCCACGCACGCCCGGGCGTGCACGGCGGCGTGGCCCCGGCACACCTGAAACGAAAGGCCGGCGTACAGCGTAAAAAACGCGAGTCATGGCAGGGCGCTCAGCTTGATGGCCCGCGCGCTGTGCAGGGCATCCCTGAGACCTCCTTGTGGCATAGAAGCCGGTGCATGCCTCAAGGCCGGATTGATTGCCGGACTTGAAACTTGACTTTTGAGTCAGTGCAGAGGCAAGGCTTTTGGGGGTGAGGGAGAACAGACATGATTTCAAGTGTTGCCTTGCTGGTGGTCGGCGGTTGTTTTGTCGGACTGCTGTCTGGATTGCTGGGGGTTGGAGGCGCGGTCATCATCGTGCCGCTGCTGCATGCGTATTTTGTCAGGGAGGGTATTGGTGGAGCCATGATTCAGCAGCTGGCGCTCGGGACCTCACTGGCAACAATCCTGTTTACAACGTTTTCCAGCTGCTGGGGCCATCTGCGCTATGGCTCCATGCGCATCGATCTCTGGAGGCTCATGACGCCGGGCATTATCGTGGGCACCTTTGGCGGCGCCCTGCTCGCTCCTTATTTATCCCAGACATTTTTGCGGTGTTTTTTCGCATGCTTTATTTTTTGCACGAGCATTCGTGTCCTTCAGACGGGCAGAAAGGTTGCAGGGCGTGACCTGCCTGTGCGTGTTCTGGCTGTGGCTGGCTTTGTCATAGGGGCTGTCTCAAGCCTTGCCGGCGTTGCAGGAACGATGCTGTGCGTGACCGTGCTTGCGTGGGCTTCTATTGAGTGGAGGGAGGCAGTGGGGACGGCCGCGGGACTGAGTCTGCCCATCTGTGCCGCAGGGGCCATAGGCTACGCCGTCAGTGGCTGGGGCAGGCCGGATCTTCCAGCATACAGCCTGGGGTTCATTTATTTGCCGGGGATGGTAAGCCTGCTGGCTTCCAGCATCCTGATGGCGTACTTGGGGGCCAGGCTCAGCCACTGCACCTGGATGCCTGTGGCACCGTTGCGGACGGCGTTTGCCCTGGGAGTTATGGGGCTGGCCTGCTACCAGCTCGTTCAGTTGCTGTTTTTGTAGAAAATGCTGTTTTGTGCTGACGAAGGCGCACGGCGGGGCATAGCCGCATGTCTGTAAGCATCTGGCACGCCTGTTGTTGAAAGGAGATGCTGAAGGGACATGGAGACGGCAGGCAGCTGGTGTCATGCTGCGCCTGGCCGTTAGAGCAGCGGAGTGTTGCGGGCAATCCCACGTCAGGGGCGCAGGAATGGCCTGCGTCACCGAAGAATACGGCGCCATTGCCGGAGAGGCAGACTGTACAGCCCTGTGTGCCTGGAATTGGATGTTTCTGGGGAAACGGTCTCATGCTCTGACAAGTTTGTGGGCAACAGAGGCAACACCGGAGCGCCAGCGGCGCCTGCTGCACAAAATTCCGCTTGAGAAGCGGGGACTGATGTCCCGGGCAGGCATGCCGCTGCAACAGCACTCCTCGTCGACTGTCAATGTGCAGAAGCTGCCTTTAGAGCCTTTTCAGTTTTGAAACGTTTCGCGTTGCAAAGCATACGGCCTGTCGTTTCGCGAAAAAGTGGTTTTTTTCCGCGCACTGTTGGCCGGGCGGCGCTGTGCTGCCGCCTCGTTCTGCTTTTTTCAAGGGCAAAACGCTCCAGGGGCGTCCGGCATGGAACCGGGGGACTGTTCGCTGCGGGGATGGTACAGGAAGGGGAGGAGTGTACTGGCGTCATGCTGTGCAGAGCCTGCTGCATGACGCATGCGGATCAGGGGTTCAACTGCTCGGCATAAGCGGCGATGCCGTCAGCAATGCCGACAGCCAGGGCGTTCAGGTAGTCATTGCGTTTGAGCCGCTTGGCCTCGCTGGGATTGGTGCAGTACCCGAGCTCGATCAGAACGCCGGGCATGCCTGATCCCATGAGTACAAAGAAAGGTGCAGAGCGCACGCCACCATCCTTTGTGACGAAGTTTCCGCGTTTCAGATGGCGCAGTGTATGACGTTGTACGCTATTGGCCAGATGGCGCGATTCCTGCGTGCGTGCACCAAGCACGATATCGGCAAGAATACCCTCCAGTGAGCCGAGGTTGCGATCGCCTACGGCATTTTCCACGGCGGCCACACGCGCAGCGCTGTTGCTGCTCGCAAAATTCAGAAAATACGTTTCAAATCCGGCAATTTTGCTGTTCTTGTTGGCATTGACGTGGATCGAAATAAAAAGATCCCCCTTGACGGCATTGGCAAAGCGTACCCGTTCACCCAGGGAAAGACGCCCGTCCTTATCGCGTGTCGTGCGTACAGTAAAGCCTCGTTTGACGAGCTGGGCCTTGAGGCGCTTGCTCATGTCAAGCGTGAGGGCGCTTTCACGGATGCCGTTGTGCATCGTGCCGGGGTCGTTGCCCCCGTGTCCGGCGTCCAGTACAATAGTACGCACGCTGAGCCCGAGCTGGCGGGCGATGTCTGTGGTAGCCCGGGATTTGGCCAGGCTGGCCCGCTGTGGCGAGTAGATCGTGCTGCCGACGGACTTGCCTTTTTTCAGACCGTTCTGGTTGTTGGTTACGTCAATGACAAGCGAACTGCCGTCCTTGGCAACGTTGACGGCAAAACGTTTGAATGTGGTGAAGTCAAAACGGACCTGTGTGGTTCCGTCGCTTTGCAGATCGACGCGGAAGCCTTTGAGCAGGCCCTTGTTGATGCGTGCGCCAAACAGATCTTTGCGCGGTGTGGTGCCGGGCAGCTCAAGAATCAGCCGTGCAGGCTGGTCTTTCTGTGCATTGAGCCGCTGTGAGAAGAGCGCCCAGGCAACCGGGCGGTCGAGCTTGATGGTCAGACGCGTTGTTGTCCGTTGCGGATCCCAGATGATGCGGGTCAGTCTGGCAGTGGCGGAGGGAATGCCTGAATCTGCTTCATCGTCATCTCGGGATGCGCTGGAAACGCCTGGGGGGGAGGCATCAGAGGCTGTGCCGGCCGTTTTGGGCAGGGCGCTGAGCATGGTTTTGGCTTTGGGGACCATGTCGCCTTTAGGGAATTCTTTGATCAGGCGCTCAAGCGTTTCCCGGGCTTCGGCCGGATCTTTGAGCAGATCTCTTTGAAGTGTCGCCGCGTCCAGGAGCGCGTCGTCGGCCAGTACACTGGTGGGGTAGTCTTTGGCGACCCTGTTATAGCGTGTAATGGCCTCGTTGGCGTCTCCGGCGTTGAAGGAACGGCGGGAGAGTCCGTCATACGACTTGGCCGCCCGATAGAGGATAGTGGATGCCAGCCTGTGCTTGGGATTTGAGGCGTGCAGCTTGTCAAACGTTTCGCCCAGATCAATCCATGGCTGACGGAATTTGTTGCGCTTGTCGTCCTTTTGCAGAGCGTTGAGACGATCACGGGCAGTGTAATAACGGTTTTCCAGCGACGCGGGAGCGCAGAACGCCGTGCCTGCCCAGACGGTCGTCAGCAGGCATAGCAGACTGATGCACAGGAAAACTCGTTGGCGCATAACACCCCGGAAAGGAAGGGCTTCTGCCCTTCCGGCGTTTTTGGTCTACGGCCGGAATGTCCTGCAAACAGAAGGAGTTCCGGCCATCGGGCCATGAGGATGATCCGGCCCGTTGGGGATCCGGCGGCTGCGCGGTGGCAGAAAGGCCTCTGCGCAGCCGCCAGTGGGGTTAGAAGTTCTGTCCCATGGAGAATTCAAAGCGGCCGTTGAGCTTTTCTCCTGTGACACTCTTGTCGAGAGGATACCCGTAGGCGAAGCGCAGGTCGCCCATGGGCGACCGCCAGCGCAATTCGAGACCGACGGATTTCTTGTAGTTGCTGAAGGTGGAATCCTGGCTGGAGTCGTTCTGGAAGCCGATGTCAAAGAACGGCACCAGCGCGATCCCAAGCTCGGGATCCACGGTCCAGATATATTCGAGGTTCAGGAAGCCCATTCGGTCACCGCCGATTTCATCGCCATATACGGGATCGCGGGGTGAGATGTCGTCGCTGTCGTAACCGCGGATGCTGTCGATACCGCCGATGAAGAAGCGGTCGAATACCGGAATGGTCTTGCTTGAGTTTTCATACACGGCACCGAGGCGGCCACGCCAGTGGAAGATGTGATCCTTGTTGCCGAACAGGGTATGGAAGCCCTGTGCTTCACCCATGGGCTTGAAGAAGTTGTCGTTACCGCCGAGGCCGCCGCCGCCGTATTCGGCATATGCCCGGAAGATATAACCCTTTGAGGGGCGTTCGCGGCTGTCGGTCGAATCGTAGGTCACGCGGGCGCTGACAACGCTGGAAAGGTTGTCGCCTTCGTAATCCTTGTAGGAGCGGGGCGCACTTTCCGGAATGTTGTAGAGGTTGTATTGGTCAAGCCGGTATCCGACGCCCACCGAGGTATATTCACCGATCGGATAGCTGAGTCTGATGGTGTTACCGACGGTCCTCTTGCGGAAATCGTCCCATTCGTCGCGGATGACATAGGCGTTGTAGGTGAGGCCGAGATCCGTGTCGTACAGGCGCGGGTTGATGAAACTCATATCCACGGAGGTACTGCGGCCGGATACAAAGCCCTGGAGCCCGAGCAGATACCCCTTGCCGAACAGGTTGCGTTCCTGCACGCTGGCTGTCACACCAAACTGGTAATAGGTGGAATAGCCCACACCGCCCATGATCATGCCGGTTTGATCATCCTTGACCTTGACGTTCAGATCGACTTCGTCAGGCTGATCGGTAGGCAAGACTTCCGTGTCGACAGCAGAGAAGTAACGCAGGCGGTTCAACCGTTCGTTTGAACGGCGGATCTTGGCGCCATCGAACAAATCGCCGTCGCCCAGACGCATTTCACGCAGAATGACGTTGTCACGGGTACGGATGTTGCCCTCTGTAGTGACGCGACGGATGTAGACCTTCTGCTTCTTGTCGATACGGTATTCAATGTCAATGACGTCATCGCCGCTGCGCCGCGTCACGGGGTTGACAGAAGCGAACGCATACCCGTAGTCGGCATAGTAGTCCGTCAGTTTTTTGACGTCATCCTGCATGACAGACAGCGCGAAATAGCCTTTGTTTTCCTTTTGGTCATCAAGCTGGATAAGTTCATTCAGCTTTTCGGACGTGTCGATGAGATCACCGGAAAAGGTGACTTCACCGATTTTATACTGCGTCCCTTCCTTGACGGGGAAGTCGATGATGATGCCGTCTTCCTCATAGGTCACCGTGGGTGCGCCCACCTGGATGTCG